>NZ_CP146022.1:5506821-5812755 GCF_036967205.1 Streptomyces sp. Q6
GGTGTCATGTGGATGCTCACCTGGATGAGCCTGTCCCGTCTGGTGCGCGCCGTCACGATGTCGCTGCGCGAGCGGGAGTTCGTCGAGGCGGCGAAGGTCGCGGGCGCCACGCCGTGGCGGATCATCCGCAAGGAGCTGCTGCCCAACCTGGTCACGCCGATCATCGTCCAGGGCACGTACCTCCTCCCCAGCACCATCCTCTCGGTCGCCTTCCTCTCCTTCGTCGGCGTCGGCTACCAAGACCCCACTCCCGACTGGGGCTTGATGTTCGCCACCGCCGCGAAGATCTACGAGCAGGACCCGACCTACATGTTCTTCCCGGGTGTCGCCATGGTCGTCTTCTTCGTGGCGTTCAACCTCCTCGGTGACTCGGTTCGGGACGCGTTCGATCCCAAGACCGGACGCTGAACCGGCACCACCAGGGGGTTAGCTGCCACCCGGGCACCGGGGGGACCATCCGGATGCGCCAGGCAGCACCAAAGGATCACTACTCACAGGCAGGTGGACTCAACTCCATGAGCATCCTTCGATCGCGCACGGCGCAGGCAACGGTCGCCGCGGCAGCCGTCGGCGCCCTCGCTCTGACCGGCTGCAGCAGTGGCAGCAACGACAGCAAGAAGCCGGCCGGTAAGTCCCAGGAGGACGCCAAGGCCCAGGCCAAGCCGGTCGCCATGGGCACCGCCCAGGACTCGGTCGGTCCGGCCAAGCCCGTCGCCGGTGCCAAGAAGGGCGGCACCGTCCAGGTCTACCAGGAGGCGGACTTCTCGCACCTGGACCCGGGGCAGATCTACGTCTCCGACGCCGGCATGCTCGCCAAGCTCCTCTACCGTGGCCTGACCACGTACACCGAGGACGCCGAGGGCAACCAGACGGTCGTCGGCGACCTCGCCACCGACCCGGGCAAGTCCTCGGACGGCGGCAAGACCTGGACCTTCACGCTGAAGGACGGCGTCAAGGACCAGAACGGCCACGTCATCACGTCGGGCGACATCCGTCACTCCATCGAGCGGCTCTACGACCCGTTCCTGACGGACGGTCCGACCTACATCCAGCAGTGGCTGTCGGGCGCGGGCACCAAGTACCGCGAGGCCTACAAGGGCCCGTACAAGGGCAAGCACCTGCCGAAGTCCGTCCTGGACACCCCGGACGACAAGACCATCACGTTCCACTTCCTCGAGGCGCACACCGACGTGCCGCAGGCGCTCGCCATGGCCGCCTACTCCGTCGTGCCCGAGAAGACGGACACGAAGCAGAAGTACGACCAGGCTCCCGTCTCCACGGGCCCGTACAAGGTCGCCTCGTACAAGTCGGGCAAGTCGCTCTCCCTGGTCCGCAACGACAACTGGGACGAGAAGACCGACCCGCTGCGTCACGCCTACGTCGACGGCTGGAACATCGAGTTCAACCACGACAAGGCCGACCAGACGAAGACGATCCTGGCCGACCGCGGTGACGCGAAGAACGCGATCATGTTCACCGGTCAGGTCGACGCCACGCAGCTTCAGAAGATCACGTCCGACAAGGCCGTGATGAAGCGCACGATCCAGGGCTACGCCCCGTACGTGTGGCAGCTGAACTTCAACATGGACCGCGTCAAGGACAAGAAGATCCGTGACGCCATCGCCCTCGCGATCCCGGCCACCTCGGCCGCCCGCGCCGACGGTGGTGCCTACGGCGGTGACGCGGCCACGTCGCTGATGTCGCCCACCACCCCGGGCTTCGACAAGACGTACGACCCGTTCGACCGCGTCAAGAAGCCGAACGGTGACATCGAGAAGGCGAAGAAGCTCATCAAGGAGGCGGGCGCCGAGGGCAAGAAGCTCGTCTACGCGTACGCCAACACGCCGGTCCGTACCACCCAGGCGAACCTGATCATCAACAACCTGGAGAAGATCGGCCTCGACATCCAGAAGAAGGAAGTCGACCAGGCCACGTGGTACGAGCAGATGGGCAAGGTCAAGAACGGCTTTGACCTCTACATGACCGGTTGGGGCCAGGACTGGGCCGACGGCAACACCGTCTTCCCGCCCTCCTTCGACGGTGCCCAGATCCAGGACGGCGCGTCCAACTACTCGCACACGAACGACAAGCACGTGAACGAGGAGCTCGGCCGCATCCAGAAGATCGCCGACGCCGACGAGCGCGCCGCCGAGTACGCGAAGCTCTCGAAGTACATCTCCGAGAAGATCAACCCGGCTGCTCCGATCTACTACACCAAGGTGTTCCAGATCGCCGGTTCGAACGTGGGTGGCCTGCGCTACGGCCAGGTGGTCAGCTACACCGACCCGACCACGATCTACCTCAAGAAGTAACCAGCTAAAGGCAGTTCCCGGGGGTGAAGGCGCGGCGGAGCCTTCACCCCCGGGCCGCCGGACCCCTCCTGGCCTCCCCACCGCCGCCGTCCTGAGAGCAGCTTTTTGCGATGCTTCGATTTCTCATACGCCGGACGTCTGGCGCAGCACTCATCCTTCTGCTGATCAGCGCCTTCACGTTCTTCATGTACTTCGCCATCCCACAGGACCCGGCGACGCTCGCGTGCGGCAAGAACTGCACCAAGGCCGCGCTCGACATCATCCATAAGAACCTCGGCCTCGACGACCCGGTGCCGGTCCAGTACTGGCACTACCTGGTGGGGATCTTCGCCGGACGCGACTTCCCGGTGGGCCACTGCGACGCGCCGTGCTTCGGCGTCTCGTTCCGCAACAACCAGATGGTGTGGGACACCATGATGGACCGTCTTCCGCTGACGGTCTCCCTCACGGTCGGTGGCCTCGTCGTCTTCCTTATCGCCGGTCTCGGCGCCGGCCTGATGGCCGCCCGCTTCCGCGGTACCTGGCTGGACAAGCTCTTCAGCGGCGCCTCGCTGGTGACCAGTTCCTTCCAGATCTACTTCCTCGGCCCGATCGTGCTCGGCATCTTCGTCTACAGCACAGGCTGGCTGGACAAGCCCAAGTACACGCCGATCACCGAGAATCCCGGAGCGTGGTTCGCGGGCCTGCTGATCCCCTGGGTCGTCATGGCCACGATCTTCACGGCCAACTACACCCGCATGGCCCGCTCCTCGATGATCGAACAGCTTCAGGAAGAGCATGTGAGAGCTGCCCGTGCCAAGGGCATGAGCAGCCGCTACGTCTTCTTCCGCTACGCCTGGCGCGGCTCGCTCATCCCGATCATCACCATCATCGGTATGGACATCGCCGCCCTGCTCAGCGGTGGCATGGTCACCGAGCTGACCTTCGGCCTCGCGGGCTTCGGCCGCCTGGCCATCGAATCGGTGACGAACAAGGACCTGCCGGTCCTCATGGGCGTCATGCTGATCAGTGCCGCCTTCATCATCATCTGCAATGTCGTCGTGGACGCCCTGTACGCCGTGATCGACCCGCGCGTGCGCCTGTCCTAGGAGAACCCCCGTGACCACACTCACCAAGCCCGAGGACGCCCCGGCCCCGACCGGTTCCGAGGCGTTCCTCTCGGTACGCGACCTGCGGGTGCAGTTCTCCACCGAGGACGGCGCCGTCAAGGCGGTGGACGGCCTCTCCTTCGACCTCGAGCGCGGCAAGACGCTCGGCATCGTCGGCGAGTCGGGTTCCGGCAAGTCGGTCACCAACCTGACCGTGCTGGGCCTGCACAACAAGAAGAACACCACCATCGACGGCGAGATCGTCCTCGATGGCAAGGAGCTGCTCACCGCCTCGGAATCCGAGATGGAGCGACTTCGCGGCAACAAGATGGCGATGATCTTCCAGGACTCGCTGACCGCGCTCTCGCCGTACTACACGGTGGGCCGGCAGATCGCCGAGCCGTACAGCAAGCACACCGGCGCCTCCAAGAAGGAGGCCCGGGACCGGGCCATCGAGATGCTGGGCAAGGTCGGCATCCCACAGCCCAAGCAGCGCGTCGACGACTACCCGCACCAGTTCTCCGGCGGTATGCGCCAGCGCGCCATGATCGCCATGTCGCTGGCGTGCAACCCCGAGCTGCTGATCGCCGACGAGCCGACCACGGCTCTCGACGTGACGGTGCAGGCGCAGATCCTCGACCTGCTCAAGGACCTGCAGCAGGAGTTCGGCTCCGCGATCATCATGATCACCCACGACCTGGGTGTGGTCGCGAACATGGCCGACGACATCCTCGTGATGTACGCGGGCCGCGCCGTCGAGCGCGGCAGCACCCGCGAGGTGCTCAAGTCGCCTCAGCACCCTTACACCTGGGGTCTGTTGAGCTCGATGCCGCGTCTGTCCTCGGACGTCAACGAGCCGCTGCTGCCGATCCCCGGCTCGCCGCCGTCGCTGCTCAACCCGCCGTCCGGCTGCCCGTTCCACCCGCGCTGCACCTTCACCGACAAGGTGAGCGGTGAGCGCTGCTCGGGCGAGCGTCCGGTGCTTCCGGTGGGCCGCGGCTCTGCCTGCCACCTGACGGCGGACCAGAAGCAGCAGGTGTTCATCGACACGATTCAGCCCCGGCTGGGCTGAGCTGAAACCGGCGACTGGGGCATGACCATGAGTGAGAACAACAGCACGACCACAGCGGTCGCCGACGCGGCGATCCCTGAGCAGCGGGACGGCGACGCCACGCCGCTCCTCCAGGTCCGCGACCTGCACAAGCATTTCCCGATCAAGGGCGGCTTCCCGATCCGGCGCACTGTCGGCGCGGTCAAGGCCGTCGACGGCCTGGACTTCGAGGTCTACGCCGGCGAGAGCCTCGGCCTGGTCGGCGAGTCCGGCTGCGGCAAGTCGACGACGGGCCGTCTCCTGACCCGCCTGTACGAGCCCACGCAGGGCACGATCACGTACAAGGGCCAGGACATCAGCAAGGCCAACCGGCGGCAGCTGGCGCCCATCAGGTCCGAGATCCAGATGATCTTCCAGGATCCGTACGCGTCGCTGAACCCGCGCCAGACGGTCGGCACGATCATCTCCGGCCCGATGGAGATCAACGGCATCAACCCGCCCGGGGGCCGTGAGAAGCGGGTCCGCGAACTCCTGGAGATCGTGGGCCTGAGCCCCGAGCACTACAACCGCTTCCCGCACGAGTTCTCCGGCGGTCAGCGCCAGCGCATCGGCGTCGCCCGTGCGGTGGCCCTGGAGCCGAAGCTGATCGTCGCGGACGAGCCGGTCTCGGCGCTCGACGTCTCCATCCAGGCGCAGGTCGTCAACCTTCTCCAGAAGGTCCAGCGGGAGATGGGCATCGCGTTCGTCTTCATCGCGCACGACCTGGCGATCGTGCGGCACTTCTCGCAGCGCGTCGCGGTGATGTACCTCGGCAAGATCGTGGAGATCGCGGACCGCGACTCCCTGTACAACCGGCCGCGTCACCCGTACACGCACGCGCTGATGTCGGCCGTGCCCGACGCGGACATCGACGCGAACAAGAAGGAGCGCATCCGCCTGGAGGGCGACGTGCCCTCGCCGATCTCGCCGCCGTCCGGCTGCCGCTTCCGCACCCGGTGCTGGAAGGCGCAGGACAAGTGCGCGACGGAGGAGCCGCCGCTCGTGCAGATCTCCGGCTCCCAGGCCGGTCACCTCACGGCCTGCCACTTCCCGGAGGACCCGACCGTCGAGCGGACCGAGGACATCATCCTCGACCCGGCGCTCGCGGCGCTGGAGGACGACAAGTCCTGACGTCTGTTTCGTACGAGGCTGCGGCCCGGCCCCGGTGACATCGTCACCGGCGCCGGGCCGTGGTGCTTTCGGCTGGGCGCCGGCGCGGGCCGGTCGCGCACCCGCGACGCACCCACCCCACCGCTCACCGCACCCGGCAGACGGAGATGATCTCCGGGCTGTCCGCGGCGAACGGGGAGCCGTCGAAGTCGCCGTACCGCGCCTCCACCGCGAACCCCGCCTCGCCGAGGAACCCGTCCAGCTCATCCGGTGCCAGGAAGCGGAGCGTGCTGCGGCTGACCTCGGGCGCGGCCCAGGCCGGTGACGCGAACGTCGTCGTGAACGTGACGGTCCGCCCGTCGAAGTCACGGACCACCTCGTGCGTGACCCGCACCCCGTCCACCTCCACCCAGCGGTCCGGGGTCCACGACTCCCAGGCCCGCGCCGCGGGGTTCCGCGTCTCGAACGCGAACCGCCCGCCGGCCCCCGACAGCTCCCGCACGGCCGCGAGCGACGCCCGGATCTCGTCGTCGTCGACCCAGACCTGGAACGCGTGCCCGTTCATCAGGGCCAGCTCGAACCCGCCCGCCATCCGCGCCGACTCCAGCGTCCCCGCCACCCAGTCGACGGAGGATCCGCCCCGCTCGCGCGCCACGGCGAGCATGCCCGCCGCCGGGTCGAGCCCGACGAGCCGCCCCGCGTGCCCCTCCTCGCGTGCCCGGATCAGCAGGGCCCCCGTACCGCACCCCACATCGAGCACCGACCCGGCGCCGCGCACCAGGTCCAGGTAGAAGTCGTCGCAGGGGGCCCACGGGTTCAGGGCGTCGTAGAGGCGGGCGAGGCGGGTGTCATCGAAGGCGTGGTCGACCATCGGGCGATCATTTCCCGCCGCACCCGACCGCCGCGAGGCATTTCCCGCGCGGCCGTGGTTCCCGTAAGGCCGTAGCCAGAGTGCGATATGTCCGGTGTGGGTCGATATTTAGGCGTACGTGTCAGGTGAACGGTGAAGAGGAGGCACTCCATGCGTGGAGCCACGCACGCCAAGTGGGCCGCTGTTGCGGTGGCCGTCGCACTCACGGCGACGGCCTGTGGTGGAGGCGGCGACAGCGGAGGCGGCGGTGGTGACGGCTCCGGAGTCGTGCGCTCCTCGTGGGGTGACCCGCAGAATCCGCTCGAACCCGCCAACACCAACGAGGTGCAGGGCGGCAAGGTGCTCGACATGATCTTCCGGGGTCTGAAGCGGTACGACCCGAAGACCGGCGAGGCCAAGGACATGCTGGCGGAGAAGATCGAGACCTCCGACCAGACGAACTACACGATCACCGTCAAGGACGGCTGGACGTTCTCCAACGGCGAGAAGGTCACCGCCAAGTCCTTCGTGGACGCCTGGAACTACGGCGCGAGCCTGAAGAACAACCAGAAGAACGCGTACTTCTTCGGGTACATCGACGGCTACGACAAGGTGCACCCGGACTCCGGCAGCCAGTCGGCCGACACCCTCTCCGGCCTGAAGGTCACCGGTGACAACACCTTCACGGTCAAGCTCAACCAGAAGTTCTCCACCTGGCCCGACACCCTCGGCTACGCGGCCTTCGCGCCGCTGCCCAAGGCGTTCTTCGACGACCACGACGCGTGGGTCGGCAAGCCCATCGGCAACGGCCCGTACACCGTGGACTCGTACCAAAAGGGCTCCCAGATGTCCCTGCGCAAGTGGGACGACTACCCGGGCGACGACAAGGCGGAGAACGGCGGCGTGGACCTGAAGGTCTACACCGACAACAACACCGCCTACACCGACCTGACGGCCGGCAACCTCGACCTGGTCGACGACATCCCCGCCTCGCAGCTCAAGAACGTGGAGAACGACCTCAGCGGCCGATACATCAACACCCCGGCCGGCATCATCCAGACGCTCGCCTTCCCGTTCTACGACTCGGACTGGAACAAGGCGGACAGCGACAAGGTCCGCAAGGGCCTGTCGATGGCGATCAACCGCAAGCAGATCACCGAGACGATCTTCGAGAAGACCCGCACCCCGGCCACCGACTGGACCTCGCCCGTGCTCGGCGCGGACGGCGGCTACAAGGAAGGGCTGTGCGGCGACTACTGCGACTACAACCCGGCCGAGGCCAAGAAGCTGGTCAAGGAGGGCGGCGGGCTGCCGAACGGGCAGGTCACCATCGGGTACAACGCCGACACCGGCAGCCACAAGGAGTGGGTGGACGCGGTCTGCAACTCGATCAACAACGCGCTGGACAACGACAAGGCCTGCGTCGGCGCGCCCACCGGTACGTTCGCGGACTTCCGCAACAAGATCACCGACAAGAAGATGACGGGCCCGTTCCGCGCCGGCTGGCAGATGGACTACCCGCTCATCCAGAACTTCCTGCAGCCGCTGTACTACACCAACGCCTCGTCCAACGACGGCCACTGGTCCAACAAGGAGTTCGACTCCCTCGTCGACAAGGCGAACGCCGAGGCCGACACGGCGACCGCGGTCAAGACCTTCCAGCAGGCCCAGGAGGTCGTCAGGGACAACATGGCGGCCATCCCGCTCTGGTACCAGAACGGCAGCGCCGGCTACTCGGACAAGGTCTCCAACGTGACGCTGAACCCGTTCAGCGTCCCGGTCTACAACGAGATCAAGGTCAACTGACCCCGTCGGGGCGGCGGCCCGGCCGGTCCACGGCCGGAATGCCGCCCCCGATGTCCTGAGATGCGTAACTTATCCGCTTGGGTTCTATTGGGAACCTGACGGCCGAGGGATGGAGGCAAGGTGGGTCGGTATGTGATCCGGCGACTGTTGCAGATGATCCCCGTGTTCATCGGGGCCACGCTGCTTCTGTTCCTCATGGTCAACGTGATGGGCGACCCGATCGCGGGCCTCTGCGGCGACAAGGCGTGCGATCCCGCGACCGCCGCGCAGTTGGAGAAGGAGTTCGGGCTCGACAAGCCCGTCTGGCAGCAATACCTCACCTACATGGGGAACGTGTTCACCGGCGACTTCGGGACCGCGTTCAACGGGCAGAAGGTGACGGAACTCCTCGCCAGCGCCTACCCCGTGACCGTGCGTCTGACGATCGTGGCGATCTTCTTCGAGATCGTCGTCGGTATCACCCTCGGCGTGATCTGCGGCCTGCGCAGGGGCCGCGCGGTGGACACCTCGGTCCTGGTGATCACCCTGATCGTGATCGCCATCCCGACGTTCGTGACGGGCTATGTGCTCCAGTACCTCTTCGGCATCGAGTGGGGAGTGGTGTCGCCCACGGTGTCCTCGGACGCCCCGTTCAACGAGCTGATCCTGCCGGGCATCGTGCTGGCCTCGGTCTCCCTGGCCTACGTGACCCGGCTGACCCGCACCTCGATCGCCGAGAACGCCCGCGCCGACTACATCCGCACAGCGGTCGCCAAGGGGCTCCCGCGACGCCGGGTCATCACCCGCCACCTGCTGCGCAACTCGCTGATTCCCGTGGTGACGTTCATCGGTACGGACATCGGCGCCCTGATGGGCGGAGCGATCGTCACCGAGCGCATCTTCAACATCCACGGCGTGGGCTACCAGCTCTACCAGGGCATCCTGCGACAGAACACCCAGACGGTGGTCGGCTTCGCCACCATCCTGGTGCTGGTCTTCCTGGTGGCGAACCTGCTCGTGGACCTCCTCTACTCCGTTCTCGACCCCAGGATCCGTTATGCCTGAACCCCAGGAGAACCAGGGAGCCATCGCGGCGACCGGCGCCGGTGGCGCGATGGACCTCGCCGCGAGCGAGGCCGCGGAGCTCGGCACCGGTACCGGGCCCGGCGGCGGTCAGGGCCCCGGCGACGCCCCGCGCAGCCTCTGGTCGGACGCGTGGCGGGACCTGCGCCGCAACCCCGTCTTCCTCATCTCCGCGCTGGTCATCCTCTTCCTGGTGATCATCTCGATCTGGCCGTCCCTGATCGCCTCGGGCAACCCGCTCAAGTGCGACCTCGCCAAGGCCCAGCAGGGGTCCCAGCCGGGCCACCCGTTCGGCTACGACGCCCAGGGCTGTGACGTCTACACCCGGACCGTCTACGGCGCGCGGGCCTCGATCACGGTCGGCGTGTGCGCCACCCTCGGCGTCGCGCTCCTCGGCAGCCTGCTCGGCGGGCTCGCCGGATTCTTCGGCGGGGCGTGGGACGCCGTCCTCTCCCGCATCACGGACATCTTCTTCGCCATCCCCGTGGTGCTCGGCGGCCTGGTCCTGCTGTCGGTGATCACCAGCAGCACGGTCTGGCCGGTGATCGGCTTCATGGTGCTCCTCGGCTGGCCGCAGATCTCCCGCATCGCCCGCGGTTCGGTCATCACCGCCAAGCAGCACGACTACGTCCAGGCGGCCCGCGCGCTCGGAGCCTCCAACACCCGGATGCTGCTGCGGCACGTGGCACCCAACGCCGTGGCGCCGGTCATCGTGGTCGCCACCATCGCCCTGGGCACCTTCATCGCCCTGGAGGCGACCCTGTCGTACCTCGGTGTCGGGCTGAAGCCCCCGACGGTGAGCTGGGGCATCGACATCTCGGCGGCGTCGCAGAACATCCGCAACGCGCCGCACATGCTGCTGTGGCCGTCCGGCGCGCTCGCCCTCACGGTCCTCGCGTTCATCATGCTCGGCGACGCGGTGCGCGACGCCCTCGACCCCAAGCTGAGGTAGCGCCCATGCCGTTGCTCGAAGTCCGTGACCTGCACGTCGAGTTCCGCACCCGGGAAGGCGTCGCCAAGGCCGTCAACGGCGTCAACTACACGGTCGACGAGGGCGAGACGCTCGCCGTGCTCGGCGAGTCCGGATCCGGCAAGTCCGTCACCGCCCAGGCGATCATGGGCATCCTCGACATGCCGCCGGGCCGGATCGCCGGCGGCGAGATCCTCTTCAAGGGCCGGGACCTGCTGAAGCTGAAGGAGGACGAGCGCAGGAAGATCCGCGGCGCCGAGATGGCGATGATCTTCCAGGACGCGCTCTCCTCCCTCAACCCCGTGCTCTCCGTCGGCGAGCAGATCGGCGAGCTGTTCGTCGTCCACAAGGGGACGTCGAGGAAGGAGGGGAAGGCGCGGGCCGTCGAGCTGATGGACCGGGTCCGCATCCCCGCCGCGAAGGAGCGGGTCGGCCAGTACCCGCACCAGTTCTCCGGCGGTATGCGCCAGCGCATCATGATCGCGATGGCGCTCGCGCTCGAACCCGACCTGATCATCGCGGACGAGCCGACCACCGCCCTCGACGTCACCGTCCAGGCCCAGGTCATGGACCTGCTCGCGGAGTTGCAGCGCGAGCTCAACATGGGCCTCATCCTCATCACGCACGACCTGGGCGTGGTCGCCGACGTCGCCGACAAGATCGCCGTGATGTACGCGGGCCGCATCGTCGAGCACGCGCCCGTCCGCGAGATCTACAAGGCGCCCGCCCACCCGTACACCAAGGGCCTCCTGGAGTCGATCCCGCGCCTGGACCAGAAGGGCCAGGAGCTGTTCGCCATCAAGGGCCTGCCGCCCAACCTCCTGAACATCCCGCCGGGCTGCGCCTTCAACCCGCGCTGCCCGATGGCTCAGGACGTGTGCCGCACCGACGTCCCCCCGCTCGCGAAGGTCTCCGAGGACCGCCGCAGCGCCTGCCACTTCTGGAAGGAGACGATCGATGCGGCCCGTTGAAGGCGGCGGACACGTCAGCAAGGACGACCTCAAGCGCGAGGGCGAGATCGCCGAGCACCTCCTCCACAAGGCGCAGGCCGAGTCCTCGTACGCGAAGAACGGCTCGGCGTCCGGGCACGAACCCCTGCTCGAAGTACGGGGGTTGGTCAAGCACTACCCGCTGACCCGGGGCATCGTCATCAAGAAGCAGGTCGGCGCGGTCAAGGCCGTCGACGGCGTGGACTTCGACCTCGGGCACGGCGAGACGCTCGGCATCGTGGGCGAGTCCGGCTGCGGCAAGTCGACCGTCGCCAAGATGCTGGTGAACCTGGAGCGGCCCACGGCCGGGCAGATCAAGTACAAGGGCGAGGACATCACCACGCTCTCCGGCCGCGCCCTCAAGGCGGTGCGCCGCAACATCCAGATGGTGTTCCAGGACCCGTACACCTCGCTCAACCCGCGCATGACGGTCGGCGACATCATCGGGGAGCCGTACGAGATCCATCCCGAGGTCGCGCCGAAGGGGGACCGCAGGAAGAAGGTCCAGGACCTCCTCGACGTGGTCGGCCTCAACCCCGAGTACATCAACCGCTATCCGCACCAGTTCTCCGGCGGCCAGCGTCAACGCATCGGTATCGCAAGGGGGTTGGCGCTGCGCCCGGAGATCATCGTCGCCGACGAGCCGGTCTCCGCGCTCGACGTGTCGGTGCAGGCGCAGGTCATCAACCTGCTGGACAAGCTCCAGGACGAGTTCGACCTCTCCTACGTCTTCATCGCCCACGACCTGTCGATCGTGCGGCACATCTCCGACCGGGTCGGCGTGATGTACCTCGGGCGGATCGTCGAGATCGGCTCCGACGCCGAGATCTACGACCACCCGACGCACCCGTACACGCAGGCGCTCCTGTCGGCCGTGCCCGTGCCGGACCCGCAGGCGCGCGAACACCGGGAGCGGATCATCCTCTCCGGCGACGTGCCCTCGCCCGCCAACCCGCCCTCGGGCTGCCGCTTCCGCACCCGCTGCTGGAAGGCGCAGCAGCGCTGCGAGGACGAGGTGCCGCTGCTCGCCGTGCCCGCCGTCTTCCGGATCGGCGACAGCCCGGCGAAGCACCCGTCGGCCTGTCACTTCGCGGAGGAGAAGCAGGTCGTGCCGACCGAATGAGGCGGTGCGCGCCGGGACGCGTGCCTTTACACACAGGCAACTCGGCCGACCCGGTCCCGATATACGGGCGGACCAAGGTGTGCAGCGTACGGCCGTGCGGGTGCCGTAGACCGGGCCGGAGCGCGCCATGTCGCTCCGGCCCGGTCGCCGTTCACACCAGCTTCAACGACCGCTTCAGGAAGTCGACTTGGAGCAGCAGCAGGTTCTCGGCGACCTGCTCCTGCGGCGTCATGTGCGTGACCCCCGACAGCGGCAGCACCTCGTGCGGGCGCCCGTCCGCGAGCAGCGCGGAACTGAGCCGCAGGGAGTGGGCCACCACCACGTTGTCGTCGGCGAGCCCGTGCACGATGAGCATCGGCCGGTGCTCGTCGGCGGCCTCCGCGAGCCCGTCGTCCGTCACCAGCGAACTCTTCGCGTACGTGTCCGGGGACGTCGCCGGATCGCCCAGGTAACGCTCCGTGTAGTGCGTGTCGTACAGCCGCCAGTCCGTCACCGGCGCGCCCGCGATGCCCGCGTGGAAGACGTCGGGGCGGCGCAGCACGGCCAGCGCCGACAGATAGCCGCCGTAGCTCCAGCCGCGCATCGCCACCTTGGACAGGTCGAGCGGGAACCGCTCGGCCAGCGCGTGCAGCGCCGTGACCTGGTCGTCCAGCGTCACCGTGAAGTCGCCGCGGACCGACTTCTCGCGGCCGGGGGAGATGCCGGGCGTGCCCCGGCCGTCCGCGACGATCACCGCGAAGCCCTGGTCGGCGAACCACTGCGAGGTCAGGTACGGGTTGTGCGCCGCGACGACGCGCTGCCCGTGCGGTCCGCCGTAGGGGTCCATCAGCACCGGCAGCGGGCCGTCCCCCTCCTCGTACGAGGTCGGAAGGAGCACGGCGCACGGGATGCCGTCCGCCTCGGTGAGCGTCACGCGCGGGGCCGACAGCGGGCGTTCGGCGTGCGAGACGACCTCGGCGACGTGCTTGCCGTCGCGCTCCACGCGCACCCGCGCGCCGGGGGCGTCGAGCGTCGCCGATACGAGGACGGTGACGTCGCCGGAGCGGACCGCGGAGTGGACGCCGGGCTCGGTGGTGAGCCGCTGCACGCCCAGTTCGTTGACGCGGTACACGTGCACCTCGCCGGTCTCCGGCGCCTCGGCGTCCGCGCCCGCCGACGCCGACACGAGGACGTCCCCGTCACCCACGTCGAGCACGGCCCGCACGTGCAACTGCGGCCCGGTCAACGGCCGTTCGCCCACCGCGAGGACCCGCGCGCCGCCCTCGTCGGCGATCCGCACGAGCTGCCCGCTCGGCGACCAGGACGGCACCCCGGGCAGCAGTTCGAGCCACTGGTCGTCCTCGTCGGCGTGCACCATCCGGGTCGAGCCGTTGTCCGGGTCCACCGCCAGGTAGAGCGCGCTGAGCTGGTCGCGGGCCTGCACGAGGATCAGCGGGGCGCCGTCCGCCGACCAGTGCACGCGGGCCAGGTACGGGTAGGCCGACCGGTTCCAGTTGATCTCGGTACGGGTGCCGTCGAGGGCGTACGCGAACAGGCGCACCTCGGCGTTGGGCGTACCGGCCGCCGGATAGGCGTTGCGCGCGGGCTCCCGGTCCGGGTGCGCGGGGTCGGCGATCCACCAGCGCCGTACGTCCGCGTCGTCGGCGCGGGCCACGAGCAGCCGGTCCGACCCCGGCGACCACCAGTAGCCGCGCGACCGGCTCATCTCCTCCGCCGCGATGAACTCCGCGAGCCCGTAGGTCACCGTCTCCGACTCGGGCGACGCGAGCGCCCGGTCGTCCTCGCCCTCCGCGCCGACGATCCGCAGCGCGCCCTGCGCGACGTAGGCGATGTGCCGGCCGTCGGGGAGGGGCGCGGGTCGAGCACCGGGCCGCGGGCGGGGAGTTCCCGCGCGGTACCGGCCCGTAGCTCGGCCGTGAACAGCCGTCCCGACAGCGCGAACGCCGCCAACTCGGCGGCCGCGTCCGTCGCGTAGCCCACGATGCCCGCACCGCCCTCCCGGCTGCGCTCCCGCCGTGCGCGCTCCTGCGCCGACAGATGCTCCGCCGCGCCGCCGAGCAGCACGGCCGGGTCGGCGGCCACGCGCTCCTGACCGCTCGTCACGTCGAGCACCCACAGCGCGTTCGCCCGATCGGTCCCGGAGGACGACCGCAGAAACACCACCCGCTCCCCGTCGGGCGCCACGGTGAACGCCCGCGGCGCACCCAACGTGAAGCGCTGGGTCCGCGCGTGCCGACGGGGGAAGGAGTACGTCTCGGAGGTCATCCCCGAAGCCTAGGGCCTGTCTCCCGGATCCCTCCTGCCCCGCGGCGTCTGGTGCACGCTCTCGCCGCACCGGGCCCAAGGCCAAGTACATCCAGTACGAGGCCCTGCATCCGGCACGCCGAGAGCACGCACCGGACGCCGCAGGGCCCGCCCTTCGGGCGGACGGAGGGATCCGGGAGACAGGCCCTAGACCGGAAGCGGTTGATGCGCCCCCACGCGCTCCCCGTCGCCCCCGTGCCCCCTCGGCGTGACTCATGCGTGGCGACGGATAGTTATGATTCGTTGCGCTGCGTGGGTAAGAGTCGGTCGGAGCGACCTGACCCCTGATCACTTTGGAGGAGGACCGCTGTGGCACTTTCGATCTCCGCCGTGGTGCTGTTCGCGATCATCGTCTTCATCCTGATCAAGAAGTCCGGCCTGAAGGCCGGGCATGCGGTCGTCTGCGTGCTCCTCGGCTTCTATCTGGCGAGCTCGTCCATCGCCCCCACGATCACGGAGCTGACGACGAACGTCGCGGGCATGATCGGTGACATCAAGTTCTAGCTGTGGCCGGGCGCCGTGAGGGTTCTAGTCTGGTGACATGACGGAACTGCCCGACCGGCGTCTGCTCCTCGTGCACGCGCACCCCGACGACGAGTCGATCAACAATGGCGCCACCATGGCCCGGTACGCGGCCGACGGCGTCCACGTCACGCTCGTGACCTGCACCCTCGGCGAAGAGGGCGAGGTCATTCCGGACGAACTCGCCCATCTCGCACCGGACCGGGAGAATCTCCTCGGGCCGCACCGAATCGGTGAGTTGGCCGCCGCCATGAAGGAACTGGGCGTCACCGACCACCGCTTCCTCGGCGGTCCGGGCCGCTACCACGACTCGGGAATGATGGGCGTCGAGCAGAACGAGCGGCCGGGCGCCTTCTGGTCCGCCGATCTCGACGAGGCCGCCGCCCATCTCGTCGCCGTCGTCCGCGAGGTCCGCCCGCAGGTCCTGGTCACGTACGACCCGGACGGCGGCTACGGCCACCCCGACCACATCCAGGCGCACCGCGTCGCCATGCGCGCCGCCGACCTCGCCGCCGAGAGCGCGTTCCGCCGCGATCTCGGGGAACCGCACACGATCTCCAAGATCTACTGGAACCGCGTGCCGCGCACGGTCGTCGAGGAGCGGTTCCGCCGCCTCGCCGACGTGCTCGACACCACCCCCTTCGACGCCGCCGCCGTCGTGGGCGATGTCCCGGGCGTCGTCGATGACACCCGCGTGACCGCCGAGATCGACGGCCGCGCGTACGTGGGGCGGAAGGCCGCCGCGATGGCCGCGCACGCCACACAGGTCGATGTCGCCGAGGTCCCCGCCGGCCCCGACGGCTCCGACGGGTTCCGGGTGTTCGCGCTGTCGAACGCGCTGGCGCAGCCGCTGTTCGACATCGAGTACTACGAGTTGGTGCGGGGCGAGCCCGGATCGGCGTACGAGAAGGACCTGTTCGAGGGCGTCGAGGGCGTCGAGGGCGCGGACGGCACTGAGGGAGCGCGGGCGTGATGAGCAGCGGCGGCAGCGGACGGGCCTCGGCGGCCTCCGGCAAGGGCGGCGCGACCCCGGCCCAGCAGGTCGACCTCCCCTTCAGCATGAGCGGCCTGTCGGCGGGGCGGGTCGCCGTCCTCCTCGTCCTCTTCGTGCTCGGCGCGTGCGTCGGTGCCGCGGGTTCGCTCGTCCAAGGGGGCTGGTTCCCGGGCGGGTTGTTCCTGTCGCTGCTCGGCGCGGCCGGACTCTTCCACGGCGGCGCCCGTCTCGTCGGCGCCAGATCCGGGGCCCTCGCACCGGCCGCGGGCTGGGTCGTGGCGGTCGTCCTGCTGACCGCGAGCCGTCCCGAGGGCGACTTCCTGTTCGGCGCGGGCCTCGGCTCCTACCTCTTCCTCCTCGGCGGGATGGCCGTGGCTGTGATGTGCGCCACCCTTGGCGTGCCGCGGCAACCACCCGCGTCCGCCGCCCGACTTGGGAAGTGACGTCGCACTTATTACCAGCACCCCTGGTCCTCCGCACGGGATTCACCATCCGTCACACCGTGACTTCCTGCGGCGGCCAGTATGGTGGTGCGCGCCGCCGAGCAGCCCGCGCGAGGTCGAGACGGGCGGCGGAGCCAACCGGGAGAACCTGCTTTGAGTCGTGAAACTGACAGTTCGTCCTCCGGGCCCCAGGGGCGCGGCGCTGCCGCCTACCCGTCGGGGACGCCTCCGTACGGAACGTCCGCGCAGGGCCCGTCGTCCGGCGATGCCGACCCGCTGGGCCAGGTGCCCGCGGGCGACCAGGAGTCCCCGGACGCGCCCAAGACCGAGACCACGCTGACGACGCGGATCCGGATCAACATCCCCGGGTCCCGGCCGATCCCGCCGGTCGTGATGCGTACGCCGATGAGCGATGTCGACGGCAAGTCCGCGAGCACGGCCGACAGCGCCGCGCAGGCCCCGGAGGCCGACGCGTCCGCCGGGCGTCCCTCAGCGCTGTCCGCGTACGCGGCCGGCGCGACGGAGACCGGTCCCGGTCCGGCCGCGGCCCCCGCCGCCGACGAGCCCGCCGAGGCCAAGCCCGCGCGCGGCGAGAAGACCAGCGACTGGTTCGCCCCGCGCAAGCCGTCGTCCCCGGCCCGCGCGGCGCCGCCGCGAACGGGGCGGGAGCCGCGGCCTCCGCCGGTGGCCCCGCCTCCGGCGCCCCCGCGCCCGGCGGTTCCGGCGCGCGCGGCCCGCTCACCCCGCCGCCCGCTGCGAACGGCAGCCCCAACGGCGGCTCGCCCTCCGGCACTTCGGGCGGTCCCTCGGGCTCCTCCGGCGGCTTCGACGTGACCGGCGCGCTGGCCGCGGGCCCGCTCGGCGGCGCGGCCCCGCGCGCCCAGCGCCCCGACGGCCAGGGCGGCGACCTCCCGTACTTCTCCGGCGGCCAGGACGCGGGCGCGCCCCGCCCCGGCGGCCAGGGCGGACCCGCGGGGCCCACGACGGGCCCCGCCACCGGCGACGGCCCGATGATGACGCCGAGCACGCCCAACCCGCTGGTCGGCGGCGCGCAGACGCCGCCCCGGATGAGTGACGACACCGCGATCCTGACCCCGCAGAAGCCCGCTCCCGAGCGCGGCGCGGGGGGCAACGTCTCGGGTGACACGCTCACCAGCGGCATCCCGGTCGTCCCGCAGGCGGGGCAGGTCCCCGGCGGACCCGGCTCGCCGTTCGGCCCCGGCGGACCCGGCACCGCGCCGTCCCCGCACACCCCGCCGAAGCTGCCCGACCCGGTGCAGGCCGCCCCGGCCGCGGCCCCCGCGAAGAAGAAGAAGGGCCGCAGCAAGCTGGTCCTGCTCGGCGCGGGCGTCGTCGGCGTGGCCGGCGTCGCGTACGGCGCGGGCCTGCTGATGAACCACTCGGACGTGCCCAAGGGCACCACCGTCCTCGGCGTCGACATCGGCGGCGGCACCCGCGACGAGGCGACCGCCAAGCTGGACGACGCCCTGCACAAGCGCACCGAGCAGGACCTGAAGCTCCAGGTCGACGGCAAGACGGTCGCCCTGAAGCCGGACCAGGCGGGCCTGTCCCTGGACAGCGCCGCCACCGTGTCCGCCGCCGCGGGCAGCGACTACAACCCGGTCTCCGTGATCGGCTCGCTGTTCGGCAACGAACGGGTCGTGGAGCCGGTCATGCCGGTCGACGAGGAGAAGCTCGCCGCAGCCCTGGAGCGGGCCGCGGGCGGCGCCGCCGCCTCCGGCGACGGCACGATCAAGTTCGTCCCGGGCAAGGCCTTCGCCGTCTACGGCAAGACCGGCAAGGGCATCGACGTTGCGAAGTCGACCTCCGCGGTCGAGCAGGCGTACCGGACGCAGGTCGAGACGGGCTCGGCCACGCCGGTCCCGGTCGCGACGACGACGCGCGAGCCGACGGTCGCGAACTCCGAGGTCGACCGGAAGATGAAGCAGTTCGCCGAGCCCGCGATGTCCGGCCTGATCACCATCAAGGCGGGGCCGACGGCGTCCATCCAGTTCGGCCCCGACAAGTCGCTGCCCAAGATCCTCGGCATGAAGGCGGTCGACGGCAAGCTCGTCGAGACGTACGACCTCGAAGCCCTCAAGCAGCTCTACGGGAACACCTTCGACGGCGTCCTGATCACGCGTGGCACCGGCAAGAAGACCCCGGTGCAGCCCACGGACGTCGCCCAGGCGATGGCCAAGGCGCTGCTCGGCAAGACGCCGGCGGAGCGCATCGCCACGATCGAGACGAACCCCGGCTAGGACACGGCACGTCCCGCATGACAGATGTCATGCGGGACGTGCGACGCCCGACACTGCCGCGCACCGCCGCCGACCGGCGACGATGACGGCATGAACACCACCGCAGCGGTCACCTTCACCGGGGTGACGAAGACCTACGGCACCGTGAAGGCGGTCGACGGCCTCAGCCTCGACCTGCACCCGGGCGAGACCGTCGCCCTCCTCGGCCCGAACGGCGCGGGCAAGTCCACCACCCTGGACCTGCTGCTCGGCCTGCGCCCGGCCGACACCGGCGACGTCAGCGTCTTCGGCACCAGCCCGCGCGACGCCATCGTCGCGGGCCGCGTCGGCGCCATGCTCCAGAGCGGCGGCCTGATGGACGAGGTGACCGTCCGCGAACTCGTCGAGCTGGCCTGCGCCCTGCACCCCACGCCGTACAAGCCCGGTGACGTGCTCGCCCGCGCCGGCATCACGCAGATCGCCGACCGCAAGGTCAACAAGCTCTCCGGAGGCCAGGAGCAGCGCGTCCGCTTCGCCCTCGCCACGGCCGGCGACAGCGACCTCATCGTCCTCGACGAGCCGACCACCGGCATGGACGTCTCCGCGCGCCAGGCGTTCTGGGCGACCATGCGCGAGCAGGCCGACCAGGGCCGCACGGTGCTGTTCGCCACGCACTACCTGGAGGAGGCGGACGCGATCGCCGACCGGGTCCTCGTGCTGCACCGCGGCCGCCTCCTCGCCGACGGCACGGCCGCCGAGATCAAGGCGAAGGCGGGCGCGCGCAAGGTCTCCTTCGACCTGGAGGGCGAGATCGACGCCGCCGCCGTCAAGGCGCTGCCGTTCCTCACCAGCGTGGACATCTCCGGACAGACCGTCCGTATCCAGTCCACCGACGCCGACGCGACCGTGCACGCGCTGTACGGGCTCGGCGTCTACCCCCGCAACCTCGAAGTCGCCGGCCTCGGCCTGGAGCAGGCGTTCGTGGCGATCACCGAAGCCGAGGAGGCCAAGGCCCGATGAACAGCCTGATCAAGCTCGAACTCGTCCGCGCCCTGCGCAACAAGAAGTTCCTGTTCTTCTCGGTGGTCTACCCGTCCGTGCTGTTCCTGCTGATCGCGGGCCAGTCCGACACCTCCACCATGGTCGACGGCACGGGCCTGAACCTGGCCGCGTTCATGATGGTCTCCATGGCCTCCTTCGGCGCGCTCACCGCCGTCCTGATGGGCAACAGCGAGCGCATCGCGAAGGAGCGGGAGAGCGGCTGGGTCCGGCAGTTGAGGCTCACCACGCTGCCGGGGCGCGGCTACGTCCTCGCCAAGACGGCGAGCGCCGCGGTGGTCTCGCTGCCCTCGATCGTGGTCGTCTTCGTCGTGGCCGCGCTCTTCAAGGACGTACGGTTCGACGCCTGGCAGTGGCTCGCGCTGACCGGTGCGATCTGGGCCGGCAGCCTCTGCTTCGCCGCCCTCGGGGTCGCCATCGGCTACGTCGCGTCCGGTGACGCCGTCCGCCCCATCACGATGATCGTCTACTTCGGCCTGTCGATCCTCGGCGGCCTGTGGATGCCGACCACGACCTTCCCCGACTGGCTCCAGGACATCGCCAAGTGGCTGCCCACGCACGCGTACGCTGCCCTCGGCCAGGCCATCGAGCTGGGCGACGCCCCGCACCTCAAGGACGTCACGCTGATCGTCGCGTACTTCCTGCTCTTCGCGGGCGGCGCGGCCTGGCTGTACCGGAAGGACACCTTGAAGGCGTGAACGGGACCGTGAACGGGACGCGCGAGGACCTGGCGATCGGCCGGACGCCGGAGAGCCGCCGCGAGTTCGTCGTGAAGCTGCTGTGGATCGGCATGTGGCTGGTCTTCCTCGGCGCCCCCGTCGACGACCTCCTCGACGGCGACCACGCCACCGCGGGCACCGTCTGCGGCTGGATCGGCCTGGTCGTCTTCACGCTCACGTACGTGGCCCTGGTCTTCCGGCACACCAACAGGCCCCTGGCCCGCCCCGTCGTGTACGTGATCCTCGCCGCCCTGCCCGTCCTCGCCACGGCCCTGTCCGTGACGCTCGGCGAGCCGTGGCTGGTCCTGTTCGTGTACGTCGCCGTGTCCTGCGGCGCCGTGCTGCCGATACGGCAGGCGCGGGCCATGATCCTCGCGTCCACCGCCGTGATCGTCGTCATCGCGCTGGGGCTCGGCGCGGGCCCCGACCTCGACCTGGTCTTCCCCGCGCTGCTCGGCGGCTTCTCGATGACCGGTGTACGGCAACTGGTGCGCACGACGAGGGAGTTGCGGGAGGCGCGGGCCCGTGTCGCGCAGCTCGCCGCGAGCGAGGAGCGGCTCCGGCTCGCCCGCGACCTGCACGATCTGCTCGGCCACTCCCTCTCCCTGATCACGCTCAAGAGCGAGCTCGCCGGACGGATGCTGCCCGCTCACCCGGACAAGGCCGCCGATCAGGTCGCCGATATCGAGAAGGTCAGCCGGCAGGCGCTCGTGGATGTGCGCGAGGCCGTCAGCGGCTACCGGCGCCCCCGCCTGGCCGCCGAACTCGCGGGCGCGCAGACCGTGCTGGCGGCGGCCGGCATCGCGGCGGAGGTGCCCTCCGAGGCGCCCGTGCTGCCCGACGCGCAGGAGGCGGCACTCGCCTGGACGCTGCGTGAGGCCGTCACCAACGTCGTACGGCACAGCCGGGCGCGGCACTGCGTCGTCGACGTCACCCGCCGCGAGACCCTCGGCGGGCCGCTCGTCGAGCTGACCGTCGAGGACGACGGCCGCGGCCCGGCGGGCGCCAGCGCGGGCAACGGCCTCACCGGTCTCGCCGAACGCCTCGCCGAGGTCGGCGGCACCCTGGAGACCGGCGCCGCGCGCGGCCGCGGCTTCCACCTGGTGGCCCGCGTCCCGGCCGCGTCCGTAGGATCCGCCGCATGAGCACGGAGAACACGACGATCAGGGTGCTGCTCGCCGAGGACCAGTCGATGGTCCGCGAGGCGCTCGCCGCGCTGCTCGGCCTGGAGCCCGACATCGAGGTCGTCGCCCAGGCGGCACGCGGTGACGAGGTCCTGGCGGCGGCCCGCGCGCACGCGGTGGACGTGGCGCTCCTCGACATCGAGATGCCGGGCTGCACGGGCATCGAGGCGGCCGCCGAACTGCACGCGGAGATGCCGGAGTTGAAGGTCGTCGTGCTCACCACGTTCGGTCGCCCCGGCTATCTGCGCAGCGCCATGGAGGCGGGCGCGGCCGCGTTCCTCGTCAAGGACGCCCCCGCCTCCCAGCTGGCGGAGGCCGTCCGCAAGGTCCTCGCGGGGGAGCGCGTCATCGACCCGACGCTCGCCGCGGCGGCGCTCGCGGAGGGCGCGAACCCGCTCACGGACCGCGAGCGCGAGGTCCTGCGCGCGGCGGCGGACGGCAGCACCAACGCCGAACTGGCCCTCGCCCTGAACCTCTCCCAGGGCACGGTCCGCAACTACCTGTCCGTGGCGATCCAGAAACTGGCGGTCCGCAACCGGGCGGAGGCGGTACGGGTCGCGCAGGAGAAGGGCTGGCTGTGAGCCCTTCCCGACTCCCGGACGGGCGGTAGCCCGAAGGGCCGGGTCTAGTTCAGCATCGCGCGCGCCGCCCGCGCCTGCCCGAGCACCTGCTCGGCCGCCGCCGCGTCCACCGTCGCCACGACCTCCGCGTACGCCTCCAGCTCGACGGCCCCGGTCACGAAGTCACCGCGCTGCACGAGCAGTTGGGCCCGCTCGTACCGCAGCCGCGCCGGATGCGACGGCAGCAGCAGGGACAGCTCGACGGCCCACAGCGACACATCGGACCGCTCGGGCCGGGTCGCCGCCCACGCCCGGACGTTGTTCAGGATCCGCAGCACGACCTCCAGCGGATCGGCGGGCGTGAGCATCGACGGATCGAGGGGAGCGCCCGTGGCCCCGGCCACCAGCAGCTCCGTGTCGGGCCCGCTGAGCACCCGCCCGCCGGCGAACGGATCGGCGAGCACCTGGTCCTGCGGTGGACCGAACCCGACGACGAAGTGCCCCGGCAGCGCGACCCCGTACACCGGGGCCCCGGCCCGCCGCGCGACCTCCATCCACACCACCGAGAGCAGGATCGGCAGCCCGCGCCGCCGCCGCACGACCTCGTGCAGCAGCGACGACTCCAGTCGCTGGTAGTCGCCGGGCGTCCCGTGGAAGCCGAGCCGCGCACCGAGCAGCTCGCCCAGCGCGGTGGCCCAGGACCTGGGCCCGCCCGGACGGAACGGCAACTGCCCGGCCAGCTCGTCCAGTTCGATCTCCACCGCGTCCATGCCGGCCTCGTCGAGGCCGCCGTCCGCCTGTGCCGCCAGCAGCAGGCACAGCTGCGCCAGATCGGGCCGCTCGGCCCGCGCCTCCTCGGCGAACCGACGGCGAAGTTCCCCGGAGCGGGGGGAAAGGTGGGGGGACATACGTGCCTCGTGCCCTCTCAGACCGATCGATAGCGGGTCAGCCGCCGCGCCGTTCCGGAGCACGGTAGTGGTGATAAGCGTGATGTGTGGCGAAACCCATCCGCTCGTACAGGGCGCGCGCCGCGTCGTTGTCGCTCTCCACCTGGAGCCAGGCCGCCGACGCGCCCTCGTCGAGCGCCCGCCGCGCCAGCGCTGTCATGACCCGCGTCGCGAGCCCCCGACGCCGCTGCGCGGGGTCGACCTCGACAGCGGCGAACCCGGCCCACCGCCCGTCGACCACACACCGCCCGATCGCCGCGGGCACCTCGCCCTCGCCGGGCACGGTCGCGAACCACACCGAGGGCCCGGCGCACAGCACCTTCCGCGCGACCTCGTCCGCACCCTTGCGCTGGTAGCGCCCCAGCCACGCCTCCCCGGGCTCCCGGCTCAGGACCACCCCGGGATCGTCCGCCGCGTCGCCGATCGGCGCGAGCGCCGCGATCCGCAGCTCGGCACTCACCTCCCGCACCCAGCCGCGCGCCTCCAACTCGGCGCAGAGCACTTCCTGCGTCCCCCGCGCCCCGGTCGCCGTCTGCGCGTACGCGGGCAGCCCCCGGTCCTCGTACCACTTCTGTACGTGGGCGAGCGCGTCGTCGAGCGGACGGCCCGGGTCGCCCAGGGGCAGCACGGAGTTGGCGCGGCGCGTGAAGCCCTGGCGCCGTCCGGCCCCGGGCCCGTCCTGGAAGGCGGCCCGCAGCTCCCACTCGCCCAGGGGCTCGCGCTCGATCGGCTGCCAGGCCCGCGAGGCGATCCGCGCGAGCTCCGGATACGTCGCCGAGGGCCCCCGGCGACGCGCCGGCTCGGCCGGGACGACCTTCCCGGCGACCAGCGACGACTCGTCGATCGCGACCCGCTCGCCGCCCCTGCGTGTGATGAGCAGCACACCGTCGTTCCACGATGTGAGAACTCCGACGGTGTCGGTGAACATCCGACCCGCGGGGCCCTCCTCACTCACCCGTCGCACGGACACACGTTTTCCCACGTCAGCGCCGGTGATACGGACTTCGAGCCGTCCGCCCGCAGTGAATTCCACAGCTCGGTCCACCCCTCCTGTTCGGATCATGCCCAGGAACGGAGATACTAGGGGCGGGCATCGACGACGCCGCGCTCCCGCGCGCCAGGCGGCGGAGCCTGTGGAGGCCCGCCAGCGCCCTATCGAGGAGGAACGACAGCGTGACCTACGTCATCGCGCAGCCTTGTGTCGACGTCAAGGACAAGGCGTGCATCGAGGAGTGCCCGGTCGACTGCATCTACGAGGGCTCCCGGTCCTTGTACATCCACCCGGACGAATGCGTCGACTGTGGTGCCTGTGAGCCGGTCTGCCCGGTCGAGGCGATCTTCTACGAGGACGACACTCCGGAGGAGTGGAAGGACTACTACAAGGCGAACGTCGAGTTCTTCGACGAGCTCGGTTCGCCCGGTGGTGCCTCGAAGATGGGCCTGATCGAGAAGGACCACCCGTTCATCGCCGCGCTGCCGCCGCAGAACCAGTAATTCCGCAGTAGCGGTACGCACAGGCGCTGCCCCGGTCCCGTACGGCTTCGACTGCCGTACGGGACCGTGGCATGTGTCCATCACGAGGAAAGTGAGCCCTCAGGTGTCCGCAGTCCCAGCCCCCATCGACCGCCTCCCCGCGTTCCCGTGGGACAAGCTCGAGCCGTACAAGAAGACGGCGGCGGCGCACCCGGACGGCATCGTCGACCTCTCCGTCGGCACGCCGGTCGACGCGGTGCCTGAGCTGATCCAGAAGGCGCTGGTCGACGCCGCGAACTCGCCCGGCTACCCGACGGTGTGGGGCACGCCCGAGCTGCGCGACGCGCTGGTCTCCTGGTGCGAACGCCGCCTCGGCGCCCGGGACCTGACGCATCGCAACGTCCTGCCGGTGGTCGGCTCCAAGGAACTGGTCGCCTGGCTCCCGACGCAGCTGGGCCTCGGTCCGGGCACCGCGACGTCCAAAGACGTGGTCGCCTACCCGCGCCTCGCCTACCCGACGTACGAGGTCGGCGCCCGCCTGGCCCGCGCCGAGTACGTGGCGTACGACGATCCGACGGAACTCGACCCGGCCGGCATCAAGCTCCTGTGGCTGAACTCCCCGTCGAACCCGACGGGCCGGGTGCTGGCCAAGGACGAGCTCACCCGCATCGTGGCCTGGGCGCGCGAGCACGGCATCCTGATCTTCTCGGACGAGTGCTACATCGAGCTGGGCTGGGAGGCCGACCCGGTCTCCGTCCTGCACCCGGACGTCAACGGCGGCTCGTACGAGGGCCTGGTCTCCGTCCACTCGCTCTCCAAGCGCTCGAACCTGGCGGGCTACCGCGCGGCGTTCCTCGCGGGCGACGCGGCGGTCCTCGGCCCGCTCCTGGAGATCCGCAAGCACGGCGGCATGATGACGTCGGCCCCGACGCAGGCGGCGGTCGTCGCGGCGCTCGGCGACGACGCCCACGTCCACGAGCAGCGTGAGCGCTACGCGGCCCGTCGGGAGCAGCTGCGCGCCGCGCTCGTACGGCACGGCTTCCGCATCGAGCACAGCGAGGCGAGCCTGTACCTGTGGGCGACCCGCGACGAGTCCTGCTGGGACACGGTCGCCCACCTCGCGGAGCTCGGCATCCTGGTGGCGCCGGGCGACTTCTACGGCGAGGCGGGCGGGAACTTCGTCCGCGTGGCCCTGACCGCGACGGACGAGCGGGTCGCCGCGGCGGTCGAGCGCCTCGGCTGAGCGGAAGCGGTCGGACGGAAAACCGGGGTGCCCGGAGCTCAGGAGCTCCGGGCACCCCGGTGGTGCGAGAGGCGGCGATCAGCCGAGCGGCAGGCCCTTGACCGGCAGCTGGTCGGTCGGCAGGCCGCCCTGGGTGAGCGAGTCGGTCGGCAGACCGCCGCCCGCGACCGGCACGCCGTCCTTGGTCGCCGTCCCGGCCGTCTCGCCGAGCACGTCACCCGTGCTGCCGGCCAGCTCGCCCGCGGCCTTCTGCGCGGCCGGCGTGGCGGTCTTGGCGCCCTTGCCGACCGCCTTGCCCGCCGTCGGCACGGCCTTCTTGACGGCCTTGCTGCCGGTGTCGCCCGCGAGACCGCTGACGTTCTGAGCCGCACCGTCCACGGTGTTGCCCAGGCCCGCGCCGTCCAGGGCGGTCACGCCACCCAGGTCGGGGGCGGCCGGGAGCTCGGCGGCGCCAGCGGAGCCGGCCGCACCGACCACGGGCGCCGCTCCCGCCGCGACGAGCAGCGCGACACGGGCGATCCGGCGGGTCAGGGGGAGGGACATGATGCTCCTTAGACGGGAGAGAACTTGGGTCGTCCGACCGCCTCACGGCTCGGGCCGCTCGGCGGTCGGACGCCGTGACAACAGCCCCAAGGCCCAGGAAGGTTGCGGGTCCCCGACGTAAAGGGTTGGCAATGCGTCGCATTATCGGCTCCGGATAAAAACGGGCAAACGCCACCCGTTCCGGACCCCTGAGAATCCCCTACAGCCCTTTGCCGCCAAGGGATTCGCGGAGCGCGCCGCGGCGGGCGCGAAAAGTCGCCCGCGGGGTCACCCGCGCATGATCCACGTGCCCCGATCGAGTGAGGGCCCGCACTACTGCCCAGTGACGATTCGGACCTCGGCGACCGACGTCGAGGCCGCGGGACCGGATCCCGTGCCGGCCGCCGCGGACGCCTCGCGCCACTCGCTGCTGCCTTCCTTCCCCGAACCGCCCGCGCTCCACTCGTGACCCGCGTAGGAGACGCGTTCGATGCGCAACGCGGACGAGTTGGCCACGGCCCACTGCGCCAGCTCCCAGCCGCGCTGCCGCTCCCCGCCCTCCGCGGAGTCGACGGTCGACGGCACGGGGACACGGACGGAACGCCCGCCCCGGTGCGCCGACGGCGCCACGCCCTTGCCGAAGTCCCGTACGAGCGCGGCCTTCACCTGCGCCGGATCGCCGGCCCGCGCGCCCTCCGCGCCGCTCGGCCGCCCCTCGCAGGTCAGGGACGCCGCGGCCCGCCCGGTCAGCGAGGCGGACAGCAGCGTGGCGTCCGGCTCGTGCTTGGCGTACGCCTGCGGATAGCCGCTGCGCTGCACGCGCTGCGCCGCCACCGTCAGCGGGAGCCGCGAGTAGCCGGGGATCTTGTCCAGGTGCGCGTAGAACCGGTCCGCCGCGTACACCGGGTCCATGATCTGTTTCTCGCTGCCCCAGCCCTCCGAGGGCCGCTGCTGGAACAGGCCGAGGGAATCCCGGTCGCCATGGCGGATGTTGCGCAGCCCGGACTCCTGGAGCGCGGTCGCGAGGGCGATCGTGACGGCCCGCTCGGGCATGCCGCGCGAGGTGCCGACGGCGGCGATCGTCGCCGCGTTCACCGCCTGCTCGGAGGTGAACTCGTAGGACGCCCCGTCCCCGTTGGCGGAGACGACCACGCATCTCGGCGTGGCGCGGCCACCGGTGGCGTACTGGACGGCCACATACGTGGCCACGGCGAGCAGCACGACCGCGGCCGCGCCGATGCGCAGGAGGCGGCCGCGCCGGACGAGGGTGGGGGGCTCAGGCACGCGTCCAAGGTACTGGAGGCCGCTGAGAAGGGGGACAGGCCTGTCGTCGCACGGGCGATAGGGTCGACGGCATGGACCGCACGCCTCTTGACCTCACCCAGGACGCCGCCCTTCTCACCGCCCAGCTGGTCGACTTCCCCTCGCCCAGCGGCAGCGAGAAAGAGCTCGCCGACGCCGTCGAGGCGGCACTGCGCGCCCTGCCGCACCTCACGGTCGACCGCCACGGCAACAACGTGGTGGCGCGCACGCACCTCGGCCGTGCCGAGCGGGTCATCCTCGCGGGCCACATCGACACCGTCCCGATCGCCGACAACGTCCCCTCGCGCCTCGACGAGAACGGCGTGCTGTGGGGCTGCGGCACGAGCGACATGAAGTCGGGCGTCGCGGTCCAGCTCCGTATCGCCCAGACGATCACGGAGCCCAACCGCGACCTCACGTTCGTCTTCTACGACAACGAAGAGGTCGCCGCGCACCTGAACGGACTCGGCCACGTGGCCGACGCCCACCCCGACTGGCTGGAGGGCGACTTCGCCATCCTCCTGGAGGGCACCGAGGGCGAGGTCGAGGGCGGCTGCCAGGGCACGCTGCGCGTCATCCTGAGGACGAAGGGCGAGCGGGCGCACTCCGCGCGCGCGTGGATGGGGAAGAACGCCATCCACGCGGCGTCCCCCATCCTGGAGAAGCTCGCCGCCTACGAGCCGCGCAAGCCGGTCGTCGACGGGCTTCGGTTCCACGAGGGCCTGAACGCCGTGCGCGTCGAGGGCTTCGTCGCCACGAACGTCATCCCCGACGACTGCGCGGTGACGGTCAACTTCCGCTACGCGCCGGACCGTTCGATGGAGGAGGCCGAGCGGTTCGTCCGTGACTTCTTCGCCGACTGCCCGATCGACGAGTTCATCGTGGACGACCACACCGGTGGCGCGCGCCCCGGCCTCACGCACCCCGTCGCCGCCGCCTTCATGGCCGCCGTCGGCGGCGAGGCCCGCCCCAAGTTCGGCTGGACGGACGTCTCCCGCTTCAGCGCGCTCGGCGTCCCCGCGGTGAACTACGGCCCCGGCAACCCGATCTACGCCCACAAGATCGACGAGCGCGTCGACACCGCGCTCATCCTGGAGGCGGAGAAGCGCCTCGCCGCCTGGCTCACGGCCTCCTGATCCTCCGACTCCCGATACGCCGGGGTCCCGCGCTTGTAACCCGCGTAGACCTACCCTTGCTCTACGTAAGCGCGTGATTCCTGCGCATGGAGGGAGCAGACGATGAGCAACCCCGAGGGCAAGCGGCATCCGAAGGAACAGCGGACGGGGCCCGTGATCCGTCGTCGCGACCAGGTCCAGCCGGGAACGAGTGACCAGCGACTGCTCGACACGGAGGGCCCCTCGGGGTGGGTCCACACCGACCCCTGGCGGGTCCTGCGCATTCAGTCGGAGTTCATCGAGGGCTTCGGCACGCTCGCCGAACTGCCGCCCGCGATCAGCGTGTTCGGCTCGGCGCGCACCCCGCTGGACTCACCCGAGTACGCGGCGGGCGTCGCCATCGGCAAGGCCCTGGTGGAGGCCGGCTTCGCCGTCATCACGGGCGGCGGCCCGGGCGCCATGCAGGCCGCCAACCAGGGCGCCGTGGAGGCCAAGGGCATCTCGGTCGGCCTCGGCATCGAGCTGCCCTTCGAGCAGGGCCTCAACCAGTACGTCGACCTCGGCCTCAACTTCCGCTACTTCTTCGTACGCAAGACGATGTTCGTCAAGTACGCGCAGGGCTTCGTGGTCCTGCCCGGCGGCCTCGGCACCCTGGACGAGCTCTTCGAAGCGCTCACCCTCGTACAGACCACGAAGGTGACCCGCTTCCCGATCGTCCTCTTCGGTACGCAGTACTGGAGCGGCCTGGTCGACTGGCTCAAGGACACGGTGATCGCCCAGGGCAAGGCCAGCGAGGCGGACCTCCTGCTCTTCCACGTCACGGACGACGTGGAAGAGGCGATCACGCTGGTCACCAAGGAGACCGGCAAGTAGTCCGGCGGCGGACCGCTACGCGAGTCCCCGGCGGGCGACCGCCGGGGGCCGGTGTCCCGCGATGGACGCCACCATGTCGAGCACCTGCCGGGTCTCCGCGACCTCGTGCACCCGGTAGACCTGCGCCCCCAGCCACGCCGACACGGCGGTCGTCGCCAGCGTTCCGATGACCCGCTCCTTGACGGGCTTGTCGAGCGTCTCGCCCACGAAGTCCTTGTTGGAGAGCGAGACGAGCACCGGCCACCCGGTCTCCACCATCTCCGGCAGCCGCCGCGTCGCCTCCAGCGAGTGGCGCGTGTTCTTCCCGAAGTCGTGCCCCGGATCGATCAGCACGGACTCGCGCGGCACACCCAGGGCGACCGCCCGCTCGGCGTAGCCGACCGTCACGTCCAGGATGTCCGCCATCACGTCGTCGTACGTGACCCGGTGCGGCCGGGTCCGAGGCTCGGCGCCGCCCGCGTGCGTGCACACGAGGCCGACCTGGTAGCGGGCCGCGACCTCGGCGAGCTTCGGGTCGACGCCGCCCCACGCGTCGTTCAGGAGATCCGCACCGGCCTCGCACACGGCCTCGCCGACCTCGTGCCGCCAGGTGTCGACGCTGATGATCACGTCGGGGAAGCGGCGCCGCACCTCCGCGACGAAACCGACGGTCCGCCGCGCCTCCTCCCGCGCGTCGACCTCCTCGCCGGGACCCGCCTTCACGCCGCCGATGTCGACGATCGCGGCGCCCTCGGCCACCGCCTGCTCGACGCGGGCCAGCGCGGGCTCGTCCTGGAACGTGGCGCCCTGGTCGTAGAAGGAGTCGGGGGTCCGGTTCACGATCGCCATGATCACCGGCTCGTGAGCGCCGAATTCGTGCTGGCCCAGCCTGAGCATCCCCTGTGACTCTCCCTCGGATCCCTCTAGAACGGTCGCCTGCGACCTTAACCGTCGGTGCGGCATGGCACGATCGGAGCCTGACGGTTTCGGGCCGCACGGCCCAGTCGAGCCAGGGGACAGCAGAGATGGTCATGTTCTTGTTTCTGGTCGCCGCGCTGGTCGTGGTGGTCGCCGCGGTGACGCTCGCGGTCCTCGGCGGCGGCGACGGCGGCGCGCTGCGCGACGAGCCGTCCCAGTTCTACGCCGACCCGCTGCCCCCGGATCGCCCCCTGGCCCCCGCCGACCTGGAGGCGCTGCGCCTGCCCACCGCCGTGCGCGGCTACCGCATGGCGGAGGTGGACGACGCGCTGAACCGCCTGGGCGCCGAGCTCGCCGAGCGCGAGGCACGCATCGGGGAGCTGGAGGCGGCCCTCGCCGCGGCCCACGCACAGGCGGCCCGGCGGCCCGTCGACCCCCGGACCGATCAGAACGGCTTCGCGCCGCCCGGCGGGTACCAGGGCGAGCCGGGGGAGGACTTCCGGTGAGCGAGCCGGTACCGGGCGCCGCGCTCCCCGGACCCGACGGGAAGCTGCGCTGTCCCTGGGGACTGTCGACCGAGGACTACCTGGCGTACCACGACGAGGAGTGGGGCCGCCCGGTCCACGGCGACGACGCGCTCTTCGAGCGGCTGTCCCTGGAGGCCTTCCAGTCGGGCCTGTCCTGGATCACGATCCTGCGCCGCCGCGAGACCTTCCGCGCCGCCTTCTCCGGGTTCAAGATCGCCGACGTGGCCGCCTTCACGGACACCGACCGCGAGCGCCTGCTCGCCGACCCCGGCATCATCCGCAACCGCGCCAAGGTCGACGCGACCCTCGCCAACGCCCGCGTGCTCGCGCAGTGGTCGCCCGGCGAACTCGACGCGCTGATCTGGTCGTTCGCGCCGAGCGCCGCAGACCGCCCGGTCCCGAAGGTGCTCGGCGACGTGGCCGCGATCACCGACGAGTCCAAGGCCCTGTCCAAGGAGCTGAAGAAGCGCGGCCTGCGCTTCGTCGGCCCCACCACGGCGTACGCGCTCATGCAGGCGTGCGGGCTGGTCGACGACCACCTGGCCGACTGCACGGCCCGCACGACGAAGAAGCCCCGGTCACGCAGGTCCTAGCGCCCCAGGTACTTCGGCTTCTCCTTGGCGAGGAAGGCCTGGACGGCGATGGTGTGGTCCTCGGACGCGCCGGCCCGCGCCTGCAGTTCGTCCTCCTTGTCGAGGGTCTCGTCCAGGGAGTGGTCGGCGGAGAACGCCACGGCCTCCTTGAGCGCGGCGTAGGCGACGGTCGGACCCTCGGCGAGCGTGCGGGCCACCTTCCGCGCCTCGTCGGCGAGCTCGGCGCCGGGCACGATCCGGTTCGCGATGCCGAGCTCGTACGCCTCCCGCGCCGTGAGGGAGCGCGGGAAGAGCAGCAGATCGGTGGCGCGGCCCGGCCCGATCAGGCGCGGCAGCGTCCAGGACACGCCGGAGTCGGCGGTCAGTGCGACACCCGCGAACGAGGTGTTGAACGACGCGTGGTCGGCGACGATCCGGTAGTCAGCGCAGAGCGCGAACCCGAAGCCCGCGCCGGCCGCCACGCCGTTCACCGCGGCCACGACCGGCTTCGGCATCCCGGTCAGCGCCCGCACGATCGGGTTGTAGTGCTCGCGCACCGTGTTCATGGTGCGGCCCTTGCCGTCCTCGCGGTCGGCCATCAGCGACCCGACGTGCTCCTTCAGGTCCTGGCCCACACAGAACGCCCGCTCGCCGGAGGCGGTCAGCAGGACCGCCCGCACCGCCTCGTCGGCGGCGGCGGCCTGCACCGCGTCGCGGAGGGCGACCTTGGCCTCGTTGTTCATCGCGTTCATCGCCTCGGGGCGGTTCAGCGTGATCGTCGCGAGCCCGTCACTCACCTCGTAGAGCACGGTGTCGGCCATGGGACTCCTCCTATGCGGTTGCTTAGTCGTCGTGCTCAGCATGACGGAGATCACGGCCCGCGGAACGCCCCCGGCATGTGACCTGCGTCTAACAATTCCGCTTCGGGGGGAGCATGAAGGAGGCGCAGTATCGCAGTCACATCGCCGAATTGAGTGGTTTTGCTCAAGCGCGTTGCGCAAGCGATGCCGACTGATGTTGGTCATCGGGTCCGCCGATGCGGGATAATGGCCTGGAAGCAATGTGTTCGATGCCGGTGACGTGTGCCCATCCAGAGGGCCGTCGGCTACCGATGAGCTGGTTTCAGGAAGGGGAACGAGCATGGCGGCCATGAAGCCGCGAACGGGTGACGGCCCGCTCGAGGTGACAAAGGAGGGGCGGGGCATCGTCATGCGCGTTCCGCTCGAAGGCGGCGGTCGGCTCGTAGTAGAGCTGACGCCGGACGAGGCCGATGCCCTCGGCGACGCCCTGAAGAAGGTCGTCGGCTGACGCGGAAGCGACCATACCTTTTCGACTGCCCCGGCACACATTCGGTGCCGGGGCAGTCGTGCGTCCGGGGTCCGGACCCCGGGGAGGCCGGTGTTTCAGCGCTTCACGGCGCAGAGCAGCCCGTCGCCGACGGGCAGCAGCGAGGGCACCAGCTCGGGGGACTCCCGCACCGCGCGCAGCAGCTCGCGCAGGCGCACCACCTCCACCGGCTGCGGACCCGAGTCGACGGTCCGGCCGTCGGCGAAGACACCCTCGAAGCACACCAGGCCGCCGGGGCGCAGCAGGCGCAACGATTCAGCGAGGTAGTCCAGGCTCTCCATCCGGTCGCCGTCGCAGAAGACCAGGTCGTAGCCGCTGTCCGCGAGCCGCGGGAGGACGTCGAGCGCCCGGCCGGGGATGAACCTGGCCCGGTTGCTGGCGAAGCCGGCCGCGCGGAACGCCTGCCGGGCGAACTGCTGCCGCTCGGGCTCGGGATCGACCGTCGTCAGGACGCCGTCGGGCCGCATTCCGTGCAGAAGATGGATTCCGGACACGCCCGTGCCCGTACCGATCTCGGCGACGGACTTCGCCCCCACCGTGGCAGCGAGCAGCCGCAGCGCGGCGCCCGCGCCGGGGGACACCGAGCGCAGCCCGGCCTCGCGGGCCCGGTCCCGGGCCCAGCGCACCGCGTCGTCCTCGGCGACAAAGGCGTCGGCGAACGCCCAGCTCGTCTGCCGGTTGCCGGTAATGGCCCTCTCCTGTCCCCGTGGTTGCCTGCGCGTGACTTTATCCGTTGGTGGCGGGAACTCGCAGATGGGACCGGGCGTTTAAGAGGCAGGCGGACGGCGGGGAGCCGACCGGCAAATCTGAGTAAAAACGCTTATCCGGAGCTAACGGGCGAGGTGGCTATGGTAGGGGCTCCACTGGACACCACCAGAGCCGACAGGGGAGGTGCGGCTGCGCCTGTGGATCGGGGAGGAGTGCTGCGGCGCTTTCTCAGGTCGGCGGGTGAGCCGAAATCTGTGACCGACACCGCTGACCGAATCCGCACCACTGACTCCGCGCAGCAGACCGCGACCTTTGCCGCTGATGCGGAATCGCAGGCGTGGACTCCGCCCACCTGGGAGGAGATCGTCAGCACGCACAGCGGCCGGGTGTACCGGCTGGCCTACCGACTGACCGGAAACCAGCACGACGCCGAGGACCTCACGCAGGAGGTCTTCGTCCGCGTCTTCCGCTCCCTGTCGACGTACACGCCCGGCACGTTCGAGGGCTGGCTGCACCGCATCACCACGAACCTGTTCCTGGACATGGTCCGCCGCAAGCAGCGCATCCGCTTCGACTCCCTCGGGGACGACGCGGCCGAGCGCCTGCCCAGCCGCGACCCGTCGCCGCAGCAGGTCTTCAACGACGCGCACTTCGACGCCGACGTCCAGCAGGCCCTCGACACCCTCGCGCCCGAGTTCCGCGCCGCCGTCGTGCTGTGCGACATCGAAGGACTCTCGTACGAGGAGATCGCGGCGACCCTGGGCGTGAAGCTGGGCACGGTGCGCAGCCGTATCCACCGCGGCCGCTCGCAGCTGCGCAAGGCGTTGCAGCACCGTTCGCCCGAGGCCCGCGCCGAGCGCCGCACGCTCGCGACCACGGGGATCCCCGTCCTTGGAGGAGGGGGCGCGCCCGCGTGAGTGGATCACGTCTCAATCCTGCCGAGCGCCAACAGACCGCGGCCGATCAGCACCTGGGGGACAGGCTGGCCGCTCTGGTCGACGGCGAGTTGGACCACGACGCCCGCGAGCGCGTGCTCGCGCACCTGGCGACCTGTTCGAAATGCAAGGCCGAGGCCGACGCCCAGCGCCGCCTCAAGAGCGTCTTCGCGGAGGCGGCCCCACCGCCGCCCTCCGAGAGCTTCCTCGCCCGCCTCCAGGGGCTTCCCGCGGGAGGTGACGGCGACGCGGGCACACCACCGTTCGCGGGAGGCGGCTTCGGTACCGGCCGCGCCTTCGGCAGCGTCCGGGGCTTCGGGCAAGGAGTCTTCGACGTAGACCCCGAACCGTTCGGCTACGCCCCGGCCGGGGCGCACGCCGCCGTGCTTCCCAGCGCGCAGCGGGGCTTCCGCATCCACGAGGTGAGCCGCCCCGACCGGCACGACGGCGACCGGGCCTCGCGCTCGCGCCGCTTCGCGTTCGCCGCGGCGGGCGCGGTGTCGCTGGCCGCGATCGCGCTCGGCGGAGTCTCGGCCGGTGCCCCGGTCGACGCGTCGGACGCGCGCGGTGGCGGCGGCAGCAATGTCACACCGCTGCGCAGCCAGGCCTCGGGCACCACGTCGAGTCCGGAGTCCCCGCGTCGTCGGGCCCTGTCCCCGCTGCTCGGCCAGGGCGGTGGCGCGCTCTCCGCACCGGTGTCGCCGACGGAGGCGGGTGCGCCGCTGCTGCCCGGCGGCGGCCACGCCGAGAGCGCCACGTACCCGTTCCCGAGCCCGCTGCTGTCCGGCGCGGCCCGCATGTCGCCCCTGATACGCCCGGCTCAGGACACGTACGCGCCGGCCGAGGCGACCGCCTTCGAGGAGATGACACCGGGGTTCGTCGCGGCGCCCGTCTCCTCGCCGACCGCGTCGTCCCGCCCGTCCTCGCTCCGCTGACGCACCTGCACCCGAGCCGCTGAACCTGGTTGAATCGCGCGTGGGAGCCCGTGGCGTGGTGCCGCGGGCCAGGTGGCGGGGAGAGCGGCGGGACATGGACGAGGGCAAGCCCACAAAGGCCAAGTGGTGGAGCCGCCCCCGACCGGACACGGGGCACTCCGTGGGGGACGACGGCGACTGGCACCTCCAGGCGCCGGCACCAGCATCAGCGCCGACAGCGGCACCCGCCCCGGCACCGGCAGCAGCACCCGCACCGGCGTCCGCGCCTGACTCCGGCGGGATCGCGGAGAGCGGTGAGGGTGCGGGTGCGGCGAGTGCCGTGACGAGCGCCGTGCCGAGCGCCGGGAGCACGGGTGAGGGGGTGGACGGGGGTTCACCGAACCCGACGCTTGCCGCCCCGGCCGACAGCGACACCGCTGACATCGCTGACAGCACCGGCAGCGGCATGGGCGACGCAGGCGCGGACCTCGGTACCAGCCCCAGCACCAGCCTCGGCGCCGGTACCAGCCCCAGCACCACCAGTGCCGGCCTCGGCAGCGGCATCACCCCCGATCCCGCTCCGGCCCCCGCCGCGGCCTCCTCCGGGGCCGACGGCCAAGCCCCGCGCCCCTGCACGACCCCGACCCCTACAGCACCCCGCCGTACGGCGAGCCGGGGCCGTGGGCGCTCGCGCCGCCCGTCCAGCACCCGGCGACCACCCCGGCCCACGGCACGTCGACGGCGCAGCCGCCGTACCGCACCGCTCCGGTTCCGGCCCCCGCGCCTGCGCCCGCTCCCGCTCCCATGGACCCGCACCCCGCTGCCGCGCCGGCCGGTCACGCGCTCAACGCCCCGCCGCCGTTCGCCGGTGCCCCGGCGCCCGCGTCGCCGACCGGCCCGCACCCGGCAGGCGGAGCCACGCCCGCACCGCAGCCCCCGGCCGGGGCCTGGCAGCAGTACGACCCCTGGGCCGGGCCCGTCTCCCTGTCGCAGAGCGGCGGGCCCGTCGGCGGGAAGCCCGCGCGGCGGCGGCGCGGCGCGGTGCTCGCCGCCGTACTGATCGCCGTCGTGTCCGGCGGTGTCGGCGGCGCGATCGGCTCCTACCTGGAGCGCAACGGCGGCACCGAGGTCCAACTCCCGCAGGCCGGCGCCGAGTCCACGCACCGCGCGCCCGGCAGCGTCGCGGGCATCGCCGCCACCGCCCTGCCCGGCGTCGTCACCATCCACACCAAGGGCTCCTCGGAGCAGGGCACCGGCACCGGCTTCGTGCTCGACGGCCGCGGCCACATCCTCACGAACAACCACGTCGTGGAACCCGCGGGCAGCGGCGGTGAGATATCGGTCACGTTCGCCGGAGGCCAGAGCGCCGACGCCGAGGTGGTCGGGCACGACAGCGGCTACGACCTCGCCGTCATCAAGGTCGAGGGCGTGCGCGGACTGAAGCCCCTGCGCCTCGGCAACTCCGAGAACGTGCAGGTCGGTGACCCGGTCGTGGCCATCGGCGCCCCCTTCGACCTGGCCAACACGGTCACCTCCGGCATCATCAGCGCCAAGGAGCGGCCCATCACGGCGGGCGGCGAGAAGGGCGACGGCAGCGATGTCAGCTACGTCGACGCGCTCCAGACCGACGCCCCCATCAACCCGGGCAACTCCGGCGGCCCGCTCGTCGACACGCAGGCCCGCGTCATCGGTATCAACAGCGCGATCCGCTCCGCGGACAGCGGCTCCGAGCTGGACGGCGGCCAGTCCGGTTCGATCGGCCTCGGGTTCGCGATCCCGATCAACCAGGCCAAGCGCGTCGCCGAGGAGCTCATCAACACCGGCAAGGCCACCCATCCGGTGATCGGTGTCACGCTCGACATGGACTACAGCGGCGACGGCGCCCGTGTCGGCACGAAGGGCAACAGCGGTGGCTCGGCCGTCAGTCCGGGCGGGCCCGGCGACAAGGCCGGAATCGAACCCCGCGACGTGATCACCGAGGTGGACGGTACGCGCGTCCACTCCGGCGAGGAACTGATCGTCAAGATCCGCGCCCACCGCCCCGGCGACAAACTGGACCTCACGCTCGAACGGGGCGGAAAGGAACGGAAAGTGAACCTCGTGCTCGGCTCGGCCGACGGCAACTGACCCGACCTGATCCCGGACGTATCCCAGTGGCTACCAAATGGACAGGATCGCCGGGTACCGTGGACCCGGTCCGATGCCGGACCCTGCCGAAGACCTGCTACTGAAGACCGCCGCGGGCCGAGGACACGCTAGGAGTGCAAGGTGTTCAACGACATTGGCCTACCGGAGGTCATAGCGCTGGTCGTGCTGGCCGTGCTCGTGTTCGGCCCCGACAAGCTGCCGCAGGTCATTCAGGACGTCTCGCGCACCATCCGCAAGATCCGCGAGTTCTCCGACAGTGCCAAGCAGGACATCCGCAACGAACTGGGCCCCGAGTTCAAGGACTTCGAGTTCGAGGACCTGAACCCCAAGACGTTCATCCGCAAGCAGCTGGACAGTGACGAGCTGGGGCTCAAGGAGATCCGCAACGGCTTCGACCTGAAGAAGGAGATGGCCGAGGTCTCCGACGCGGTGCACACCGTGGGTGACCTGGAGGAACTGGGTGCGGCGGGCGCCACCGCCGGCAGCGTCGACATGCAGAAGCGCACCGAGCAGCCCGCGAAGGTCGACATGCAGAAGTCGGACCAGCCGCCCGCCGTCGAGCCGCCGCCCTTCGACACCGACGCGACCTGAACCACCCGTGTGGAACCGGGCCTCCTGGACCCGGTGTGGCATCCTGCCTTGTTGTTGCGCGGACCGGACGTGAGAACGCCCGAGGGGGGCGGGCCGCTCCGGTCCGTACGAGAGCGAGGAGGCGGCCGGGTACATGGAGACGACGAGTCGGGTAGGCGCGCAGGCGCCGGCCACCGAGGGGGCCGGTCAGGTTCCCACGGCCCGGCGCACGGTCGACGGCTACCTGCTGGCGCCCTTCCCGTGGTACGGCCTCGACGAGGCCTTCACGGGACCGCGTTGGCTGATGCAGGTCGGCACCACGGCGGACGGGTCCGTCGAGCACGGTTCGATCGGGCACGGTGACGAGCCCTCCGTACGCAGCGAAGGCACGGAAGACACCGAGCGGTTCGCGGTCGTGGTGACCGTCGCCGCGAATCCGGTGCGGCGCAGCTCCGACGGCACGGGTGTCCTGGAGGCGACGTCCGTCTCCTCGGCGGCCTGGCTGGCCGGAGTCGGTCTGCTCTCGTACACGTGGCCGGGGCAGATGGACCACACCCTGCGCGACGACTGGCTGGACCAGCAGACCGAGACGGCCTGGGTGCTCGCGGACGACCTCGGGTCCTCGGACTGGGCGACGCTGTCGCTGCCGGTCGACGGGGTGCCGACGCCGTTCCACTACCGGGAGTCCGAGTACGGCTGGGTCCTCGCCGGGTCCACGCAGGCCGGGGTGCACCTGGGAGCGTACGGGCGCGGCATGAGCGCGTACGGGCTCGGGTTCTCCGTGGTCAAGGACGTCGCGGAACTCGCGTAGGCGTACGAGAGCGGGCCGCGTCCGGAACGACTCCGGACGCGGCCCGCTTTCGTACGCGAGAACGCCTCGCGCTCAGAACTTGTTGCGCGGGGTGAGCCCCAGCGACATGCCGGACAGGCCGCGCTGGCGGCCGCTCAGCTTCTCGGCGATGGCGCGCAGCGCCGAACCCGCGGGGGAGTCCGGGTCGGTCAGGACGACCGGCTTGCCCTCGTCGCCGCCCTCGCGCAGGCGGACGTCGATCGGGATGGAGCCGAGCACCGGCACGTTCGTTCCGGTCGTCTTCGTCAGGCCCTCGGCGACCGCCTGGCCGCCGCCCGTACCGAACACGTCGACCATCTCGTCGCAGTGCGGGCACGGCAGCCCGGACATGTTCTCGACGACGCCGACGATCTTCTGGTGGGTCTGCACGGCGATCGAACCGGCCCGCTCGGCGACCTCGGCCGCGGCCTGCTGCGGCGTGGTCACGACGAGGATCTCGGCGTTCGGCACCAGCTGGGCGACCGAGATGGCGATGTCACCGGTGCCCGGCGGCAGGTCGAGCAGGAGCACGTCCAGGTCGCCCCAGAAGACGTCCGCGAGGAACTGCTGGAGCGCGCGGTGCAGCATCGGGCCGCGCCACACCACCGGCGCGTTGCCCGGCGTGAACATGCCGATCGAGATGACCTTCACGCCGTTCGCCATCGGCGGCATGATCATGTTCTCGACCTGGGTGGGCTTGCCGTCGGCACCCAGCATGCGCGGGATGCTGTGCCCGTAGATGTCCGCGTCGACGACGCCGACCTTCAGTCCGTCGGCGGCGAGCGCGGCCGCCAGGTTCACGGTCACGGACGACTTGCCGACGCCGCCCTTGCCGGAGGCCACCGCGTACACCCGGGTCAGCGAGCCGGGCTTGGCGAACGGGACCTCGCGCTCGGCGGTCCCGCCGCGCAGCGCGGCCGCCAGCTCCTTGCGCTGTTCGTCGCCCATGACGTCGAGGGTGACCTGCACCTCGGTCACGCCGTCGACGCGCAGCACGGCGTCCCGCACGTTGTTCTCGATCGTCGAGCGCATCGGGCAGCCGGAGACGGTCAGATACACGGTGACCGCGACGACTCCGTCCGCACCGATGTCCACCGATTTGACCATCCCCAACTCGGTGATGGGTCGCTGGATCTCGGGGTCGTTCACTGTCGCGAGCGCCTCGCGCACCGCGTCTTCCGTAGCCATACAACCGATAGTACGGCGCGGTAACCGGGGCACGGAAAGCCCCGTCAGCGGTCGTCTACGTCACGTCCGCGATCGCCGTCCCCCGGGAACACCTCGCCCTTGGCGACGGAGCGCTGCTGTTCCTCCAGCTCCTTGAGGAGGTCCTGCAGCTCGGAGCGGATCCAGTCGCGGGTGGCCACCTCGCCGAGCCCGATCCGCAGGGCCGCCACCTCGCGGCTCAGATACTCGGTGTCGGCGATCGACCGCTCGTTCTGCTTCCGGTCCTGTTCGAGGTTGACCCGGTCGCGGTCGTCCTGCCGGTTCTGGGCGAGCAGGATCAGCGGAGCGGCGTACGACGCCTGGAGCGACAGCATGAGGGTCAGGAAGATGAACGGGTAGGTGTCGAAGCGCAGGGCGTCCGGCGCCGCCACGTTCCAGGCCACCCACGCGATGATGATCACCGTCATCCAGACGATGAACCGGCCCGTCCCCAGGAACCGGGCGATCCGCTCCGACATCCGCCCGAAGGCCTCGGGGTCGTAGTCCGGGATGAGCTTGCGGCGGGGCGTCAGCGGCTGGTCGAGCCGGATCCGCGGCCGCCGCGGGGCCTCCCCGGTGCGGGTCTGGGTCTCCTCAGTCGGCATGGTTCACATCCCCGGACAGGTGGAATTCCTGCTCGCGCCAGTCGTCGGGCAGCATGTGGTCCAGTACGTCGTCGACGGTCACGGCGCCGAGCAGCGAGCCGCTCTCGTCGACGACGGGCGCGGCCACCATGTCGTACGTCGCGAAGAACCCGGCGATCTCCGGGAGTTGGGCGTCCGGCGACAGCGCCTGGAGGTCCTCGTCGAGCACGGCGCTGACCAGCGTGAACGGTGGGTCGCGCAGCAGTCGCTGGAAGTGGATGGTGCCCAGGTACTTGCCGGTCGGCGTCTCGTCCGGCGGCCGGCACACGTACACCTGGGCGGCGAGCGCCGGGGAGAGATCGGGGTTGCGCACGCGGGCCAGGGCGTCGGCGACGGTCGCGTCCGGGCGCAGCACGATCGGCTCGGTCGTCATCAGACCGCCCGCGGTCCGGTCCTCGTACGCCATCAGGCGCCGCACGTCGGCCGCGTCGCTGGGCTGCATCAGCGCGAGCAGGCGCTCCTTGTCCTCCTCGGGCAGTTCACTCAGCAGGTCGGCCGCGTCGTCCGGGTCCATCTCCTCCAGGACGTCGGCGGCGCGCTCCTCCTTCAGCTTGCCGAGGATCTCGATCTGGTCGTCCTCGGGGAGCTCCTCGAGGACGTCGGCGAGACGTTCGTTGGTGAGGGCGGCGGCGACCTCCGCCCGCCGCTTGGGGGAGAGGTGGTGCAGCACGTTCGCGAGGTCGGCGGGGCGCAGCTGCTCGAAGGTGGCGAGCAGGTTCTCGGCGCCCTGCCCGTGCTCCTCCAGCGAGAACCCGTCGACGGCCGACCAGTCGACGGTCAGCGTCTCTCCCTTGTTGCGCCGGAAGGCGCTGCTGCGCCCCTTGCGCACGAAGACCCGGTCGATCTCCCAGTCGCGGCGTGCGGGCAGTTGCTGGATCGCGACGTCGAGGACGGTGACCTCCTCGCCGCTCTCCACGAGCCGGACCCGCCGGTCGAGCATCTCGCCGATCACCAGGCGCTCGGTGGGCCGCTGCTCGAAGCGCCGGACGTTGAGCACGCCGGTGGTGATGACCTGGCCCGACTCGATGCCGGTCACGCGGGTCATGGGCAGGAAGATGCGCCGCCGCGTCGACAGTTCGACGACGAGCCCGAGCAGCCGGGGCGGCCGCTTGCTCACCCGCAGCATGGCCACGAGGTCGCGCACCCGGCCCACCTGGTCGCCGTTCGGGTCGAAGACGGCGATGCCGGCGAGGTGCGAGACGAAGATCCTGGGTACGCCTCCCGCCATCGCTCCCCACCTCCCTTTCGGCCGTATCGGTGCGTAAATACGAGCAATCCGTGGTTCAGGCTAGCCGGTACCCGTAGAACACGCCTTTGCGCTGCGGCCACCCGGACCCGGGCGAGTATCCGCAGATGGCAGGGGTACGCTGCCGTCTGCTCGCCCGTCTGCCGCCACCGCCCCCCCCCACAGGGGCGCTGCGCGCCGCCCTGCCTTCCCGGCTCGATGCGTACGAGAGGTGTCCCACCCGTGACCGCAGCTTTCCTGGCCCCTCGTACCCGCAGGACCGTCCTGGTCGGCGTGATGTGCTCGGGGCTCGCGGTCGGACTCGCGGCCTGCGGCGGCGAGGATCCGGACGCCGGTACGAACGGCGTCGGCAAACTGGAACCGGCCACGATCCAGAGCCGTACGGTCAAGGCGGCGCAGGGCGCGGACGCCGTGCACCTCTCCGGGACCGTGGTCAGCAGCGGCAAGTCCTACCGGCTTGACATGCGGCTGAAGGACGACGGCGGCACGGGATCGGTGACGGCGAACGGCAGCACGTTCCGGCTGCTGCGCGTCGGCGACCACCTGTTCCTCAAGGCGGACGCCGACTTCTGGACGCACTCGGACGACGCGAAGAGCGGGCACGGCGACGGCGCGGCCGCGGAGAAGCTCGACGGCAAGTACGTGAAGGTCCCGAAGGGCGATCCCGCGTACCAGCGGCTCAGCACCTTCACCGACAAGGACGTCCTGCTCGACGGCCTGCTCACGCTCCACGGCGACCTGGCGAAGGGCGACCGCGGCTCCTCCGGCGGCGTCCGCACGATCGAGCTCACCGGCGACAAGGGCGCGGGCGGCACCCTCGACGTCTCTCTGGAAGGCCGCGCGTTCCCCATGCGGCTGGAGCGGGCGGGCGGCGCGGGCACCCTCCAACTGACCGACTGGGGCCAGGACTTCGATCTCGCGGAGCCGGAGGACGGCGACACGGTGGACTACGGTCAGGCGCTTCCGTCGTCCTGAGCCGCGTGGCCTCAGCCCTTCTTCCGCCGGGCGAGAAGCCGGGGCAACCCCGCGGGCACCGCGTTACGCGTCACCGCGGGCGACGGCAGCGGCGGCGCGGCCAGCGCCCCGTCCGAGCCGGGCACCACGCCCGCACCGAGGTCCGGCTCGAGGCGGAGCACCCGGCACTCCCGCCCCCACCGCTCCGGCATGGCCTCGGAGTCCGGAGCGTTCAGCCGCTTCCCCTTGAGGTCGCCGACCGCCGCCTCCCACGCCTGCGTGCCGGACGCGAGCTCCACGACCTTCGCCCGCCACCCGACGAGCCGCCCGCCCTTGTCCTTGCTGCGTACGGTGACGGTGGCCGAGCCGCCGTCCACGAGGTCGGGGAGCGGCTGCTCGCCGGGCCCGTCGCCGACCACGTGCGCGGCGCCCTCGTGCCACACGTGCCACAGGGCGCGCTCGGGCCCCGACGGGTCCGAGCCGCCGCGGACCCAGATGAGCCCGGACTTCTTCGTGGCCTCCTCGACGAGGGCGGCGTCGAGCAGTTCAGGAGTCGTCATGCGGCAAGCGTAGCCGCGCTGTTCACAGCCATCCGTTCCGCTTCAGGGTCCGGTGGATCCCGAAGCAGACCGCGCCGATGACGGCGAGCACCATCGGGTAGCCGAACCGCCAGTGCAGTTCGGGCATGTACGTGAAGTTCATGCCGTAGACGCCGCACACCATGGTCGGTACGGCGATGATGGCGGCCCACGAGGTGATCTTGCGCATGTCCTCGTTCTGGGCGACGGAGGCCTGCGCGAGGTTGGCCTGGAGGATCGAGTTGAGCAGTTCGTCGAAGCCGACGACCTGCTCCTGGACCCGCTCCAGGTGGTCGGCGACGTCCCGGAAGTACTTCTGGATGTCCGGGTCGATCAGCCGCATCGGCCGCTCGCTCAGCAGCGCCAGAGGGCGGCGCAGCGGGGCCACGGCACGCTTGAACTCCAGTACCTCGCGCTTGAGTTGGTAGATCCGGCCCGCGTCGGAACCGCGCGGCGCGCCTTTGCCGGTCTGCGAGAAGACCTCGGTCTCGACCTCGTCGATGTCGTCCTGCATGGCGTCGGCCACGGCCAGGTATCCGTCGACGACGTGGTCGGCGATGGCGTGCAGGACGGCGCTCGGGCCCTTGGCGAGCAGCTCGGGGTCGTCCTGGAGCCGGTGGCGCAGCGCGCGCAGCGAGCCCTGCCCGCCGTGCCGCACGGTGATGAAGAAGTCCCGCCCGGTGAAGCACATGACCTCGCCGGTCTCCACGACCTCGCTGGTCGCGGTGAGCTCGGCGTGCTCGACGTAGTGGATGGTCTTGAAGACGGCGAAGAGGGTGTCGTCGTACCGCTCCAGCTTGGGTCGCTGGTGCGCGTGCACCGCGTCCTCCACGGCGAGCGGGTGCAGCCCGAACTCGGCGGCGATACCGGAGAATTCGGCCTCGGTCGGCTCGTGCAGGCCGATCCAGGCGAAGCCGCCGTCACGGCGCACCTGGTAGCGGGCCTCTCGCGGCGTCAGGCACTCGCCGGACTCGACGCGGGCTCCGTCGCGGTACACGGCACAGTCCACGACCGCCGAGACCGCGGACGGGTCACGCGTGCTGTCGTACGAGGAACGCGACTCGTTCTCGTACGGGGCCACGCTCTTGCGCAGCGAGGGGCGGACGGCGGCACGCAGGTCGCGAATCATCGACATGGGCAGGCTCCTTCGCGGGCGGGAGCCGCGCAGGGACGGGTGGAACTACCCGGAATGAGGACGTCCTGGCCAACCGGACATGCTGCACGTCCACAAAGCGGGGAGCACCGCACCGGCACTGGGGCGGCTTCGCTTACTGATTCAGATCAGGAAGATCAGAAAGATCAGGCGGAAACGAAGCGCTCTTCCGGCACGCGCGGGCAGCCCTGAAGGACAGCGACTGCGGAGTGAAGTGCGGGCCTAGCGGCCGGAAGAACGGGTGGTACTGCACGGTCGACTTCGATCCATGACAGCCCCACCTCCTCCGGTCGGTCCCCCGTGGGGGACGTCTGGTGGGTCGGTTCTTCGAGTGCTCTCTGAGGGGCTCTCGGCGGGTACGCGGTGCGTACCATCCCGACCAGCGGCCAAGACTATCAGCCGACTGAAGAAGCAAGCCCCTTCTTTACCCGTTGCATGCGAGTTCTATGCTCGCGGGATGGCAGAAGTTCTTGCGTTGGTGGAAGCCCGGCTGACCACGGCCCTGGGCGAGCCGGACGCGCGCGCGGCGGTCACGTTCCTCGGCACCGACCGGATCGAGGTGCTGCGCTTCAGCGACGGCGACGTCGTCCGGTACGCGACGCTCGGCATGTCCACATCCCCGATGTCCGACCCGACGGCGGTGCTCGCCGATCCGGTGAAGGGCCCGCGCGCGGAGCTGGTCCTGACGGTCAGGGCCGGCCTCGCCGACACCGACAAGGCGCTGCGCCCGCTGGCCGTGCTCGCCGCGTCCCCGCAGGTCGAGGGCGTCGTCGTCGCGCCGGGCGCCTCGCTGGACGTGGGGGAGCCGCTGTGGCCGGGCGCCCCGTTCACCTCGGTCCTCGTGGCGGAGTCGGGCGGCCTGGTCGAGGACCTGGAACTGGACGAGCCGCTCGACCCCGTACGGTTCCTGCCGCTGCTGCCGATGACGCAGAACGAGGCGGCGTGGAAGCGCGTGCACGGCGCGGCCGCGCTCCAGGAGAAGTGGCTGAGCAGCGGCACGGACCTGCGCGATCCGCTGCGCAGGTCCGTGCCGCTCGACTGACGTGGTGCCGTCCGGTCGCCGGCGTCCAGGGCCGCGTCCGCGGCAGGGTCCGCCGGTCAGGTTCTAGCCGGCGAAGACGGAGACGCTGTCCTCGCTCGCGTGCCGGGGCTCCAGTTCCTCGGCGTCGTGGGTGAGGGCGTTCCTGCGCACCCACACCACGACCGCGCCGAGCAGCGCCGTGACGGCGGCGACCACGAACGGGATGTGGATGTCGCTCCACTCCTCGATCTTCGGCGCGAAGTACGGGGCGGCCGCGGCGGCGAACCACCGGACGAAGTTGTACCCGGCGGACGCCACGGGCCGCGGCGCGTCCGAGACGCCCAGCGCGAGCTCGGTGTAGACGGTGTTGTTCACGCCGATGAAGGCGCCGGACAGGATCGTGCAGACGATGGCCGCGGTGTGGCTGCCGTAGCCGAGGACGAGCACGTCGGCGGCGAGCAGGACCAGCGAACCGCCGAGCACCTTCAGCGAGCCGAACCGCGCCTGCATGCGCGGCGCCACGATCACCGAGAACAGCGCGAGCAGCACGCCCCAGGCGAAGAAGACACCGCCGGACTTGTACGGGGTCATGTTCAGCACGAACGGTGTGAAGGCCAGCACCGTGAAGAACGTGTAGTTGTAGAAGAAGGCGGAGACGGCGGCGGACGCGAGGCCGCCGTGGCCCAGCGCCTTGATCGGGTCGAGGATCGAGGTCTTCCGTGCGGGCTTCGGCTGCTCCTTCAGGAACACCGTGATGCACAGGAACCCGACGGCCATGAGCGCCGCGGTGCCGAAGAACGGGTAGCGCCAGCTGGCGTTGCCGAGCAGGGCGCCGACCAGCGGTCCGCACGCCATGCCGAGGCCGAGCGCGGACTCGTACAGCAGGATCGCGGCGGCGCTGCCGCCGGCCGCGGCGCCGACGATGACGGCGAGCGCGGTCGACACGAACAGCGCGTTGCCGAGGCCCCAGCCGGCCCGGAAGCCGACCAGTTCGCCGACCGATCCGGACGTGCCCGCGAGCGCGGCGAAGACGACGACGAGCGCGAGGCCGACGAGCAGGGTCTTCTTGCCGCCGATGCGGCTGGAGACGAAGCCGGTGACCAGCATCGCGATCGCGGTGATCAGGAAGTACGAGGTGAAGAGGAGGGAGACCTGACTCGGGGTCGCCTCCAGGCCCTTGGCGATCGACGGCAGGATCGGGTCGACGAGTCCGATGCCCATGAAGGCGACGACGGATGCCCCGGCGGTCGCCCAGACCGCCTTCGGTTGACGCAGGATGCTGCCCGCACCCGCGTCGAAGGGGTCCCCTTCGGCGGGACCTCCTGTGCTGCTGTGGCTCATGCCTGATGCTCCTTTGCTCCTGGGCCGAGCGAGATCGTTGGCGTATGCACATAATAAGTTAGACCAGCTAATTAATGCAAGCTACACGTAAATCTGTGGGGCAGACCGGCACACTCCGGACGGGTGATCGTCCTTGACGCGGCGCGGCACGGGGAGGACCGTGGGACTTTATGAGGGGCGAACCCAGTTGCCCGAAGTGTGGTGGCCGGGTCAGGGCTCCCGGACTCTTTGCCGACTCCTGGCAGTGCGATGTGCACGGGACCGTGCATCCGTTGCAGCCTGTGATCCCGCCCAGCGTCGAGGCCCTCGGTGTCGTGGTGCATCGCGCGCGGGTACCGGTGTGGATGCCGTGGCCGCTGCCGGTCGGCTGGCTGTTCACGGGCGTGGCCAACGCGGGCGACGACCGGCACGGCGGCCGCGCCACCGCCGTCGCCTGCTCGGGGCCGGGACCGCTCGGCGGCATCGGCGAGCTGGTGCTCGTCGCCGAGGAGCTGGGCGTCGGACTCGGCGCGCGCTACGCGGGCATCGAGGGGCCCGACCCGGGACCGCGGATGAACGTCGAGAAGCCGCCGCAGGCCAAGCTGCTCGCTGCCGGTCGGCCCACTCCGCTCTGGCACGTCACGGGCACACCGGACGACCGTGCCGTCTTCGCCGGCGAGGCGCGCGGCCTGTGGCTGTGGGCGATCGTGTGGCCGGAGCAGTCGGGTCTGCTCATGTACGACGAGCTGGTGCTCACCGACCTGCGGGACGCGGGCGCCGAGGTGGACCTGCTGCCGTGCGGGGCGCTGTCACCGCGCATCCTTCAGTAGGGCGTACGGGACCGTGCGCCGGGGGTACGTGCCCGCGTGGTGTACGTGCCCGCGTGGTGTACGGGCCTGCCCGCAGGCGTACGGGGCGGTGCGCCCGAGGGCCTTCGGTGGGGCGTCCGCGTAATCGGTGGGACGTCCGCGTAAGGGGTGGCGGCCCGGTTCGGTGGTGACGGGAGCGGGGAAATTCCCCGTTATCCTTGAGCGTCCCCCGCTGCCCTCCGGCAGCAGCCCGTCCGAGCCTGGAGTACGCAGCCGTGCGCATCGATCTGCACACCCACTCCACCGCTTCCGACGGGACGGACAGCCCGGCCGAGCTGGTGCGGAACGCGGCGGCTCAGGGTCTGGACGTCGTGGCGCTCACCGACCACGACACCACGCGCGGCCACGCCGAGGCGATCGCCGCGCTCCCCGAGGGCCTCACCCTCGTCACCGGCGCCGAACTCTCCTGCCGCCTCGACGGCGTGAGCATGCACATGCTGGCGTATCTCTTCGACCCCGAGGAAGCGGGGCTGCTCGCCGAGCGCGAGCTGGTCCGTGACGACCGGGTGCCGCGCGCCCAGGGCATGATCGCCAAGCTGAACGAGCTGGGCGTCCCCGTCACCTGGGAGCAGGTCGCCCGTATCGCCGGTGACGGCTCGGTCGGCCGCCCGCACATCGCCACGGCGCTGGTCGAGCTCGGTGTCGTACCGACGGTCTCCGACGCGTTCACCGAGGAGTGGCTGGCCAACGACGGGCGCGCGTACGTCGACAAGCACGAGACGGACCCCTTCGAGGCGATCCGCCTGGTCAAGGCCGCGGGCGGCGTCACCGTCTTCGCGCACCCGGGTGCTGCCAAGCGAGGCCGGACGGTCCCCGACGCGTCGATCGCGAAGCTGGCCGAGGCCGGTCTCGACGGCATCGAGGTCGACCACATGGACCACGACCCGGCCACCCGCGAGCGCCTGCGCGGCCTCGCCGCCGACGTCGGCCTGCTGACCACCGGCTCCTCGGACTACCACGGCAGCCGCAAGACCTGCGTGCTCGGCGAGTACACGACCGACCCCGAGATCTACGGCGAGATCACGCGGCGCGCCACGGGCGCCTTCCCGGTGCCGGGCGCCGGCGGACGCCGCGCCTGACGCTCCCCGCGCGTCCCCCTCGTACGCCCCCCTCCGCTCGACTCTCCCGCAAGGCAAGCCCCCACTGTGTTCGATGTCGCTGTTTTCGGATCCCTTTTTCTCACGCTTTTTGTGATTATGGATCCCCCTGGAATCACTCCGATCTTCCTCGCCCTCACCGCCGGCCGCCCCGCCAAGGTCCAGAAGCGGATGGCCTTCCAGGCCGTCTGCGTCGCCTTCGGCGTCATCGCCGTCTTCGGTCTCCTGGGCCACCAGATCCTCGACTACCTGCACGTCTCCGTGCCGGCCCTGATGATCGCGGGCGGGCTGCTGCTCCTGCTCATCGCGCTCGACCTGCTGACCGGCAAGACGGACGAGCCGAAGCAGACGAAGGACGTGAACGTCGCCCTCGTCCCGCTCGGCATGCCGCTGCTCGCGGGGCCCGGCGCGATCGTCTCGGTCATCCTGGCCGTCCAGAAGGCGGACTCGTTCGCGACCCAGGTCTCGGTCTGGACGGCGATCGTGGCGATCCACGTCGTCCTGTGGATCGTGATGCGCTACTCGCTGGTGATCATCCGCGTCATCAAGGACGGCGGCGTGGTCCTCGTGACCCGGCTCGCGGGCATGATGCTCTCGGCGATCGCCGTGCAGCAGATCATCAACGGGGTGACCCAGGTGATCCAGGGCGCCTGACCCCCGGCTGCCGTGAGCAGGCTCCGGACATGCGAAGCCCCCGTACGCGTCGTGCGTACGGGGGCTTCGAAGATGTGTGAGTCGCTACCCCGTTACGAGGCGGCCGACTCGGCCGGGCGGATGTAGAGGCGCTGCCCGATGGCGGCGGCCTGCTGAACGATCCGGTTGACGGAGGCGGCGTCCACGACGGTGCTGTCCACGGCGGTGCCGTCGACGTCGTCGAGTCGCATGATTTCGAAGCGCATGTGGCTTCTCCCTTCGTCTGGTGATCCTCCTGAAGGAGAACTACTGGTGCTGACCACGAGTCTGGTCCAGCTGTACGGCCAGGCGGTTGCCTGACCGTTAAGAGTGGATTGCGTGGCTCCAGTGCCCCGCGTGCTCTATGGGGTTCAACGAGTTGCCCCCAGCAAACATTCCCTACGCTAAGGAAATTTTTCGGGTAACTAATTACCGGCGGGTAGCGGGAGCGGTTGTACACGGGGCGTGACGCCCAGGACAATGGGCGGCGATGAACGACGACACCCCCACGGACGCCGTGAGCACCCGCCTCGACACCACGAACGACCTGCTCAGACGGATGCTCGCCGAAGTGGCGAAGACGCCGTCGACGCACGCGATCTTCGTGGACGCGGGCTACCTCTACGCGGCCGCGGGCCGGCTCGTCGCCGGCACCGAGGACCGCCGCTCCTTCGACCTCGACGCCGAAGGGGTCATCGAGGCCCTGATCGACAAGGCCCGCACGATCTTCGCGGACAGCCGACTGCTGCGCGTCTACTGGTACGACGGCGCCCGCCGCCGCATCCACACCACCGAGCAGCAGTCGATCGCCGAGCTGCCCGACGTGAAGGTGCGCCTCGGCAACCTGAACGCGAACAACCAGCAGAAGGGCGTCGACTCCCTCATCCGCAGCGACCTCGAATCGCTCGCCCGGCACCGCGCCATCAGCGACGCGGCCCTGCTCGGCGGCGACGAGGACCTGGTCTCCGCCGTCGAGGCGGCCCAGGGGTACGGCGCCCGCGTCCACCTCTGGGGCATCGAGGCGCCCGACGGCCGCAACCAGGCCGATCCGCTGCTCTGGGAGGTCGACAGCCAGCGCACCCTCGACCTCGACTTCGTGAAGCCGTTCGTCACCCGCCGCACCACGCTCTCGTACGAGTACCCGGACGCGCCGCGGCCCGGCCGCGACCAGGTGCGGTTCGTCGGAGCGCAGATCGCGGCGCAGTGGCTGGCCGCGCGCGGGCGCGAAGCACTGGCCGACCTGCTCCCCGGCCACCCCTACCTGCCGGGATCCGTCGACCAGGAACTCCTCGTCGAGGCGGAAGCGCTGCTCCAGTACTCGCTGCGCGGCCACTCCGACCTGCGGCGCTCGCTGCGGGACGGGTTCTGGAGCCATCTCCAGACGCAGTACTGACGTCCGCCCCCGCTTCCTGTTCCGGCGCGGTATCCCTTACGACGCCGGGTGGCGGTCCCAGAAGGCGGCGAGTGCGGCGGCGGTCTCCAGCGGGCGGTCGGTGTTGGGGGAGTGCTCGGCCCCCGCGATCAGCGACCGCGCCGCGTCCAGCCGCGCCGCCATCGCGTCGAGCTGCGGCACCGGCCACGCGTCGTCCCGCTCGCCCGACACGACATGCACCGGGGGCGCGACCGCGGCCAGCTCCGCCACCCGGTCCGGCTCGGTGCACAACTGCCGCCCGGTGGCGATGAGTTGGGCCGGACTGTGCGCCATCCAGCGGCGCCGCAGATCCTCCTCGTCACCGCGTACGTCGACGACGTCCTCCGGGGTCTCCAGGGCCTGGATCGCCTCCCAGACCTGCGCCATGTCCAGCGCGGTCAGCGCGTCCTGGAGCAGCTTGACCCGCTGCTGCTGCGGCTCGGTGACCGGCCCGGGGCCCGACGCCATCAGGGTCAGTGTCGCGAACGGCGCCGGGTCGATGAGCACCGCCGCCCGCGCGATCAGCCCGCCCAGCGAGTGGCCGAGCAGATGCACCGGGCCCGCGTCGAGCGCGGCGGCCTGCGCCAGCACGTCCCGCGCCAACTCGCCCTGGGCGTAAGGGGATTCGTCGTCCTCGGGGCCCGCGCTCTGGTACTGCCCGCGCCCGTCCACGGCGACCGTCCGGTATCCGGCGGCGCCGAGCGGGGCGTGCAGCGCGATGAAGTCCTCCTTGCTGCCGGTGAACCCGGGCAGCAGCAGCGCGGTGCCGCGCACGGGCCCCGACCCGGGCTCCGGCTCACCGACGAGGGCGGCGAACTCGCCTCTCGCGGTGACCAGACGCTGGGCACGGGTACCGGGCGGCGGAGTGAAGGTGGGCGGCCTGCTCATGCCGCGAGATTACGTGGCGCGCCGGTCGCGCGCCTCGGCGGGCACGAAGAAGGCCCGGCCCCGCAGTGCGGGAACCGGGCCTTCAAGGCTGGACCGATCAGGCCTCGGGGGCCTCGGCGACGGCCTTCTTGCGCGTGCGGCGCGGCTTGGCGTCGGCGACGGGCGCCTCGACCGGAGCGGCGGCGACGGCCTTCTTGCGGGTCCGCGTGGCCGGCTTGGCCTCCGCGGGCTCCGCGGCGACGGCCTTCTTGCGGGTGCGCGTGGCGGGCTTGGCCTCGACGGCTTCGGCGGTGTCGACGGCGACTTCGGCCTTCTTGCGCGTGCGGCGCGGCTTGGTCTCGGCGACGGGCGCCTCCTCCGCCGGGGCGGCGGCGACGGCCTTCTTGCGGGTGCGCGTGGCGGGCTTCGCCTCGACGGCTTCCGCGGTGTCGACGGCGACTTCGGCCTTCTTGCGCGTGCGGCGCGGCTTGGTCTCGGCGACGGGCGCCTCCTCCGCCGGGGCGGCGGCGACGGCCTTCTTGCGGGTCCGCGTGGCGGGCTTCGCCTCGACGGCTTCGGCGGTGTCGACCGCGGCCTCCGCCTTCTTGCGCGTACGACGCGGCTTCGGCACGACGGCCTCGGCGACCGGAGCGGCGGCCTCGACGGCCTCCACGGTCTCGACGACGGCCTCCGCCGCCTTCTTGCGCGTACGGCGACGGGGCTTGGCTTCCACCTCGGCCTCGGCCTCGGCCTCGGCGACGGCCACGGTCGCCGGAGCGACCGCCTCGACCGCCTCCACGACGGCCTCCGCCTTCTTACGCGTACGGCGACGGGGCTTGCTCTCCGCCACGGCCTCGGCGACGACCTCGGTCACCGGGGCGACGGCCTCGGTCACGGGCGCCACCGTCTCGACCGTCTCGACGACGGCCTCGGCGGCCGGGGCGACGGGCGCTCCGGCACCGCTGCGCGTCCGACGACGACGGCGCGGCGTGCGCGGCTCGGAGGCGTCCTCCGCGACCGGCGTCACGGGAGTCGCCGTGCTGCCGGCGGCCTCCGCGGCGACCGTCTCGCCGCCGCGCGTACGGCGACGGCGACGCGGGGTGCGAGCGGAACGCTCCTGCTCCTGCTCCTGCTCACGGCCACGGTTGTCGCGGTCGCGGTCACGCGGACGGTCGCGGTCCGGACGGCCACCACGGCCGCCGCGCGGCGAGGCGCCACGGCCACCGGTCTCGCCCAGGTCCTCGATCTGCTCGGCCCCGAGCCCGGCGCGCGTGCGCTCCGAGCGCGGCAGGACACCCTTGGTGCCCGCCGGGATGTTCAGCTCCTCGTAGAGGTGCGGGGACGAGGAGTACGTCTCGACCGGGTCGTTGAAGTCCAGCTCCAGCGCCTTGTTGATCAGCTGCCAGCGCGGGATGTCGTCCCAGTCGACGAGCGTGATCGCGATGCCCTTGGCGCCCGCGCGGCCGGTGCGGCCGATGCGGTGCAGGTACGTCTTCTCGTCCTCGGGGGACTGGTAGTTGATGACGTGCGTGACGCCCTCGACGTCGATGCCGCGCGCGGCGACGTCGGTGCACACGAGCACGTCGACCTTGCCGTTGCGGAACGCGCGCAGGGCCTGCTCGCGCGCGCCCTGTCCGAGGTCGCCGTGGACGGCGCCGGAGGCGAAGCCGCGCTTCTGCAGCTGCTCGGCGATGTCGGCGGCGGTCCGCTTCGTCCGGCAGAAGATCATCGCGAGCCCGCGGCCGTCGGCCTGGAGGATGCGCGCGACCATCTCCGGCTTGTCCATGTTGTGCGCGCGGAACACGTGCTGCTTGGTGTTCGCGACCGTCTTGCCCTCGTCGTCCGGCGCGGTGGCGCGGATGTGCGTGGGCTGCGACATGTAGCGGCGGGCCAGGCCGATGACGGCGCCCGGCATAGTCGCCGAGAACAGCATCGTCTGACGCTTCGCCGGAAGCAGCTTGATGATCTTCTCGACGTCGGGCAGGAAGCCCAGGTCGAGCATCTCGTCGGCCTCGTCGAGGACGAGCGCCTTCACGTGCGAGAGGTCCAGCTTCTTCTGGCCCGCGAGGTCCAGAAGGCGTCCGGGCGTACCGACGATGACGTCGACGCCCTTCTTGAGGGCCTCGACCTGGGGCTCGTACGCCCGACCGCCGTATATGGCGAGGACGCGCACATTGCGCACCTTGCCGGCGGTGAGCAGGTCATTGGTCACCTGCGTGCACAGCTCGCGCGTGGGGACGACGACGAGCGCCTGCGGGGTGTCGGTCAGCTGCTCGGGCTTGGCCCGGCCCGCCTCGACGTCCGCGGGGACGGTGACGCGCTCCAGGAGCGGCAGACCGAAACCGAGGGTCTTGCCCGTGCCGGTCTTGGCCTGGCCGATGACGTCCGTGCCGGTCAGGGCGACGGGGAGGGTCATCTCCTGGATGGGGAAGGGAGTGACGATGCCGACGGCCTCAAGGGCTTCGGCGGTCTCGGGAAGGATCCCGAGCTGACGGAATGTAGAAGTCTGCGTAGTCAGGGTGTTGCCTCTTCTGTGAGGTGCGGCGTGAGGCGAACGCGGGGGTCGTGACCGTGCCAGTGCCGTGCCGTTGGTACGCCGGTCTCGTGACCGCGAGTGCGGGACGGACCGGGTGGCGCGGGACCACTGCCGACGCTCGAGCGCTCGTGCCGCTGAGGGGGCCCCTCCTCGATCCGTACGTCTTGTGACGTACGACCCGGAGGGCTGTCGGGTCGGAGCCGATCGGGCCACCGACCGGGCATCCTCATTCGTGCGGCCCGTCGCATATACGCGCAAGTACCAGAAAGCTGGCTTGCACTCGGCGGGCTCATTACCACCATACCCCGGAAATCCGCATGTGCGACGGCCGAATTGGTCACGTAGCCGTCGTCACACTCCTTGACCAGGGACTTCCGGTGAGCGGTGAGCGGGCTATTGTGCGCTTCATGGAGACGCCTGACAACGCCACGCCGTCCGCCGAAGAGACCCCCGCCGTGACCGGTATCGCGGCCCAGGACTGGGCCACCGCGTCCGCGGACGAGAACTACCGCGCCGCCGTCGTGGACCTGCTGGGCGCCCTCGCGTACGGAGAGCTTGCGGCGTTCGAACGGCTCGCCGAGGACGCGAAGCTGGCGCCGACGCTGGCCGACAAGGCCGAGCTGGCGAAGATGGCGTCCGCCGAGTTCCACCACTTCGAGCAGCTGCGCGACCGGCTCTCCGCGGTCGGCGCGGAGCCGACCGGCGCGATGGACCCCTTCGTCGCCGCGCTGGACGGCTTCCACCGCCAGACCGCCCCGTCGGACTGGCTGGAGGGCCTCGTCAAGGCGTACGTCGGCGACTCGATCGCCTCCGACTTCTACCGCGAGGTCGCGGCCCGGCTCGACTCGGACACCCGCAAGCTGGTCCTCGCGGTCCTCGACGACACGGGGCACGCCTCGTTCGCCGTCGAGAAGGTGCGCGCCGCGATCGACGCGGACCCGCGCGTGGGCGGGCGGCTCGCGCTCTGGGCGCGACGTCTGATGGGCGAGGCCCTGTCGCAGTCGCAGCGCGTGGTCGCGGACCGCGACGCGCTCTCCACGATGCTGGTCGGGGGCGTGGCCGACGGCTTCGACCTCGCCGAGGTCGGCCGGATGTTCTCGCGGATCACGGAGGCGCACACCAAGCGGATGGCGGCGCTCGGCCTGGCGGCCTGACCCGGTCGTCCGGTTGCGGAGCCCTTGTGTGCGGCGCCGCTACGCGTACGGACTCAGCTGCCGCGCTCTGCCCCGGGCCGGGCGCAGCAGCAGCGACAGCAGGGCCACCGCCATCACGACGGCTCCCACGAGCGTCGCGATCACATGGCCGGGGCCCAGAGCGCTGTGGGTGACGAACGCCCCGAACAGGGCGCCCGCGACTCCGGTCGGCAGTACGAGGGTGCGCGACGGAAGACGGTGCGGCAGCCGATGGCCGGCGGCCATGGCGAGAGCCAGGCCGAGCAGTGCGGATCCGAGAGCTTCGAGGAGCATGGTGAGGGTCCCTCCCGCGCGGCCGGTAGGTGCAAAACGGTCGTAGCGGGTCTACCCCTGGCACCCGGAATGCAACCCTCCTCGTGTGCATTCGCTGTGCGTCCGCCGTGAAAGCGGAAGACCTGGTAAGGGCCGTAGGACCTGGCGGGGAACAGAGAAGAAGGAACGACAGAAGAAGGCCCGACGGCGGGATGCCGTCGGGCCTTCTTCTGTCGTTCCGGTGTGTCCCGGGCTGCCTACAGCGGGCCGAAGCCCACCTTCCGCACCGTCGGCTCGCCGATCTCCACGTAGGCGAGGCGCTCGGCCGGGACGAGGACCTTGCGGCCCTTGTCGTCCGTCAGGGAGAGCAGCTGCGCCTTGCCGGCCAGCGCTGCGGACACCGCGCTCTCGACCTCCTCGGCGGACTGGCCGCTCTCCAGAACGATCTCGCGGGGCGTGTGCAGCACGCCGATCTTGACCTCCACGGCCTTGTCCCTCCGACGATCCGTGATGTGCGCGGACGACCGCGCGCCGTACGCAGCAAAGATAGCCCGGCCGGACGAGGCTCCCGGTGCCCCGGCTGCACGCCAAGAGCGAACAACCGCGTGGGAACAAAAGTGCCCCGGGGGGACAGTGGCGCCTCAGCGGCCTCTCAGTGCCCTTCGGCGCCGTGCAGCGGGAAGCCCGCGATGCCGCGCCAGGCCAGCGACGTCAGGTGCTGGACCGCCTTCTCGCGCGGGACCGGGCTCGCGCTGGACAGCCAGTAGCGCGCCACGACCTGCGAGACACCGCCCAGACCCACCGCGAGCAGCATCGACTCGTCCTTGGACAGACCGGTGTCCTCGGCGATCACGTCCGAGATGGCCTCGGCGCACTGGAGGCTGACCCGGTCGACGCGCTCGCGCACCGCCGGCTCGTTCGTCAGGTCCGACTCGAAGACCAGGCGGAACGCGCCGCCCTCGTCCTGGACGTACGCGAAGTAGGCGTCCATCGTCGCCTCGACGCGCTTCTTGTTGTCCGTCGTGGACGCCAGCGCCGTCCTGACCGACTGGAGGAGCGACTCGCAGTGCTGGTCGAGCAGCGCGAGGTAGAGCTCGAGCTTGCCCGGGAAGTGCTGGTAGAGCACCGGCTTGCTGACTCCGGCGCGCTCGGCGATGTCGTCCATCGCGGCCGCGTGGTACCCCTGTGCGACAAAAACCTCCTGGGCAGCGCCCAGGAGCTGGTTGCGTCGGGCACGGCGCGGCAGGCGTGTGCCCTTGGGGCGCGCTGCCTCCGTCTGCTCGATGGCTGTCACGCCGCCTCCCAAAATCGTCCGTACGCGGTGTGCGCCGTGCCGTCATCGTACTTTTGGGTAACCAAGATGTGCGCGGTGCGAGCGCAGAATTTCACGGACCGGACGGCTGTGAAAGCCGCGCGGAGTCCGTCCTGGCCCGTCCGCGGACGCAAAGCGGCGCATACCGGCGTCACCTCACCGATAGTCGTCCTCGTCGAGCGCGACCACCCTGGCCTGTTCCGCCCGATCCGCCTCGTTCGCGCCGTCCGGGTCGGCGGCCTCGACCGGGGCGTCGTCCTCCTCGGGGGCGAGCTCCGTCGACTGCTCGGCCGCGTCGGCCTCGGGGGCTTCTACGTCGATCTCCGGCGGGCGGCGGTCCTCGAAGGTGTCGGGATCGCTGGGGTCGACCGTCATGAATGGCTCCCTTCCTCACTGTCGTCACGTGGGCGGGTGCCCTGATATCGAGCGTAGGAGACACCCGATCGGGGCGCTATGCGATCTCGATGCCGCACGCGCCCGTGGGGCGCGGGGAAGTTCTGGGGAGAGGTGGGCACGAGCTGTGACGGCGAACACACGATCCACTGCGTGATCGTCTCGTAACATATGCCGCATGGCTTCGACCGATCCGCCGCGCGTGCCCCCCGCCATCGCCGCCGCAGTGCCCAAGCCGGGCACCGTCAGGGTCGTGGAGGGAGAGCGGCTGCGATCGGTCGGTCTGCCCGGCCTGACCCTGTCGGTCCGGTCGCGGCCGGGAACGCGCGAAGGGCTCGCCCCCGCGCTGTACGTCCACGGGCTCGGCGGCTCCTCGCAGAACTGGTCGGCACTGATGCCGCTGCTCGAGGACATCGTCGACGGCGAGGCCGTCGACCTGCCCGGCTTCGGTGACTCGCCCCCACCGGACGACGGCGACTACTCGGTGACCGGCCACGCCCGCGCCGTCATCCGCTACCTCGACGCGCAGGGCCGCGGACCCGTCCACCTCTTCGGGAACTCGCTGGGCGGCGCCGTCGCCACCCGCGTCGCCGCCGTACGTCCCGACCTCGTACGGACGCTGACGCTGGTCTCGCCGGCGCTGCCGGAGATCCGCGTGCAGCGCACCGCACTGCCGACCGGACTGCTCGCGGTGCCCGGCGTGGCCTCGCTCTTCACGCGCCTGACCAGGGAATGGACACCGGAGCAGCGCGTCCGCGGCGTCACTGCCCTGTGCTACGGAGATCCGAACCGGGTCACTCCGGAAGGCTTCCGCGCCGCCGTGGACGAGATGGAGCGGCGGCTGCGACTCCCGTACTTCTGGGACGCGATGGCCCGCTCCGCGCGCGGCGTCGTGAACGCGTACACGCTCGGCGGCCAGCACGGTCTGTGGCGTCAGGCCGAGCGGGTGCTCGCGCCGACGCTGCTCGTGTACGGCGGCCGTGACCTGCTGGTCTCGTACCGGATGGCGGCGCGCGCGGCGCGGGCCTTCCGTGACTCGCGGCTGCTCACGCTGCCGGACGCGGGACACGTCGCGATGATGGAGTACCCGGAGACGGTCGCGACGGCCTTCAGGGAACTCGTCGCGGACACCGGTACGGTGAACCAGCGGGCCGGCGCTGGCGCCGGTGGCGCGAGCGAAGTGAACGGCTCCAGTGATGTGAGTGGCCCGAGCGAGCTCAGTGAAGTGAGTGAGCTGAGTGAACTGCGCGAGTCGAGTGAGCTCGGTGGGTTGAGTGGGCTCGGTGAGTTGAGCGAAGGGCGGGGGCGGCAGGGTCGCGGACGCGATCATGCGGCGAGCGGCAGTGCCGGTGGTTCGGGCGGTGCCGGTGGTGGGGGCGGGAGCAGTAACAGCGGCGGTGGTAGCGGCAGTGGTAGTGGCAGCGGCGGTACTGATACGGAATTGGGGAGCTGAGGCGGCCTGTGGGACGGCATAGCCGCCGAGGACCGGCAGACAACGGCGATACCGCCGACATACCCGTAGCGCCCCCGGCGCCGGACCCCTCGCACCCCGGGCCCGGCTCAGGGCGCAGACGCAGGGGGCCCGCCCAGGCGGCGGGGGCCGGGCACATGCCCGCGCGGCCGAGCGCTCCGCAGGTGCGGGGCGGCCACCCGGAGCAGCGGGAACAGGGCGGCGGCTGGGGCGCGCCCGGCGCGGGACCGGTCCCTCCGGCGCGCGGACTCGGCGCGACCGCCGGGCAGCCGTCGATACCGCGTCCGCGACCGCGCCAGGACTACGTCGACGCGTTCGACGGCGCACCGCCCGCGCCGCGCGACCCGTACGCCGCCGTCACCGACTGGGACGACGAACCGCCCCTGCCGGTGCGCGAGCCGCTGCCGGAGGCCGACGCGCCTCGGGAGAAGCGCGGCAAGGGCTCACCTATACGGGCATCGCCGCCGCGGCCGTCACCACCGCGCTCGCGGTCGTCGTCGCCGGACAGGTCACGGGCCGGGACGGCGGGTCGTCGGGCGGCGTGCAGGCGCGGGCCGCGGACGGCGCGCGCGTCAAGGACGGCTCCGCGTCGCGCTCGGACGACCGGGCCACCCCGTCGCGCACGGCGCAGGCCGCGCCGGCGACGTACGCGCAGAAGATGGCCAAGAAGTACCCGCTCGCGGCGAACCTGAAGGCGTCGGGGAAGTTCGAGGCGATCGCCGGACTCGACAAGGCGCCGGGCAAGGGACAGAAGTTCCGCTACCGGGTCGACGTGGAGAAGGGGCTCGGGCTCGACGGCACCCTGTTCGCGCAGGCCGTCCAGAAGACCCTGAACGACAAGCGGAGTTGGGCCCACGACGGGGCGCGCACCTTCGAGCGGATCTCGTCCGGCAAGCCGGACTTCGTGATCACGCTGGCGAGTCCGGGCACGACGGCGGACTGGTGCGCGAAGTCGGGGCTCGACACGACCGTGGACAACGTGTCGTGCGACTCCGCCGCCACCGACCGCGTGATGATCAACGCCTACCGTTGGGCCCAGGGCTCCACGACGTACGACAAGGAACTCGGCGCCCGCGCCATCCACCCGTACCGGCAGATGCTCATCAACCACGAGGTCGGCCACCGGCTCGGCTTCAACCACGTGACCTGCTCGCAGGACGGCGCGCCTGCGCCGGTCATGCAGCAGCAGACCAAGTTCCTGACCTTCGACGGGATCACGTGCAAGGCCAACCCCTGGGCGTTTCCCAACGGTTGACGCTCCGTAGTTTTTCGTAGCTGATTGATCTCTTAGCGCGACTGAACGTCACGCGCGCGGGAAAGTTACGACCGTTCACCCCTTTTGGTGGCGTGATGGACAACCGTCCATCACGCCACCGGCATGTCCGCATACGTTCGTCCCGCTGCGAGCCGCCGGGTCAACGGCGGCTCCCCACAAGGGAGATCGGGGGTGTACTCGTGCGCATCGGACTGCTTACCGAGGGTGGCTATCCGTATGTGAGCGGTGAGGCCAGACTCTGGTGCGACCGGCTTGTGCGCGGTCTCGAGCAGCATGAGTTCGACATCTACGCGCTCAGCCGCAGCCAGCAGCAGGAGGACGCGGGGTGGCTGGAACTGCCCCCGCAGGTCAGCCGCGTGCGGACCGCGCCGATGTGGACGCCGGGCGCGACGGGCTCCGGAGGATCGGACTACTCGGGTCACTCGGCGCACTCGGCGCACTCGGCGCACTCGGGTTACGAGGACGGAGTGCGGGGTGGCGGCCTGCGCTGGCGCGCACGGCGCCGGTTCAACGCCCTGTACGCGGAACTGGTCGAGGCCGTCGTCTGTGGTGCTCCCGCCGGCGGCGCGCCGGGCGGTCCCGGCGTCGCCGACGCCGAGGCGGACCGTTTCGCCAACGCGCTGTACGGACTCGCCGAACTCGCCCGCCACGAAGGCGGCCTCGGCCACGCGCTGCGCTCGGAAGCGGCCATGCGCATCCTGGAGCGCGCCTGTCGTGCGCCCGGCGCCCTGCGTGCGGCCCGCGCCGCCCGGGTGCCCGACCTGCTCGCCTTCTCCGTGCACATGGAGCGCGCGCTGCGCCCGCTCTCCCTCGACTGGTACGACGACGCCTCCGGGTCGTACGACGGCGGAGGGCTCGGCTCCGTCGACCTGTGCCATGCGACGTCCGGCGGGGCTGCGGCCCTGCCCGGTCTGGTCGCCAAACGCTTCTTCGGCGTCCCGCTGCTCGTCACGGAGTACGGGGTGCAGCTCAGGGCCCGCTACATCGCCGCGGGCGACGCCGACCTGAGCGCGCCCGTCCGCGCGCTGCTCGCCGCCTTCCACGGCCGCCTCGCCGCCGAGGTCTACCGGCAGGCCGCCGTCATCACCCCGGGCAACACCCACGCCCGGCGCTGGCAGGAGCGGTGCGGCGCCGACCGCGCCAAGCTGCGCACCGTGCACCCTGGCATGGAGGCCTCGCGCTTCGCGGAGGTCGGCGAGCGGGAGGAGCCGGGGGAGCCCGACACCCTCGTCTGGGTCGGCCGGATCGACCCTTCCAAGGACCTCATCTCCCTGCTGCACGCCTTCGCCGAGATCCGCAAGGAAGAACCGAAGGCGCGGCTGCGGATCGTATGGGCGATGCCGCGCAGGGCGGTCGCGGCCGCCGCGGGCGGGCCGGGTCCTGAGCGCTCCGAGGACCCCGAGGCCGAGGCGTACCTCGGGCACTGCAAGGCGCTCGCCGCGCAACTGTTCCCCGACGAGGCGGAGGGCATCCACGCCGTCGGCGAGAACCCCGTCTCCTTCGAGGAGCTCGGCGGCCCCGAAGCGCCCGACCTCGCCGACGCCTACGGCGCGGGCAGCGTCGTCGTCCTGTCGAGCGTCGTCGAGGGCTTCCCGATCAGCCTGGTCGAGGCCATGTTCTGCGGGCGCGCCACGGTGTCGACCGACGTGGGCGCCGTCGTCGAGGTCATCGGCGGCACCGGCCTCGTCGTCCCGCCGCGCAACCCGAAGGCGCTGGCCGAGGCCTGCGTGGCATTGCTGCGCGACCCCGAGCGCCGTGACCGGCTCGGAGCGGCGGCTCGGGCGCGGGCGCTGGAGCTGTTCACCGTCGAACAGAACGTCGCGGCATTTCGCGGCATTTACCTGGAGATCGTGTCGCACTGCCCGGTCCGCCGGGAGGCTCTGGACGACGCCGGGGAGCCGCTGCCGTTCTCCCACCCGCCGGAGGCGCATGTACCGGGGCGGTGGACGGCGCCGGGCGGCGCCGGAGCCGGCGGGACCTGGCTCGCCGGACGGTCCGCCGGTGCGGGGGAGCCCAGTTGGGCGTCGCGGTCCGGCGCTGTGCCGGAGGGCCAGGCGCCTGAGGCCGAGATGTCTGAGGCCGAGATGTCTGAGGGCGACGCGGGTCCGAGTGCGGGTTCGGGGTCTGGTTCGGGTTCGCGGCCGGGGGCCGGAGTGGATGACGGGGATGACGGTGCCGGTCGGGAGCGGGAGCAGTTGGCCGGTGTGACGCAGGGCAGCGGGGAGAGGGATCTATGAGCGGGCGGGACGGCCGAGACGGTACGGACGACAGGCGCGAGCGCGAGCGTGGAGCCGCCGGGGCGGATGTGCCCCGGGTACCGGTGAGCGCCGGTGTGGATGTGCCTCGGATGTCGGTGAGTGCCGGTGTGGATGTGCCTCGGGTGCCGGTGAGTTCCGGTGCGGATGTGCCGCGCGTGCCGGTGAGCGCCGGAGCCTGGGGTGCTGGATCCCAGGAGGCGCTGACCGCGATGCCGCCGACGGCCGAACGGGACGGGCGGGGTGGTCTCGGCGACCTCGATGCTCTCGGTGCTCTGGACGAGCGCTTGGGCGAGGCGCTGGACGAGGGGTTCGGCGACGACCTGGACGAAGGGCTGTTGGAGACTCCCGGGGCGTGGCGGGTCGGCACCGGCGCCGGCGCCCGTGCCGACGGCGGAGCTCGCGATGGCTCGGGCGGCTCAGGCGGTTCGGCTGCCCCGGGCGGCGTGGCCCACTCGGGACGGGGCGGCGAAGGCGCGCGCCCGGGTTCCCCCAGTGCCGCCACGACCACTGACACCGCTACCACCCCCGCCATCCGTGCGGACGGTCGCCTCGCCAACTCCCGCACACAGCAACGCCGTTCAGGAGCCGACCCGGTCAAGGTCCTCATGCACCGGCACCGCGACCTGTGCGAGCGCGCCGTCGATCCACTGGAGATCGCGGCCGGGCTGGAAGCCCGCGGCGTGACCGACCGCACCGCCGCCCGCTACCGCCACAAGGACGTCTTCTCCCTCGCCGAGGAGATGTACGCGCGCATGCCGAGGGACGGCGACCCGGGCGAGCTGCTCATCGTCGCCCCGGCCGAGCCGACCGGCGTGCGCGGCGCGTGGGCGGGACTCGCCCTGCTGCCGGGCGCCGTCTGCGCGCTCGCGCTGCCGGCCCTCACCGCCACCGGCGGCACCGCCCGACTGGCCGTCGGCGTCGGCGCAGCGCTCGCCGTCGCCGCCGCCCTGCGCACGACCCTGCGGCACGGCCCCTGCGCGCCGCCGAAGGCTCGACCGCCCCGGCCACCCGCCTGTGGGTCTGGTGGCTGCTCGGCTACGCACTGCTCGGCGACGGCCTCCTGAACGCCGCGCTGGCCGGCGGGCCCGACGGGGCCTGGGCTCCGTCGTTTGCCCCGGTCCTCGCGCTCGCCGCCGCCGTGGCGCCCGCCACCTGGTGCGCGCACCTCTTCATCGCCGGTGCCCGCCGCCGACTCGCCACCAGCCGCGGCCTCGCCGAATTCGCCTCCTCCGCGCGGCCGTTGCTCCTCGGATCCGTCCTCCTGTTCGCTCTCGCCCTGACCGTGCTCCTCGCCCTGGCCGGATCCCTGCTCGACCAGGACGCGGACTACGCCGCCGCGGGCGCCCTGGGCGTCCTGCTCCTGCTCGCCCGACTCCTCACCGCGCACGGACGCACCCACGCCCCCACCGTCGTACTCGGCGCGGCCGCCGCGGCCGAGGCCCTGGCTGTCGCGCTGGTCTTCGCCGCGCGACTGCCCGGCTGCGACGTCCTGGGCACCCCGGTCGAGGCGGCCGTCGACGCGGCGGGCGCGGGCGTCGTCCCCGCCACGGCCTGCGCCGTCGCCGCGCTCGCCCTGCTCGTCCACGCCACCCGCACGCTGACCCGCGCCTCCGCGCACGCCCACACCGACGGGGCGGGCGGTACGCCATGACCGCCGCCGCCCTCACCACCCCCACCTTCTTCGGCGCCGTCGCCGTCTCCTACGCCACCGAACGCGCCGGGCCGCCACGCCCACCGCGCGCCGCATGACAAGAACCACCCACATCCCGCGGGGCCGACACCGCGGGACGAACCGATCCACGGCAACACCCCTAAGGAGAACGCCAGATGACCACCCCTCCTCCCGGAGGCACCGGATATGCCGGATACTCCGGACCTCACGGGCAGCGCGGAACCCACGACCGGCGCGCTCGACGCGCGGCGCCGGGAGCGCTCCGAACGCGCACCGCCGGAGGTGCCCGATGAGGGTCCTGCTGATCGGAGCCAACGGATATCTCGGCCGCTTCGTCGCCGACCGGCTGCTCGCCGACCCCGCCGTGCAGCTGACCGCGCTCGGCCGAGGCGACGACGCCGACGTCCGCTTCGACCTCGCCACCGGCAGCCCGGGCGCGCTCACCCGCTTCCTGGACGCCGTCCACCCCGGAGTGGTCATCAACTGTGCCGGTGCCACCCGCGGCGGCGCCCGCGACCTCACCCGGCACAACACCGTCGCCGTCGCCACCGTCTGCGAGGCCCTGCGCCGCAGCGGCTGCGGCGCCCGACTGGTACAGATCGGCTGCGGCGCCGAGTACGGCCCGTCGCAGCCCGGCTCGTCCACCGCCGAGGACGCGGTGCCCCGCCCCGGCGGCCCGTACGGCGTCAGCAAGCTCGCCGCCACCGAACTGGTCCTCGGCTCCGGCCTCGACGCCGTCGTCCTGCGCGTCTTCTCGCCCGCAGGCCCCGGCACCCCGGCCGGATCCCCGCTCGGCCGGCTCGCCGAGGCGATGCGCCGCGCGATGCAGGCCGGCGACGGCGAACTGAAACTCGGCGGCCTCGGCGCACAGCGCGACTTCATCGACGTACGGGACGTGGCCCGCGCCGTGCACGCCGCGTCCCTCTCCGCCGCACAGGGCGTCATCAACATCGGCTCGGGCCGCGCCGTCCGACTGCGGGACGCGGCCGCCGTGCTCGCCCGCGTCGCCGGATTCGGCGGCGCTCTCCACGAACTGGACGCGCCGTCTCTCGGGCTGAGGCAATCCGTCGCCCACCCGCGCACCGAATCCGACCACGGGATGCACGGCCCGTCGGCCGCCGCGTACCCGTACCCCGACGGCTGCGGCAGCTGGCAGCAGGCCGACGTGCGCACCGCGCGCGACCGGCTCGGCTGGCGTCCGCGCATCAACCTCGAAGAGTCCCTCGCCGACATCTGGATGGAGGCGGCATGCCGTATCTGACCCCTGTCACGACCGGCCAGTCGAGCACTGATGTACGCCTGGGCTTCGGCGTCCCAGGATTCGCCCACCCCCTCGTCGCCCCCACCGAATGGGGCGAACTCACCCGCCCGGCAACCCCTTTGCACTGGGTTGTCCTCAATGTCGCCAATGGGCCGGGGGCCCGCCCCGACCCCCACTGCCTGGCGGCGGCGGGCCGGCTTCGCAACGCGGGAGTACGTGTCCTTGGTCACCTGGACATGACCTACGGCGCCCGCTCCTTCGGTGAACTCGTCTCCGACGCCCACCGCTTCCTGGACTGGTACCAGGTCGACGGCTTCTCCGTGGACCGCTGCCCCACCGAGCGGGCCGCCCTCCCCGAGGTCCGGCGCACCGTCACGACGCTGCGCGCGCTCGTCGACGACGCGTACATCGTGCTCGGCCACGGCACCCACCCGTACCCCGGATACGCCGAGACCGCCGACCAGTTGGTGACGTTCTCCGGCCCCTGGAGCGACTACCGCTGGTCGCAGGTCGCCGAATGGACCGCCGACTATCCGCCCGAGCGGTTCTGCCACTTCGTCCACGGCATGCCCCGAGGGCATCTGGAAGAGGCGCTGCGCATCGCGCGCTGGCAGGGCGCCGGCACCATCTACTTCACCGACCGCACGGACCGCGGTGGCCCGAGCGCCCCCTGGGAGTCGATGCCCGGTTACTGGGACGAGATCGTCTCGCGTATCGGACCAGGTGTCTCGGAATGAAGGGGGGCGTGGCAGTGTTACAGACGGAACAACCGTACGTAGAAACCGACCAACGGAGTCCCCGTGTCGCTGCCACCCCTGGTCGAGCCAGCTGCTGAGCTCACCGTAGACGAGGTCCGCAGGTACTCCCGCCACCTGATCATCCCGGATGTCGGGATGGACGGGCAGAAGCGGCTGAAGAACGCCAAGGTGCTGGCCGTGGGCGCCGGCGGCCTCGGCTCCCCGGCCCTCATGTACCTGGCCGCCGCCGGCGTGGGCACGCTGGGCATCGTGGAGTTCGACGAGGTCGACGAGTCCAACCTGCAGCGTCAGATCATCCACAGCCAGGCCGACATCGGCCGCTCGAAGGCGGAGTCCGCGAAGGACTCGGTCCTCGGCATCAACCCGTACGTGAACGTGATCCTCCACGAAGAGCGGCTCGAGGCCGACAACGTGATGGACATCTTCAGCCAGTACGACCTGATCGTCGACGGCACCGACAACTTCGCGACGCGGTACCTCGTCAACGACGCGTGCGTGCTGCTCAACAAGCCCTACGTGTGGGGTTCCATCTACCGCTTCGACGGCCAGGCCTCGGTCTTCTGGTCCGAGCACGGGCCGTGCTACCGCTGCCTGTACCCGGAGCCCCCGCCGCCGGGCATGGTCCCCTCCTGCGCCGAGGGCGGCGTCCTGGGCGTGCTGTGCGCGTCCATCGGCTCCATCCAGGTCACCGAGGCGATCAAGGTCCTGGCCGGCGTCGGCGACCCGCTGGTCGGCCGCCTGATGATCTACGACGCTCTTGAGATGCAGTACCGCCAGGTCAAGGTCCGCAAGGACCCGAACTGCGCGGTCTGCGGTGAGAACCCGACCGTCACCGAGCTCATCGACTACGAGGCCTTCTGCGGTGTCGTGTCCGAAGAGGCGCAGGAGGCGGCCGCCGGTTCGACGATCACTCCCAAGCAGCTCAAGGAGTGGATCGACGACGGCGAGAGCATCGAGATCATCGACGTCCGCGAGCCGAACGAGTACGAGATCGTCTCCATCCCGGGCGCCAAGCTGATCCCGAAGAACGAGTTCCTCATGGGCACCGCCCTCGAAGGACTGCCGCAGGACAAGAAGATCGTCTTGCATTGCAAGACGGGTGTCCGCAGTGCGGAAGTCCTCGCCGTGCTGAAGTCCGCGGGCTTCGCGGACGCCGTGCACGTCGGCGGCGGCGTCATCGGCTGGGTCAACCAGATCGAGCCGAGCAAGCCGGTCTACTAGCCGGCCCGCCGGGCCACCACCCGGCTGCGACTTCTCCCGACGGGCCTCGCGCACTGCGCGCGGGGCCCGTCGGGCATGTCGGGAGCGACCGCGGTCAGGAGCACACCGTGCCGTCGCGCGGTATTCGACCCTCCAGTAGATAGTCGTTGACCGCCGAGTCGACGCAGGAGCTGCCGGAGCCGTACGCGCCGTGCCCCTCGCCCTTCCACGTCAGCTCGACGCCGACACCCTTGCCCAACTCGTCGGCCATCCGCCGCGCACCCTCGTACGGCGTCGCCGGGTCTCCCGTGTTGCCCACCACGAGCACCGGCGCCGCGCCCGGCGCGCTCACCTCCGGGTCCTTCCACTGACCCGCGACCGGCCAGTCGTGGCACCAGCCCGCCGTGTCCCAGCCCATGTACGCGCCGAAGACCGGCGAGATCTCCCGGAACCTCGCCAGCCGCTTCTTCGTCTCCGCCGCCGTCGGCCGTACCTTGTCGTCCAGGCAGGAGATCGCGCGCTGCGAGTGGCTCGATGTGCCGTAATGACCGCTCGCGTCACGGTCGTTGTACGAGTCGGCGAGCGCGAGGAGCGAGGTGCCGTCGCCCTTCTCCGCGTCCTTGAGCCCCCGGGTCAGGGCGGGCCAGCTGTTCTTGCTGTACAGAGTGACCGCGATGCCGGTCGTCGCGAGCGACTCGTTCAACTCCCGGCCGCCCGACGTCGGGAGAGGGTGTTCGTCCAGGCGCTTCAGGAGCGCCGCGATCTCGCGCGAGCCCTCCTTCGGGTCCTTGCCGCGGGACTTCAGATAGTTGTCGAGCGCGCGCTGGAAGCCGCGCGCCTGGTTCTCCGCCTGCCCGACCCGTCCCGCTGTCGGGTCGACCACCGCGTCCAGCGTGAGCCGGCCCACCTTGTCGGGGAACAAGTGGGCGTAGACGCCGCCCAGTTCGGTGCCGTACGAGACGCCCATGTAGTGCAGCTCGTCGTCCCCGAGCACCTGCCGCATCAGGTCCATGTCGCGGGCCGCCTCGATGGTCGACACATGACCCAGCAGGTCACCTGCCGTGCGGCAGCCCTGCCCGAAGTCGGCGGCGTCCTTGAAGTACGCCTTCTCTTCCCCGGCCGTGTCCGGAGTGAGGTCGACGGACTCCGCGGCCTGCGTCTCCTTGTCGCTGCGGCACCGCACACCACGGCTCGCCGCGACCCCGCGCGGATCGAAGCTGACCAGGTCGTAGCGCTCGCGCAATTTCGCGTACTGCGGTGCGAAGGCCGGCAGCAGATCCACACCGGAACCGCCCGGGCCGCCGAAGTTGAACAGCAGCGAGCCGATCCGCTCGCCCCGGTCGCCGCGTGCCTCGGCCCGGATCAGGGCGATGTCGATCGTCGGCCCGTCCGGCTTCGCGTAGTCGAGCGGTGCCTTGAGCTTCGCGCACCGCCAGTCGGAGCCGGGCGCGGGCGCGCTCCCGGTCGACGTACAGCGACCCCAGTCGAGGCGCTGCCCGGTGATCGAGGAAGGGAGCGCGGGCAGCGCCGCGGCGCGCGGTGTCGAGCTCCCCGAGCGCGATGCCTCGCCGCTGCCCGCGGCGGGCGGTTTCGGATCGGCCCTTCCGCCTTCCCCGCCCGAACTGCAGCCCGCGACCAGGCCGATCGCCACCGCGGCGACCACCGCCAGCCTGCGGGCGCGGGCCCCCTGTTCTGCGCGTGTGCGTACGCCCGCGTGGGCATGCGCGTCCTGTGCCGCCATGGCACCTCCCCCCTCGACCGCCCTCGCTCGAAGGACAGTCAGGCCATCGTAGGAGGCACCGCAGACATCTGCTCCGGCCTGTGGAAAACCCCGCGATCAGGTGCAGACCGTTCCCTCTTTCGGGACCGTCCCGTCGAGGAGATAGTCGTTCACCGCGCTGTGCACGCACGTGCTGTCGCTGTCGTACGCCCCGTGCCCCTGGCCCTTGTACGTCAGCTCGACGCCCACACCGTCGCCGAGCGCGTCCACCATCTTCCGCGCGCCCTCGTACGGGGTGGCGGGGTCCCCGGTGTTCCCGACGACCAGGATCGGGGCGGAGCCCGACGCGCTGACGTCGGGGTGGTCGGCGGTGCCGTCGACCGCCCAGTTCGTGCAGCCGAGCATGCCCCAGGCGAGGTAGTCGCCGAACAGCGGAGAGGCCTCGCGGAACTCGGGCAGCTTCGCCTCGACGTCCTCGGTGGTGTAACGCGGCTTGTCGTCGGCGCAGTTGATGGAGACGTTCGCGGCCTGGATGTTGCTGTACCGGCCGTCCTCGTTCCGCCCGTTCATCGAGTCCGACAGCAGCATCAGGATCTTGCCGTCATCGTCGTACGCCTGCTGAAGGCCCTCGGTGAGGTACTCCCAGAAGTCCTGCGAGTACAGGGACTGGGCGATGCCGTTGGTGGCGGCGGTCTGCGTCAGATCACGCGGGAAGATGCCCGGGATCGGCTTGTCGTCGAGTTCCTTGAGGAGCTTGGCGATCTTGGCCTTGACCTCCGCGGGCGTGTCCCCGATCGGGCAGTCCTCGGTCTTGGACGTGCAGTCCTTCGCGTAGTTGTCGAGGGCGAGCTGGAAGCCCTTGGCCTGTCCGAGGGAGCCCTGCTCCGGGTCCTGCGTGGGGTCGACGACGCCGTCGAACACGGCGCGGCCCACGTTCTTGGGGAACAAGTGGGCGTAGACGCCGCCCAGTTCGGTGCCGTACGAGATCCCGAAGTAGTGCAGCTTGTCGTCGCCGAGGACCTGGCGCATCAGATCCATGTCGCGGGCCGCGTCCGTGGTGCGTACGTGGGGGAGGACCGTGCCGGAGTTCTTGTCGCAGGCCTTGTTGAACGACGTGATGTTGTCGACGAGCTTCTTCTGCTCCTCCGCGTCGTCGGGCGTCGAGTCCTGCTCGAAGTACTCGTCGAGCTGCTCGTCGTCCTCGCACTCCACGCCCGCGCTGCGGCCCACCCCGCGCGGATCGAAGCTCACGAGGTCGTAGCGGGTGCGCAGCTTCGCGTAGTCGGAGCCGAACGCCGGCAGGGTCGTGACGCCCGAGCCGCCGGGCCCGCCGAAGTTGAAGATCAGCGAACCGATGCGCTGGTCCTCGTCACCGCTCGCCCGCGCGCGGATCAGCGCGAGATCGATGGTGTCACCCTCGGGGTCGTCCCAGTTCAGCGGCGCTTTCATGGTGGCGCACTGCCACTCGGCGCCGCCGGGCAGCGGGGAGGGAGCGTCGCCGCCGCCCTCGGACGCCGAAGGGGCGGGGCAGTCCTTCCAGCTCAGTGCCTGGGACGGCAGATCCACGTCGTCCTTCGCGTCGCTGCTGCAAGCCGCGAGGGAGGCGGAGAGCAGGGCGGCGGAGACGGCCAGGGCAGCGGCGCGGGGCCGGGACGGATTGGGCATGCGTCCATCCTGCGGTGGCCCGGTGCGGGGCGCTCGGGCTGCGGGCTGTGCGGGTGAGGGTCCGTCAATACGCGGCCCCGGCCACGACCCGGAGGGCCGCGGCCCGGCCCGAGGCCACACAGGACGCGACATCCATGCCTGCGTAGGCCGCGCCGCACACATCGAGGCCGGGCAGCGCCTTCAACGCCGCTCGGATCGTGTCGATCCGCTCACCATGGCCGACGTCGAACTGCGGCAGAGCGTTCTCCCAGCGGGTGACACGCGCGGCGACCGGCTCCCCTAAGGCGCCCACGGCCAGCCGCAGTTCTACGACGGCGCTGCGTATCAAGTGCCGGTCGGGGACGGCCAGTCGGTGCTCCTCTCCTATGTGTCCCAAAGAGGCGCGCAACAAGAAGAGACCTGGTTCGGCGTCGTCCACGTGCCGCCATTTGTTGGACAAGAAGGTGACCTCCCGCGTGGCACGTCTCTCGATAGGAGGGACGACGTATCCGTTCCCCTCGGGAGGGCGTCGCGGCATCGTCGCGCGGGCGAAGGCCAGGGTGACCACGGCGGTCCCCGCGTGCCGGACACCGGCCAGCCCGGCCTCGGCGACGGGTGCGTGCGGGCGCAGCAGCGCGGCGGCGGGGCCCGCGGGCAGCGCGCAGATCACGGCGTCCGTCTCCATGACGAGCGGTCCGTCCCCGGTGGTGGCCAGCACCCGCCAGCGTCCGGCCGGTGTGCGCCGCACCTCGTGCGCGCGCGTCTCGGTCAGGACGCGGGCGCCGCTCGCCGTCGCGACGGCCTGCGGCAGTCGGCCCAGGCCGCCGTCGACGCCGTACGCCGCCGTGGCCGGGGAGGGTGCTGTGGACAGGGTGGCCCGCACCTCCCGGACCACGGACCCGCCCCGGCGGGCGACGGCGGCGAGGCGGGGCAGCGCGGCCCGCAGCGAGAGCCGGTCGGCGAGACCGCCGCCGCGGGCGCCGAGCAGCGGGTCGACGAGGCGGTCGACGGCCTCTCTGCCGATCCGCCCCGCGAGGTACTCGGCGACCGGTACGTCGCCCTCCAGGCCGTGCGCGGGAAGCGCTTCTTCCTGGCTCAGCCGATTGATGCCGTCGTCGGACAGCAGGCCGGTGCCGGTGAGCGCGGCCGGCTCGGCGGGGATCCCCCTCACCTGCCGGGCGGGCAGCGGACGCAGAGCGCCGTCCGACCAGATGCACAGGGCTGCGTCGGCGGGTTCGCGCAGCGCGTCCGCGAGTCCCACGTCACGGGCGAGGGCGAGGGCTTCCGGCTGCTCCGCCGTCAGCACCTCGGCGCCCACGTCGACCGGGACCCCCGCTACGTAGACGGAACGCAGCTGGCCACCCACGCGCGGAGCGCTCTCCAGGACGGTGACATCGGCGTGCTTCCGCAGTTCCCAGGCCGCGGCGAGCCCGCTGATTCCGCCGCCGATGACGATTGCTGAACGCATGACCCGAACTCCCTGCCGGGCACATTCAGGCCCACCAGCTCACGTTACGTCCGTGCCGAGCGCCGCCCGCGGGCCGAAAGTCCCACTTCCAGGGAAGCTGGTCACGCAACCGAGTCACCCAGAATCCAGTCACCTGGACGCCGAGTGGAAGCCGAGACATCTGGCAACCACGTCACCTGGAAGTGACTGCGCGCCGGGGGAGCGCGCGCGACGCTACAGGGCGCCCTTGCGCGACAGGTGGTTGAAGAACAGCCACCCGGGCAGCACGGGCAGCCACAAGGTGAGCAGGCGGTACAGGAGCACCGCGGGGGCGGCCACTTCCTTGGGGAGGCCGACCGCGATGAGGCCCACCGTCAGCGTCGCCTCGACGGCGCCCACACCGCCCGGCGTCGGCGCGGCGGAGCCGAGTGCGTTGCCCGCGAGGAAGACGACCGCGACGCTGGCCAGGCTCAGGCTCGTCGTGTTGTCCCCGAAAGCGCGGATCGACGCGTCCAGGCACATGACGAAGCAGGCGGTCAGGAGCAGCATGCCGCCGATGCCGGTGAGCAGCTTGCGGGGGCGCTGCAACACGTCGAGCATGCGCGGCACGACACCGGCGAACAGCGACCTCACGCGCGTGACGACGAACTTCCGCAGGAACGGGATCGACGTCACCACAAGGACGAGAACAGCGACGGTCAGCAGACCCGCGATCACGGTCCGGGACGGTGACAAGGAAGGCGTCTTCTCGGTCCCTGTCAGGTAGCCGAAGGTCAGCAGCAGCAGGATGTGGCTGCACATGCCGAACAGCTGCGAGGCGCCGACGCTCGCGACGGCGAGACCGGGACGGACGCCACCGCGCTGCAAGAAGCGCGTGTTGAGGGCGACGCCGCCGACCGCGGCAGGCGCGACGATCTTCACGAACGACCCGGCGACCTGGGCCGCGACGGTCCGCATGAAGGGCACGCGTTCCGGAACGAATCCCAGCAGGCTCATCGCGGCCGCGAAGTAGCTGAGCGCGGAGAACAGCACCGCGAGCCCGACCCAGCCCCACTCGGCCTCGCTGACGATGGTGCCGAAGTCGATGTGCGTGAGTTGCGACAGCAGGAAGTAGGCGCCGATCGCGCCCGCGATGAAACTGATCAGTGTGCGCGGCCTGATGCGCTCCAGGCGGGCCGGTTCGACGGGCGCCTGCGGCCGGATACGCAGCACCTGGTGGCGGATCTGGGTGAGCAGGTCCTCCTCACGGGCCTCGTCCAGGGCTTCGTCCAAGGCGCGCTTTTCGGCCTGCCGCTCGGCCTTCTCGGACTTCTTCTCGGCGCGCACGGACTTCTTGCCGTCCGTGTCGGCCTCGGCTCCGGACTCCTCCAGCCGGGTCTGCTTGGCCTTGCTGGAGGCCTCCAGGACGGCCTCGCGCTCGCGCTGGGCGCGTTCCCGTCCGAGCTTGCGCAGGGTGGCCCTGGTGGACCGGGTGAGCGCGATCGGCTGGAGCAGGGGCAGGCAGTCGGCGACCGTGTCCGGGCCGAGGACGGCGACGGCGGACGCGACGGACCGCTCGGCACCCACTCGCAGCCCCAGCGTCGTCAGCAGTTGCGCGATGTCCATCCGCAGCACCAGATCGCCCGCGGCGATCTCGCCGCCGCGCAGGTCCGTGAGGATGACCGTGCCGGAACGATCCACCAGAATCGCGTCTCCGGCGAGCCGCCGGTGCGCGATCCGCCGCGACTGGAGTGCCTGCGCCTGACGCCAGGTGTCGTGCAGCAGCTCGTCCGTGATCTCCTCGTCCGGCATCGCGTCCAGCGAGCGGCCACCGATGTGCTCGTAGACGAGCATCACGGCGTCGGGACCCAGCTCGGAGGTGGCGATGAGCTTCGGCGCGTTCGCCCCGGCGGAGATCGCGGCGTACGCGAGCAGCGCCTCCTGCTCGAGCGCCTGGCGCAGCGACTGGAGGCTGCGGCGCTGCGTGATGCCGCGCAGCGTCAGGCGCCGCCACACGCGGTAGAAGAAGCCCTGCGCCTGCTGTTCCCGGTCGACGACCGTCACATCGAGCGGCGGTCCGTCCTCCAGGGTGACGAAGTAGCGCCGCCCTCGGTCGCCGTTCTCCGTGGCGCCCTCGTGGGCCTCCTCGCGGGCGGCGCTCACCGGGTGGAAGCCGACATGCCGCAGACCGGCGAGGAGCGTCTGCCCGGTGGGGCGCACGTTGGGGGAGCCGACCGCGTACAGCGTTCCGTAGGCGACGGTCCAGCCGATGAGGATCGTCAGGATGATCGAGAACGGCGTCGTGTAACCGGTGACCAGCATCGCGAAGGCGTCGAGCAGCAGCACCACCCACAGCACCACGCGCCAGCGTGGTCGCCGGGACATGCCCACGGCCGTCATGTAGGCGATGACGGGCGCCAAGTAGCCGTGCACCGGATCGGTCAGCGCGTGGATGTCGCCGGGCGACACCTTCGTGAGCGCGTCCTGGATCGACTGCGGCGCGGCCTTGGCGACCCAGAGGTCGGTCGCGAGCGTCACGCCGTGCGCGAGTACGGCGGCGAGGACGCCGTCGGCGATCCGCAGCCCGTCGCGCTTGATGAGCCGCTCGATCGCGAACGCGACCGGTACGAGAAGGATGGCGATGCTCGACGCCAGGCCCGCGAACTTCGTCAGCAGGTCGGGCGCCTGCCCGGTGCCCTTGTCGATGTCCTGGGCGAAGCCCGAGGTCGTGGCGTGCGCGAACGCGGCGATGGCGAGCAGCACGGCGATCGCGAGCAGCCCCACGAGGAGGCGCATGAGATCGGAAGGACGGTGCACGCGCGCGGGGAGCAGCGGTTCGTCGCCCTCGACCCGCTCCGCGTGCGCGTCCGCGTCGACGCAGTCGGGGTCGTGCAGAGGCTCTTCGTGCTTCGCGTCGACCGCCTCGTCGGCGGTCTCTTCAGGGCGCGCCGGTGTCACAGAGGTGCCCTCCGCTTTGTCGGGGTGCACGCTCTGCTCCGTCGTCTCTTCTTGATCTCGTATCACCAGTCACCGCCCGCACGATGGTGGCATGTCCCATCGCCATAGGGGGGCATCAGGGTGCATTCGAGGAGCGCGGAGTCGCGGGCAAGCGCCTTCTTGTACGTCTTACCGGAGCACCGCTCGTACGTCCCTCCATCTTGTCGGTGCCATGCGGCAGGATGGGCCGGATGAGCGAGGAGAGCCGGTCGGCGGGAGAACTTCCCGAGTACCCCGAATACGCGGAGCGGGTCCTGGAGGTCGCCGAGCTGATCCCGCCGGGCCGCGTCATGACGTACGGGGACGTGGCGGAGTGGCTGGAGGAGGGCGGTCCGCGCCAGGTGGGCCGCGTGATGGCGCTCTACGGAGGCGCGGTGCCGTGGTGGCGTGTGGTGCGCGCGGACGGAGCGCTGCTGCCGGGCCACGAACTGCGGGCGCTCGGCCACTACCGGGAGGAGAACACGCCGCTGCGTGAAGCCTCCCGTGCGGCCGAAGGCCACCTGCCACGTCTCGACATGAAGCGGGCGCGATGGGACGGCCGGACACGTACGGAAGCTCACAATTGACAGCTTCGGCCATCCTGCGCGCGGGTGGGGTGCCTGTGGCCCGTACGGGGGAAACGTGACGCGCGGGGCACTCCGCCACGGCGGCGTCCGTTCGTGAGACAGAGCACACCTGTGCCGAGAGGGACACGAGGGAGGCGTCGGAAGCCCGGCTTCCGCCACACTCGACGGCGTAGCGTCGACGGAACCGTCGATGGCAGGCACCTCCATCACCCCGTAGCCACCGCTCTGCGCGGACGGCGTTTCGACCACCAGCACACCCACCAGGACCAGCGATCCACGTGAGCTCCTCTTCGTCCACCCGGCACCTGTCGCCGCACCAGGCTCGACAGGCGGTCCCCGGCGCGTATCGACTGGTGCGTACCCCGCCGGCTCCGGTGGCCCCCCCTCGACTGGACGCACATCAGCGCGCGGCGGTTGACCACACCCACGGACCGCTCCTCGTCCTCGCCGGCCCCGGTACGGGGAAGACCACGACTCTTGTAGAGGCCGTCTCCGCGCGCATCGCCAAGGGCACCACACCCGAGCGCATCCTGGTGCTCACGTTCAGCCGCAAGGCCGCCGTCGAACTGCGCGACCGCATGGCGCTGCGCATAGGAGCCGCTCGCGCGCCCCAGGCGACCACGTTCCACTCGTTCTGCTACGCCCTCGTCCGTGCCCACCAGGACGCGGACCTCTTCGCGGAACCGCTGCGCCTCCTGTCCGGCCCCGAGCAGGACGTCGCCGTACGTGAGCTGCTCGCGGGCCAGATCGACCTGGAGCGGGCCGGGCTCGCCCACGTGCGCTGGCCCGACGAACTGCGCGCCTGCCTGACCACGCGCGGTTTCGCCGACGAGGTGCGCGCGGTCCTCGCGCGCAGCCGCGAGCTGGGCCTCGGCCCGGCGGCCCTGGACGCGTTCGCGCGCCGCATCGGCCGCCCGGACTGGCGCGCGGCCGCCACCTTCCTCGCCGAGTACCTGGACGTGCTCGACATGCAGGGCGTGCTCGACTACGCCGAGTTGGTCCACCGGGCCGTGCTCCTGGCCGGCCGCAGGGACGTCGCCGATCAGCTCGCCGCGCAGTACGACGCCGTGTTCGTCGACGAGTACCAGGACACCGATCCGGCGCAGGTGCGGCTGCTGCACGCGCTCGCGGGCGGTGGCCGCACACTGGTCGCCTTCGGCGACCCGGACCAGTCGATCTACGCGTTCCGGGGCGCCGACGTGAACGGCATCCTGGACTTCCCGAGCGACTTCCCGCGCGCCGACGGCACGCCCGCGCCCGTCGAGGTCCTCACCACGTCCAGGCGCTCCGGAGCACGCCTCCTCGAAGCGACCCGCCGCATCACCCAGCGGATGCCGCTGACCCGCCTCCCTGCCGACAAGGTGCGCGCCCACCGGGACCTCGCGCCGGTACGCGACGGCGGCAAGGCCGAGGTCTACACGTATCCGACGTCCGGTACGGAGCTCGACAACATCGCGGACATCCTGCGCCGTGCCCACCTGGAGGAGGGCATCGCGTGGAGCGACATGGCCGTCCTGGTGCGCGCCGGTACCCGCGGCATCCCGTCAGTGCGCCGTGCGCTGACGGCGGCGGGCGTGCCTCTGGACATCGACGGCGACGATCTCCCGTTGCGCCACGAACCGGCGGTCGCGCCGCTGCTGACAGCCCTCAAGGCGGTGTCGTACGGGCCTGTCGACCAAGCCGACGAGGCGACCGAGCGATCCGGCGCAGCCGAGGGGGCCGACGCAGCCGAGGCAGCCTCGGGGTCCGACCAAGCCGACCAAGCCGACCAAGCCGACCAAGCCGACCAAGCCGTCGAAACCGACCGGGCCGAGGGGGCAGAGGGACCAGAGAGGTCAGAGGGGTCAGAGGGGGCAGAAGGAGCCGGCGAAGCCGAGACGCCCTGCTGGCTCGACACCGAGACCGCTCTCACTCTCCTCGCCTCCCCGCTGGCCGGCATGGACGCCGCCGACCTGCGCCGCCTCGGGCGCGCGGTGCGCGAGGAGGAGCGCGCCGCGGGCAACCACCTGCCCCCGCCCTCCGACGATCTGCTCGCCCGCGCGGTCGCCGAGCCCGAGCGGCTCGCTCTGCACGACCCGGCCTACGCGCGCGGCGCGCAGCGGCTCGGTGCCCTGCTCGCACGCGCCCGCAAGAAGCTCGCCGACGGCGGCACCGCGGAGGACGCCCTCTGGGAGCTGTGGGACGGCACGCCCTGGCCGCAGCGGCTGGAGCGCGCGGCACGCCGCGGCGGCGCCGCGGGCCGCAACGCGGACCGCGACCTGGACGCCGTGTGCGCCCTGTTCGCCATCGCCGCGCGCGCGGAGGAGCGCATCGGCGGGCGCGGCGCACGCAACTTCCTGGAGGAGCTGGAAGCCCAGGACATCGCCGCCGACACCCTCGCCGGGCGCGCCGTGCGGCCCGACGCCGTGCGTCTGATGACCGCGCACCGCTCCAAGGGCCTGGAGTGGCGCCTCGTCGTCGTCGCGGGTGTCCAGGAGGGGCTGTGGCCCGATCTGCGCCGTCGCGGCTCTCTTCTTGAGGCCGACCGCATCGGACGCGACGGCCTCGCCGAGCCCCTCACCCCCGGCGCCCTCCTGACCGAGGAACGCCGCCTGTTCTACGTCGCCGCCACGCGCGCGCGGGAGCGACTCGTCGTCACCGCGGTCAAGGCACCCGCGGACGACGGGGACCAGCCCTCCCGGTTCCTGACCGAACTCGGCGTGGAGCCGAAGGACGTCACGGGCCGCCCGCGCCGTCCGCTGTCCGTAGCCGCGCTCGTCGCCGAACTGCGCGCCACGACGGTCGATCCCCGGGTGTCCGACGCGCTGCGCGAGGCCGCGGCCCGCCGCCTCGCGCGCCTCGCGGCACTCAGCGACGACGACGGTCGCCCCCTCGTGCCGTCCGCCCACCCGTACCGCTGGTGGGGCATGTACGAGCCGACCGAGAGCAAGGTCCCGCTGCGCGACCGCGACAAGCCCGTCGTGCTGTCCGGAAGCGCGCTCGACCAGCTCGCCAACACCTGCTCGCTGCAATGGTTCCTGGGCCGTGAGGTCAAGGCGGACGCCCCCGCGACCGCCGCCCAGGGGTTCGGCAACGTCGTGCACGTCCTCGCCGACGAGGTCGCCTCCGGGCGCACCCCCGCCGACCTCGACGTCCTCATGGAGCGACTCGACTCCGTGTGGGACGCCCTCGCCTTCGACGCGCCATGGAAGTCGGCGCAGGAGAAGGAGCACGCGCGCGTGGCACTGGAGCGGTTCCTTCAGTGGCACGTCATGGACCGCACCGGACGCACCCCCGTCGCCAGCGAGCACGACTTCGACGTGACCCTCGAAGCGGGCTCTTATGAAGTGCGCATCCGCGGCTCCATGGACCGCGTCGAGCGCGATGCCGAAGGCCGCGCCTACGTAGTCGACTTCAAGACCGGCAAGCAGGCCCCCACCGCGGCGGACGTGGCACGTCACCCGCAGCTCGCCGTCTACCAGCTCGCTGTCGCCGAGGGTGCCGTCGACGAGCCGTTCGACGGCGTACGCCCCGAGCCGGGCGGTGCCGAACTGGTGCAGCTGCGACAGGGCGCCGCGAAGAAGGACGGCGGCGAGACGCTGCCCAAGGTGCAGGCCCAGGAGCCCCTGGAGGGGGAGTGGGTCGGCGAGCTGCTCGCCACCGCGGCCGGAAAGGTCCTCGACGAGCGCTTCGCGCCGACCGCCGGCCAGCACTGCACGCACTGCGCCTTCCGCGCCTCGTGCAGCGCGCGCCCCGAGGGCAAACACGTCGTGGAGTGACGTGCGCCTCCGCTGAGCCGGAACGGGCCGGCGCTGTCAGTGGTGCCGGTTAGCCTCGATGAGGTGACCACACGCCTCACCGATCCCGAGCAGCTCAAAGAGTTGCTGGGCATCCCGTTCACCCCGGAGCAGATGGCCTGCATCACCGCGCCGCCCGCCCCGCAGGTGATCGTGGCCGGAGCCGGTTCCGGCAAGACGACGGTGATGGCCGCCCGTGTCGTCTGGTTGGTCGGCACCGGGCAGGTCGCCCCCGAGCAGGTCCTCGGCCTCACGTTCACCAACAAGGCGGCCGGTGAGCTGGCCGAGCGCGTCCGCAAGGCCCTCATCAAGGCGGGCGTCACCGACCCTGACGTCATCGACCCGGACAACCCGCCGGGCGAGCCCGTGATCTCCACCTACCACGCTTTCGCGGGTCGCCTCCTGACCGACCACGGCCTGCGCATCGGCCTCGAACCCACGACGCGGCTGCTCGCCGACGCCACCCGCTTCCAGCTCGCCGCGCGAGTGCTGCGCGAGGCCCCCGGCCCGTACCCCGCGCTCACGCGCTCCTTCGCCGACCTGGTCAGCGACCTGCTCGCGCTCGACGCCGAGCTGGCGGAACACCTCGTCACCCCCGGCAGGCTGCGCGCGTACGACCACGACCTGCTCAGCACCCTCGAAGGCGTCAAGCTCAGCAACGCGGATCTGCGGAAGGTGCCCGAAGCGGTCGCCGCCCGCCTGGAGCTTGCCGAGCTGGTCGGCCACTACAGGGAGGCCAAGCGCGCGCGGGACGTCCTCGACTTCGGTGACCAGATCGCCCTGTCGGCCACGCTCGCCGACACACGGCCCGAGGTCGGCGAGATCCTGCGTGACGAGTTCCGCGTCGTCCTGCTCGACGAGTACCAGGACACCTCCGTGGCCCAGCGGATCCTGCTGGCGGGCCTGTTCGGCGGCGGCACCGGCCACGCGGTGACCGCCGTGGGCGACCCCTGCCAGGCGATCTACGGCTGGCGCGGTGCCTCCGTCGCCAACCTCGACGACTTCCCGCGCCACTTCGCGTACGCCGACGGGCGCCCGGCCACCCGCTTCTCGCTCAGCGAGAACCGGCGCAGCGGCGGCCGCCTCCTGGACCTCGCCAACGAACTGGCCGAGCCGCTGCGCGCCCTCCACGCCGGCGTGGAAGCCCTCAGGCCCGCCCCCGGAGCCGAGCGCGACGGCCTCGTGCGCTGCGCCCTCCTGCGCACGCACAGCGAGGAGATCGACTGGCTCGCCGACTCCCTCGCCCACCTCGTGGCCACCGGCACGGCACCCGGCGAGATCGCCGTGCTGTGCCGTACGGCGACGGACTTCGCGGAGATCCAGGGCGCGCTCGTCGCCCGCGACATCCCCGTCGAGGTGGTCGGACTCTCCGGGCTGCTGCACCTTCCCGAGGTCGCCGACCTGGTCTCCGTCTGCGAAGTACTCCAGGATCCGGGGGCCAACGCCGCCCTGGTCCGCCTCCTGACCGGGCCGCGCTGGCGGATCGGCGCCCGCGACCTCGCCCTCCTGGGCCGCAGGGCCCGCCTGCTCGTCTCCCACGCGCGCGGGGGCGACGAGGACGACCCGGACCGACGCCTGGCCCAGGCCGTCGAAGGCGTCGACCCGTCCGAAGTGATATCGCTCGCGGACGCGCTCGACACGTTCCTGGAGACCTCCATGGAGGGCGACGGGGACGACGACGGGCTGCCGTTCTCACCGGACGCGCGCGTGCGCTTCGCCCGGCTCGCCGCCGAACTGCGCGACCTGCGCCGCTCGCTCTCCGACCCCCTCATGGACGTCCTGCACCGCGTCCTGGCCGTCACCGGCCTGGAGGTCGAACTCTCGGCGTCCCCGCACGCGCTGGCGGCCCGGCGCCGCGAGACGCTGTCCAACTTCCTCGACGTCGCCGCGTCGTTCGCGGCCAACGACAGCTCCGCGACGCTCCTCGCCTTCCTCGGCTTCCTGCGCACCGCCGCCCAGTACGAGAAGGGCCTCGACAACGCGCTGCCGGGCGGCGAGAACACCGTGAAGGTGCTCACCGCCCACAAGTCCAAGGGCCTCGAGTGGGACGTCGTCGCCGTCCCCGGCCTCGTCAAGGGGACGTTCCCGAGCGCCCAGGGCCGTGAGAAGTGGACCGCGCAGGGCAAGGTCCTGCCGCACGAACTGCGCGGGGACACCGCGACGCTGCCCGACATCGAGACGTGGGACTCCAAGGGCATGAAGGCGTTCCACGCCGACATGAAGGACCACCAGCACACCGAGGAGCTGCGCCTCGGGTACGTCACGTTCACGCGGCCGCGCACCCTGCTGCTCGGCTCCGGCCACTGGTGGGGGCCCTCCCAGAAGAAGCCCCGCGGCCCCTCCGACTTCCTTCAGGCGCTGCACGACCACTGCGCCGCCGGGTACGGCGAGATCGAGGCATGGGCGGACGAGCCCGAGGAGGACGAGGAGAACCCCGCCCTCCAGGAGGGCTCCGCCGAGCACGCCTGGCCCCTGCCGCTCGACGAGGCGTCCCTGGCCCGCCGCCGTCGCGCCGCCGACACCGTCCTCGCCCACCTGGAGCGCGTCGGCGACCCCGCGCGGCCGCGCGCCCACACGGAGGCCCACCCGGCCGCCCACGACGAGCCGCCCTTCGAGGACCCCGACTGGCCGCCCCCGCCGGACGACGACGAGCCGGCCTACGAGGAGTTCGCGGCCGACGCCGTCGACGCCTCCGGGGATCCCGACGACTGGGACAGCCTGTCGGCCGAGCGGCCCACCGTCCCGCACCCCACGCCCCGGCCGGACGCGTCCGCGCCGCACGCGCGCGTGCCCGAGTTCCCCGCGACGCCCCCGCCGTCCCGCACCCCGCCCCGGAGCCCGAGCTGACCCCGGAGGAAGTCCGCACCCTCGCCTCCTGGGACCGCGACCTCGACGCCCTCGCCGGTGAGCTGCTGCGCGCCCGCGCCGCCGTACGGGACGTGCCCGTGCCGCATTCGCTCACGGCGTCGCAGCTCCTGCGCATGGCCGCCGACCCCGACGGCTTCGCCCGGGAACTGGCCCGCCCCATGCCACGCCCACCGCAGCCCGCAGCGCGCCAGGGCACCCGATTCCACGCCTGGGTCGAGTCGCGCTACGAAGAGCTGCGGCTGCCCATGCACGACCCGGAGGAGCTGCCCGGCAGCGACGCCGAGATCGCCGACGCGCGTGACCTGGAAGTGCTCAAGGAGGCCTTCGAACGCACGGAGTACGCCGACCGCACCCCCTACAGGGTCGAGCTCCCCTTCCAGCTCGCCCTCGCGGACCGCGTCGTCCGCGGCCGCATCGACGCCGTCTACAAGGAAGGCGACGGCGACGAGGCCACGTACGAGATCGTCGACTGGAAGACCGGCCACATGAAGACCGCCGACCCCCTCCAACTGGCCGTCTACCGGCTCGCCTGGGCCGAGCTCCAGGGCGTGCCCCTGGAGTCGGTGGGCGCCGCCTTCTTGTACGTACGCACCGGGGAGACGGTCCGCCCGCGGCGGCTGCCCGGGCGGGCGGAGCTGGAGCGGCTGCTCATGGAGGAGCCGCAGGCCCTCGTGGGGGCCGCTGAGGAGCCGCCGGACGACCACACCCTGGTGGGAGACTAGGCTCGTGACCATGAGCAAGCCCGTTGACAGCGCCGTCAGCACCGTCCGTGCGTACGTCGAGAACCACCGTGAAGCCTTCCTCGACGACCTCGCCGCGTGGCTGCGGATCCCCTCCGTGTCCGCCCAGCCCGCCCACGCACCGGACGTGCGGCGCAGCGCCGACTGGCTCGCCGAGAAGCTGGCCGCGACCGGCTTCCCGACCACCGAGGTCTGGGAGACACCCGGCGCCCCCGCCGTCTTCGCCGAGTGGCCCTCCGGCGACCCGCACGCCCCCACGATCCTCGTCTACGGACACCACGACGTGCAGCCCGCCGCCCGCGAGGACGGCTGGGACACCGACCCCTTCGAGCCCGTCGTCGTCGGCAACCGCCTCTACGCGCGCGGTGCGGCCGACGACAAGGGACAGGTGTTCTTCCACACACTCGGCGTCCGAGCCCACCTCGCCGCCACCGGACGCACCGCCCCCGCGGTCAACCTCAAGCTGCTGATCGAGGGCGAGGAGGAGTCCGGCTCCCCGCACTTCCGCGACCTGGTGGAGGCCCGCAAGGAGCGGCTCACCGCCGACGCCGTGATCGTCTCCGACACCGGCATGTGGGCCGAGGACACCCCCACGGTGTGCACCGGCATGCGCGGCCTCGCCGACTGCGAGATCGAGCTGCGCGGACCCGACCAGGACATCCACTCCGGTTCGTTCGGCGGCGCCGTGCCGAACCCGGCGACCGCGGCCGCCCGGCTGGTCGCCGCCCTGCACGACGAGCACGCGCGCGTGGCCGTCCCCGGCTTCTACGACGGCATCGTGGAACTCACCGACCGGGAGCGCGAGCTCTTCGCCGAGCTGCCCTTCGACGAGGCGCAGTGGCTGCGTACGGCCAAGTCCCACGCCACCCACGGAGAGGCCGGCCTGACCACTCTGGAGCGGATCTGGGCCCGCCCCACCGCCGAGGTCAACGGCATCGGAGGCGGCTACCAGGGCCCCGGCGGCAAGACGATCGTGCCGTCGTCCGCGATGCTGAAGCTCTCCTTCCGGCTGGTCGCGGGGCAGGACCCCGACCACGTGGAGAAGGCCGTCACCGCCTGGGTCGCCGAGCAGCTGCCCGCCGGGATCAGCCACACCATCACGTTCGGCGCCGCCACCCGCCCCTGCCTCACCCCGCTCGACCACCCCGCCCTCCAGTCCGTCGTACGCGCCATGGGGCAGGCCTTCGAGCAGAAGATCCGCTTCACGCGCGAGGGCGGCTCGGGACCCGCGGCCGACCTTCAGGACGTCCTCGAAGCCCCTGTCCTCTTCCTGGGCATCTCCGTCCCCTCGGACGGCTGGCACGCCCCGAACGAGAAGGTCGAACTCGACCTCCTCATGAAGGGCGTCGAAACCACCGCCTACTTGTGGGGCGATCTCGCGGAGAGCTGGGCGGATGCACACTGAACGAGGCGCCCCGCAGCCGTCCCGCCGTACGTCCTGCTGAACCGCACGCCGAGCCACCCATTTTTTCACCGGGGGAGTTGGAAGTACCTGTGACCACCTGGACCGACCGCACCACGGACCTCGCCGGAGGTCGACCGCTCACGCTTGCCGCGCCGAGCGGCATCGACCGTGCCGCGCACCACCGCGTCGACGAGCCCTGGCTCGCCGCCGCGTGGAGCCACCCCACGACCCGGGTCTTCGTGGTCTCCGGCGGTCAGGTGCTCATCGACGAGACACCGGACGGCGCGACGGAACTGGTCATGACGCCGGCCTTCGAAGCGCCCCTCACCGAGGCCCACCGCTACTTCCTGGGCACCGACGAGGACGGCGTGAGCTACTTCGCCCTCCAGAAGGACACGCTGCCCGGGCGCATGGACCAGTCCGCGCGCCCGGCGGGCCTGCGCGAGGCGGGACTGCTTCTCTCGCCGCGGGACGCCGGCCTCATGGCACACGCCGTCGCGCTGGAGAACTGGCAGCGGCTGCATCGCTTCTGCTCCCGCTGCGGCGAGCGCACCGTCATCGCCGCCGCGGGCCACATCCGCCGCTGCCAGGCCTGCGGGGCCGAGCACTACCCGCGCACCGACCCGGCCGTGATCATGGCCGTCACGGACGAGCAGGACCGCATCCTGCTGGGCCGCCAGGTGCACTGGCCCGAGGGCCGCTTCTCGACGCTCGCGGGCTTCGTCGAGCCCGGCGAGTCCATCGAGCAGTCGGTGCGCCGCGAGGTCTTCGAGGAGGCGGGCGTCCACGTCGGAGACGTCGAGTACGTCGCCAGCCAGCCCTGGCCGTTCCCGTCCAGCCTGATGCTCGGCTTCATGGCGCACGCCACGTCCACGGAGATCAACGTGGACGGTGACGAGATTCACGAGGCGCGCTGGTTCTCCCGCGAAGACCTGCGGGCCGCCTTCGAGACCGGGGAGGTCATGCCTCCCTACGGAATCTCGATTGCGGCCCGCTTGATCGAGCTCTGGTACGGCAAGCCCCTGCCGAAGCCCAACGACGCCCTGTGAGCGTCACCCCCTAGGCGTCTCAGACGCCGATCTTCTGCTTGACCTGGGCGAGCGACGGGTTCGTGAGCGTCGAGCCGTCGTCGAAGAGGACGGTGGGGACCGTCTGGTTCCCCCCGTTCGCCTTCTCGACGAACGCGGCGGACTCCGGGTCGTGCTCGATGTTGATCTCGGTGTACCCGATGCCCTCGCGGTCCATCTGCTTCTTGAGCCGCTGGCAGTAGCCGCACCACGTGGTGCTGTACATCGTCACAGTGCCCGCCATGTTTCTCGCGCTCCTTTGTGGCTGGGGATGCGTGTTCGCAGTGAGTCGAACGTACGCGACGCGCCGACCATTCCCGCACGTCGGGCGCATTAGTACGACGAACACCGGCCGCCTGTGGACAACGCGACGCACCCGCCCCCACAGACCTGGCAGCATGGCGGGGTGACAGCAGCAACGCACTCCACCCTGTTCCCGCAGGTCCCGGATTCGGCCGACGCGGTGCTCGACGGGCTCGACCCCGAGCAGCGCGCCGTGGCGACGGCCCTGCACGGTCCGGTGTGCGTGCTCGCGGGCGCGGGCACCGGCAAGACGCGCGCGATCACCCACCGCATCGCGTTCGGCGTCCGGGCCGGGATCCTCCAGCCGGGCACCGTGCTCGCCGTCACGTTCACCAACCGCGCCGCGGGTGAGATGCGCGGCCGGCTGCGCCAGCTCGGCGCCGGGGGAGTGCAGGCCCGCACCTTCCACTCGGCGGCGCTGCGCCAGCTCCAGTTCTTCTGGCCCAAGGCGGTCGGCGGCGAGCTGCCGCGACTCGTCGACCGCAAGATCCAGCTCGTCGCCGACGCCGCGGCGGCCTGCCGGCTCCGCCTCGACCGAGGTGAGCTGCGCGACGTGACCGCCGAGATCGAGTGGTCCAAGGTCACCCAGACCGTCCCTGCGGACTACGCGGCGGCGGCCCACAAGGCAGGCCGCGAATCGCCCCGCCACCCGGCCGAGATCGCTCAGATCTACGCCAACTACGAGTCGCTGAAGAGGGACCGCACGGTCATCGACTTCGAGGACGTCCTGCTCCTGACGGTCGGCATCCTCCAGGACCGCCAGGACATCGCCGAGCAGATCCGCGCCCAGTACCAGCACTTCGTGGTCGACGAGTACCAGGACGTCAGCCCCCTCCAGCAGCGTCTGCTCGACCTGTGGCTCGGCGAGCGCGACAGCCTCTGCGTCGTCGGCGACGCCAGCCAGACGATCTACTCCTTCACCGGTGCCACCCCCGACCACCTGCTCAACTTCCGCACCCGCCACCCCGGCGCCACCGTCGTCAAACTCGTCCGTGACTACCGCTCGTCGCCCCAGGTCGTGCGCCTGGCCAACGGAATCCTGTCCCGGGCGAGCGGCCGCGCGGCCGAGCACCGCCTGGAGCTGATCTCCCAGCGCGAGGCAGGCCCCGAGCCGGTCTACATCGAGTACGCCGACGAGCCCAGCGAGGCGGAGGGCGCGGCCCGCCGCATCCGCGAGCTGATCGCCGGCGGGGTCTCCGCCGGCGAGATCGCCGTCCTGTTCCGGACGAACGGCCAGTCGGAGATCTACGAGCAGGCCCTCGCCGACGCCGGTGTGCCCTACCAGCTGCGCGGCGCCGAGCGCTTCTTCGAGCGGGCCGAGGTCCGCAAGGCCGGCCACGCCCTGCGCGCGGCGGCCCGCTTCGGGGGCAACGACGCGGACCTCGACGAGGCCGTGGACCTGCCCTCCCAGGTGAGAGCCGTCCTCTCCGGCGAGGGCTGGACGAGCGAGCCGCCCGCGGGCTCCGGAGCGGTCCGTGAGCGCTGGGAGTCCCTCGCGGCCCTCGCCCGGCTCGCGGAGGACTTCGCCCGCGCCCACCCGGACGCTACCCTCGCCGACTTCGTGGCGGAGCTCGACGAGCGGGCCGCCGCGCAGCACGCCCCCACCGTGGAAGGCGTCACACTCGCGTCGCTGCACGCGGCCAAGGGCCTGGAGTGGGACGCCGTGTTCCTGGTCGGCCTCGCCGAGGGCATGATGCCGATCACGTACGCCAAGACCGACGAGCAGATCGAGGAGGAGCGCCGTCTCCTCTACGTGGGCGTGACCCGGGCCAGACGCCACCTCGGCCTCTCGTGGGCCCTGTCCCGCTCGCCCGGTGGTCGGCCGAACCGGCGCCCCAGCCGCTTCCTGGACGGGCTGCGCCCCGGCTCCACCGGCGTGGCCGGGCGGAGCGCCGGTGTCGGGCAGGGCGGCGTCGAGCACGGGACCCGGCAGCAGGCGCGCGAGCCACTGGGCACCGCCGCACGCCGCCGCACCGACAGGAAGGTCGCGCGCTGCCGGGTGTGCGGGCGCACGCTGGAGGCGGCCGAGATGAAGCTGATGCGCTGCGAGGACTGTCCGTCGGACATGGACGAGGGCCTGTACGAGCGGCTGATCGAGTGGCGGGCCCGCACGGCGGTCGATCTCGGCCAACCGGCGTTCTGCGTCTTCACCGACAAGACCTTGATCGCCATCGCCGAGGCCGCGCCCGAGGACGAGCGGGAGCTGTCCCACATCCCGGGCGTCGGTCGACGGAAGTTTCGGACCTTCGGATCCGACGTGCTGGCCATCTGCGCAGGTCAAACGGTGGGCGATGAGCCCGCGGTGGAGGCGCACGACGACTGATTCAAACTCGTCGAAAAAATAGTTTGCGCATGCCCCAGCAACCCCCATAGGTTCTTAAGCACGAAAGCAGCGGTCTTCTCGAAGGCCCTGGTTCCGTGATGTACTTGAAAGCCGTCGGACCGGTTCACCGGTCCCCTAGACGCCGAGAGGAGGCGAATCCAGTGATCAGCATCAAGGCCAGCTCCATCAGCACCGTCAAAATGACCGATCGCTCGGTCGTCGCTTCCTGCCTGCTCGGCTTCTCGAACCTGGGCACCGGTCTGTCTGGCGTCAGCGCCATGCGTCCGGAGTCCGGCCTGTCTCTCGCGGGTCTTCCCATTCGCGAGGGCAATGAGCGACCGACCAAGGCACCGGAAGCAGTAGCGACGGCACAGGCTCAGGCCTATGCCTTTGCCGCGGCCGGTGCCGGATTCCGGAAGCAGACGACGCAGCACCACCACACGATGTGGGCCTTCCGTGGGCCTGAACCCTGGAGTGATCCAGCCTGATCGACGATCAGGCCGGCGCCTTCAGGGCCGCGGAACCCCACCCGGGATCCGCGGCCCTTCTGTTTTTCCCGGAAGAGCCAGCGATCTTCCGAGGAGCCGGCACGAAGGGGCCTCGGGACAAGAAAAGAACCCGGTACCACCGCCACCCGGCCCACCGGCCGGAATGACCAGACGAGGAAGAAAACACCGTGCAACTCGAAGCGCACGCCCCGTCCGTACCGCCTTCAGACCCTCTGCCCCCGCCCGTGTCCACGGAGGACTCCACCTTGAACCCGCTGACTGCGCTCACCGCGCTCGACGACGCCATCGAGAACCTCGGCGTGCCCGTCCCCTGCCGTGCCTACGACCCCGAGGTCTTCTTCGCGGAGTCGCCGGCGGATGTCGAGTACGCCAAGTCCCTCTGCCGTACCTGTCCGCTGGTCGAGGCCTGCCTCGCCGGTGCCAAGGAGCGGCGTGAGCCGTGGGGCGTCTGGGGTGGCGAGCTGTTCGTCCAGGGAGTTGTCGTTGCCCGCAAGCGGCCGCGTGGTCGCCCGCGCAAGAACCCGGTTGCGGCATGAACACCCCAGGAACGATCGACCGCCCTCTGACGCACGACCCCAAGAAGCAGGCCCCGATGAAGCCGTCCACGAGCGAGCCCGCCGGCTCCGCGATCCCAGACTTCACCCCCACCGGCGCGAACGAATCGCGTCAGAACAGGACCCGTCAGATGCAACTCATCCCAGAAGCGCTGGCTCGTGCGCATATGCACGAACAGCTGCGTGAGGCCGAGAGCGAACGCAGGGCCGTGCGCCTCGTCGTCGCTCGCCGGATGCAGCGGCGCGCCGAGCGCGCGTCCCTGCGCGCCCGACGCGCGCTGGCCATGGCCGTCATGCAGTAACAGAGCCACCGAGAACAGATTCACCGAACGACACAGCACAGCGTCGCTGCCGACCGCCGCAGTGAGCGGCTGTCCCCGCGGGGGCCGGTCCTTCCCGGACCGGCCCCCGCGGTGCGTGGTGAGCGGCGATCACCGGCACGCGGAGTTATCGTCGCCGGGTGACGTCTCTTCCTGGCGGGGACTGTGACCAGCAGCCCGAACCCTCGGCCATCGTCTGCGCCCGCTGCGGTGCGAGCGCCCCAGGACTGCCGCTGACCTGGACGTGCTCCAGAGAGGCTGGTGTCAGCCGCTACTTCTGCGACACCTGCGCCCGGGAGAACATCAGGGCCATCGAGGGACGGCTCGACTCCGACTGGTGGTGATCAGCCCTCGGCGGCCCGCTCGGCCTCCTCCTCCTCGTCGAACTCCGGCACGAACCCCGGTACCCACGCCTCGAGTTCGTCCCTGAGCCTGACCGTGGCTCCGAGCTGGCAGAGCACCCCGATCGTGCTGAGCGTCACCCGGTGGATCAGCAGGTAGGCGGGCGGCAGGTTGAGCTGCTTCCCGAGCTGGTGCGCGGGCGAGCGGGGGTCGGCGATCCGTGCCGCCTGGTTGCGCATCCAGGAGCGGGTGAACGTGAAGGACTCGACCTCGGCCGGCTCGATGATCGGCAGCAGATAGTCGAGCACCGCGCCCGGTTCGAGCTCGATCGACTCCTTGACGAAGCCCTCCTCGCGCAGCAGCTCGTAGACGCCGACCGCGTCACCGGCAAGCGTCATGCGCAGCGAGGCGCCGATCGGTGTGGGCAGTCCGCCCGGGAGGCGGTCCACCGTCCCGAAGTCCAGGACGCCGAGCCGCCAGCCGCCCTCCTCGTCCGGCAGCAGCCGGAAGTTGCCCGGATGCGGATCGGCGTGCAGCAGGCCGGTGCGCGCCGGACCCGAGAACAGGAAGCGCGCCAGCAACTGGCCCGCGCGATCGCGCTGTTCCTCCGTGCCGTCGTTGATGATCTCCGCGAGGGGCGTCCCGTCGATCCACTCGGTGACCAGGACCTGGTCGCACTGGTGCACCACCTGCGGCACCACGACGTCCGGATCGTCCGCGAACTCCTCGGCGTGGGCACGCTGGGCCTGGGCCTCCAGCGCGTAGTCCAACTCCTCCGACACCCGGTCGCGCAGCTCGGCGATGAGCGGCTTGATGTCCATCCCCGGAATGAGCGGGCCCAACAGGCGTGCGAAACGGCTCAGTTGAGTGAGGTCCGAGAGCAGGGCCTCGCCCGCGCCCGGGTATTGCACCTTCACCGCGACTTCGCGCCCGTCGTGCCACACGGCCCGGTGCACCTGCCCGATGGACGCGGCCGCCGACGGCTTGTCCTCGAACTCCTCGAACAGCTCCCGCCATTGCTCGCCGAGCCGCTCCGCCAGGACCGCGTGCACGGTGCGGGTGGGCATCGGAGGCGCCGCCTCCTGAAGCTTGGTCAGAGCGGCCCGGTAGGGACCCGCGACCTCCTCCGGCAGCGCCGACTCGAAGACGGACAGGGCCTGCCCGAACTTCATCGCTCCGCCCTTGAGTTCACCCAGGACCTTGAACAGCTGCTCCGCCGTGCGCTGCTGGAGCTCGCGGCCGACGATCTCGGCGGACTTGCCGCCGATGCGCTTGCCGATGCCCCAGGTGGCACGGCCGGCGAAGCCGATTGGCAGCGCGGCCAACTTGGCGGTCCGGGTAACCGCCTTCCGGGGAAGATCAGACATACACCCCTCCAAGTGCCGGACAGCCGTGCTGCGCATGCCCAGGCGACGTGACACCGTCGGCCATTGCTTACCCGACCATTGTGTCGTGCGGCCCTTGCTCCACGGAGGTCTCCTGCCCGTTACCTCTCTCACCCGCACCGCACGGGCACTCCGGATGCGGCCAGACCGGCCGGGCGTGCCAGTCGAGGCCCGGCGCCGACGCCTCCCAGCGCGCTCCGGTGCTCGACGGCAGTTCCCCGTCCAGAAAAGCCAGTCCGTGCGCCGCCGCGAGCCCGGCGACCGCCGTGGCCAGACCCACGTCACAGGCCCCCACCTGGCGCGCGGCACGCCCCGAGCGCCACTGGGCGAGCAGCCGAGGCCACGTCGGATCGCGGTCCGCACGGCCGAGGAAGTGGCAGTGCGCGCAGCCGGTGCCGCCCGGCAGCACCAGCGGCCCCACGATCCCGGTGGCCTCGACGACCCCCGCGTACAGATGCGGGATGCCCGCCGCCACCAGGTCCTCGACCGCGGCGGGATCGGGGGAGTGGACCGCGAGTCCGTCCCGCGGAGCGACGATCACCAGGGAGAGGGGCGGCTCTCCCGCTTCCTCCTCCGCCGGGCGCGAGGCCGTCCTGCGCCGGTCGGGGCGCGGCGGCCGGGCCGGGGCCAGGGCGCGCACCACCCGTCGCGCCGATACGTCCCGGCGTTCGCCCACCGCCTCCACGCACTGACCGCCGGGAGCCACATCCCACGGTTCGACGCAGCCGCCGTCCCGCACGTCGACATGGCCGACCCCTGCCGAGGCGAGCACCGAGGCGACGACGGCGCCCACCCGCCCCGCCCCTCTGACCTGAACCCGCATGGCGTGCCGTGCCGCCAGCTTCTGCACGGCCTCGGCCGGTTCGGACGTCGTCACCGTCAGCGCGGCGTGGTCGGGGCGCAGCCGGTCCATCACCCGTGACTGGGCACGCAGCGCGTCGGCGGCAGGCCCGCCACCCGTCGCGTCGTCCAGCAGCCCCGCGCCGGCCAGCCGTTCCAGGAGTGCGTCCACATGGCCGTCGGGCAGGCCCATCTTCCGGGCCTCCTCGCGCAGCAGGGGTACGCCGCGTGTCCCGTCGAGCAGCGTCATGAAGCTGCCCGTCGCCGTGTCGACCGGACCGACGACCACCGCGTGCGCCGGTGTCATCCCGAACTGCACCGTGTTCAGGTCGTGCCAGCCGCGCCGCAGCGCCGGCTTCAGGATCGGATGCATGGCTGTCCCCCCCGTGCTGTGCCGTTTCGTCTCTCTGCGACTGATGCGTCGTACGCACTTTTCACGTCGTTCGCGTCGATCGATCGCCAGCATGCCGGTTCGGCCGGAAGCGTGCGGAAAGTTGTCCACAGGGCCGGGGGATAGTCGTACGAATCAAGCGGCGCGGGCCCGGGAGCACACCGAAGAGTTCTGGAGGCGGGACTTCCGCCCTGCGCAGCGGGTAACGTCGGGGCGTGCCCGCCGACCCACTGCACCGTGCCACGAACACGCAGCGCAGCACGACCAGCCCGCCGCCAGGCGGTCCGGGGGTGAGCGCGGTCGAGGTCCGCAGGAGTGCGCGACGCCGCAGGACGGTCTCCGCCTATCGCGAGGGCGACCGCACGGTGGTCCTCATCCCGGCCCGGATGTCGGAGGCCGAGGAACAGCGCTGGGTGAGCGTCATGCTGGACAAGCTCGCGGCGCAGGAGAGCAAGCGGGTCCTCGGCGACGCGGAGCTGGCCGAGCGCGCCGAGCGGCTCTCGGAGCAGTACCTCGACGGCAAGGCCCGTCCGGCGTCCGTCCGCTGGGTCACCAACCAGAACACCCGGTGGGGTTCCTGCACCCCGGCCGAAGGCAGCATTCGCCTCTCGCACCGGTTGCAAGGCATGCCCGAGTACGTGGTCGACTACGTGCTCCTCCACGAACTCGCGCATCTCTTGGTGCCGGGGCACGGACCGCGCTTCTGGCGTCTCCTTGAGGCGTATCCGCGGACGGAGCGGGCGCGCGGCTACCTCGAAGGGGTGGTCGCGGCCGACCGGCTGCCGCACCTGCCGACCACGCGCGGCGAGTGATCGTTTGCCCGGGTGACTGCCCGGGCTTTCTCCGGAGCGCCGTCAGGGGCGTCGGCGCGGGGCGCCGCGGACGGTTCTGTACCAGGGCTGTACCGACTTCCTCCGCTTACAGGGTTTGCAGTTAGCCTGGCGCGACGCAATCACCATCCGGATGGGGGACGGTCGTTACGCATGGCCAGGGAATTCCAACGCGGCCACAAGGCCAAGATCAGTGACCTCACCGCGGGCACCGATCTGTACGTAGGCGTACAGATCAGCGGCCCCGGACTTTCCTTCGACATCAGTTGCTTCGGCCTCGACGCCGAAGAACGGCTGTCTGACGACCGGTACTTCGTCTTCTTCAACCAGCCGAAGACCCCCGAGGAATCCGTCCAGCTGCTCGGCGCGCAGGCCGGTGACACCGAGTCCTTCCGCGTCACGCTGGACAAGATCCCGGCGCAGATCCACAAGCTGTCGTTCACCGCGACCATCGACGGTCCCGGCCAGATGTCGCAGGTCGCGCCCGGTTACATCCGGATCGTCGCCGGTGGCGAGGAGGTCGCCCGCTACGCGTTCGGCGGCGCCGAGTTCACCACCGAGCGCGCGGTCATGCTGGGCGACTTCTACCTGAAGGACGTCTGGCGGTTCGCGGCCGTCGGACAGGGCTTCGACGGCGGCCTCGACGCGCTGCTGAAGAACTTCGGCGGCGAGGTCGCCGAGGAGGAGCCGGCCGCGGCGCAGCCCCAGTCCGCGTCCCCCGGCTTCGCGCCGCCCGCCCAGGCGGCCGCGCCGCCCGCCTTCGGGGCACCCGCGGCGGCCGCTCCGGCCCCGGCGCCGCAGGCCTTCGCGCCGCCGCAGCAGCCCACGCCCCTCCGGCGCCCGCCCCGCCCGTCCACGCGGCGCCCACCATCGTCGCGCCGCTGGCCACGCCGCCCGGTACGGTGCCGCCGCCTCCGACGCCGGTCGCCCCGAGCCCGTACGGTCAGCAGCCGCAGCAGCCCCCGTTCGGGCAGGTGCCCGGCCAGGGCAGCGCGCCCCTGCCGCCCGGATACGGACAGCAGCCGCAGACACCGGCAGCGCCGCCCGGATACGGACAGCAGCCGCCCGGCGCACCGTCCCCGTACGGCATGCCCCAGGGAGTCCCGCAGCAGGCCCCCGCGCCGGGTGTGGCGGCGGCCCTGGAGAAGTACCGCGAGGCGCCGACCGGCCAGCGCTGGACGCTCCAGAACAAGAAACTGATCCGCGTCGACCTCGGCGCCGGTGGTGACCAGGCCGTGCTCGCGCGGCAGGGCAGCATGGTGCTCTACCAGGGCAAGGTCGATTTCAGCTACAAGGGCGCCGGATTCGCCGGCCGCATCGTGGGCAACGCCACCGGCCAGGAGATGCAGCTCATGCGCTGCACCGGACGCGGCCAGGTCTTCCTCGCGGAAGAGGCCACCCACCTGCACCCCATCGAGCTCCAGGGCGACGCGATCTGCGTCTCCGCGGAGAACGTCCTCGCCTACGACGAGACGCTCCAGCACGAGGTCCGCAGGATCGAAGGGCACGGCATCCCGGGAGGTGCCCTGTTCGTGATGCAGTTCCAGGGCACCGGCACCGTCGTCGTGAAGACGCACGGCACACCGGTCGTGCTCCCGGTGACGCCGACGACGTTCGCCGACTGCAACGCGGTCGTGGCCTGGTCGGCGGCCGCGCAGGCGATCGTCTCCAGCCAGGTCCGGATGCGGCGCAACGCGTTCCCCGGTCACAGCGGGGAGAGCGTCAACCTCCAGTTCCGGGGCGCACCCGGCAACTTCATCGTCGTCCAGCCGTACGAGGTCTGAGGGAGCCCGTCATGAACCAGCCGATCGCGGGCTTCGCCCCGACCCCGGTAGCCGCCCGCATGGAGAACCACGGCAGCAACATGCTGAAGGTCGCCATGCAGACCGGAAACGACCTCTTCGCGCGCGTGGGCTCGATGGTCGCCTACGAAGGCTTCGTGCAGTACGAGCCGAACCCGCCCGCCGTACGCCAGATCGCCCGCGACTGGATCACCGGCGAGGGCGCGCCTCTTATGAAGTGCACCGGTGACGGTCTGCTCTACCTGGCCGACTACGGAGCGGACGTCGTCGTCATCAACCTCGGCGGCGACTCGATCTCCGTCAACGGCACCAACCTGCTCGCCTTCGACGCGCACCTCCAGTGGGGCGTCGAGCGCGTGAAGGGCCTCGCCAAGTTCGCGGGCCAGGGCCTGTGGAACATCACGATCAGCGGCCAGGGCTTCGTCGCCCTGACATCGCGAGGCGCCCCCATCGTCGTCGACTGCGGCCGCGGCGAGGACGAGACGTACGTGGACCCCGACGCGCTCATCGCCTGGTCGCCGAAGCTGAAGGTGAAGGGCAAGCGCAGCTTCCGGGCCGGCTCGCTCATCGGGCGCGGCAGCGGAGAGGCCTACCAGATGGGCTTCTCCGGCGAGGGCATCGTCGTCGTACAGCCCAGTGAGGACAGCACCGACCGTCTCCGAGTCCGGGGCTAGGGGGAGCGAACACACCATGCAGAGCCCGCTTTTCGCACACGCCGAGCAGCAGTCCCAGGACCGCTACACGGTGCAGAACCCGCAGATGCTGCGGGTCACCCTGGAAGGCCACGACGACATCCTCGCCCGCAAGGGAGCGATGGTCGCCTACCAGGGGCTGATGGAGTTCGACGGCGAGGTCCAGACGTCGGGGCAGCAGCGCGCACGCGCCACCACCGGTGAGGGCCTCAGCCTGATGCGCTGCCACGGCCAGGGGACCGTCTACCTGGCGAACCTCGGCCAGTACATCCACGTCGTGGACGTCGAGCAGGACGGCCTGACCGTCGACAGCAGCTACGTGCTGGCGATGGACTCGTCCCTGCACCACGAAGTCATCGCCGTGGACAGCCAGTTCGGCATCTCCGGCTCCGGCAAGTACCAGCTCAACATCACCGGGCGCGGCAAGGTCGCCCTGATGACGTCGGGCCAGCCGCTCATGCTCCAGGTCACGCCCGACAAGTACGTCAACGCCGACGCGGACGCCATCGTCGCCTGGTCGACCGGCCTGCGGGTGCAGATGCAGGCCCAGACGCACTCCTCGGGCGTGTGGCGGCGCCGCGGCAACACCGGCGAGGGCTGGGAGCTCAGCTTCATGGGCACCGGCTACGCGCTCGTCCAGCCCAGCGAGCTGCTGCCGCCGCAGAACGCGGTGGTGGGGCAGGGCATCGCCGCGCAGTACGGGATGGGACAGCAGGGCGCCCGGGGCCAGAACCAGGGCAACGTCTGGAGCTAGCGCCTACGGGTGCATGTGTAAGGGGCGGGCGCCATGGCGCCCGCCCCTTACATCTGGGTCCTCGGACGACGTCCTCAGAGGCGCGCCCGCGCCGCCTCCACGAGCCGCACCACCGACGTGTCGGCCACGTCCGCGACCTCGTCGTACGGGAACCAGCGCAGGTCCAGCGACTCGTCGCTGATGGCCTCCGTGGCGTCCGCCGGGGCGAGCGCCGCGTACTGCGTGTCCAGATGCCACGAGCAGGGCCCGGGGATCGGGTGCCGGTCCAGCCGGACCGGGCCGCCCGGGAGCAGCGTGAGCCCCGGGATGCCGGACTCCTCGGTCGCCTCACGCAGCGCGGCGGCCGCGAGCGTCGCGTCGCCGGGCTCGCAGTGGCCGCCCATCTGGAGCCACATCCGCAGCTTCTTGTGGAGCGTGAGCAGCACACGCCCGCGTGCGGGGTCGATCACCAGGGCACTCGCCGTGAGGTGCCCCGCCGTGCAGGGCTTCCACATACCGGCGTCACCGTGCTCGGACAGATGGTCCAGGTAGACCTGGCGCAGGTCCGGCTGGTCCTCGTAGCTCTTCAGCACGAGGACCGCGTCGTCGTACAGGCTCACTTGTCGCCGTCGCCCTCGTCGTCCCGGGAGTCGTTCTCGGAGTCGTCCTTGGAGAGGTTCGGCTTCTCGCCGGAGCCGCCCGCCGCCGCGTCGCCGAGCATCTTGTCGAGCTCGGAGAAGTCCAGCTGCTCGCGGTGGACGAAGCCGTCCGGGTCGTCCAGGTCGGACGCCGTCGGCAGCATGTCCGGGTGGGCCCACAGGCCGTCACGGCCGTCCACGCCACGCGCGTCCGTGAGCGACGCCCACAGACGCGACGCGTCCCGCAGGCGGCGCGGGCGCAGCTCCAGGCCGATCAGCGTCGCGAACGTCTGCTCCGCGGGGCCACCGCTCGCGCGACGGCGGCGCAGCGTCTCGCGCAGCGCGTCGGCGGACGACAGACGCGGCTTCGCGGCCGCGTGGACCACCGCGTCGACCCAGCCCTCGACGAGCGCCAGAGCGGTCTCCAGGCGGGCGAGAGCGGCCTTCTGCTCCGGGGTGTCCTCCGGCTGGAACATGCCCTGCTGGAGAGCTTCCTGGATCTGCTCCGGGTTCTGCGGGTCGAACTGGCCGACCACGTCCTCCAGCTTCGAGGTGTCGACCTTGATGCCGCGCGCGTACCCGTCGACCGCGCCGAACAGGTGCGAGCGCAGCCACGGCACGTGCGCGAACAGCCGCTGGTGGGCGGCCTCGCGCAGCGCCAGGTAGAGGCGGACCTCTTCCTGCGGCACGCCGAGGTCCTTGCCGAACGCCTCGATGTTCAGCGGCAGCAGCGCGGCCTTGCCCGCCGGTGCCAGCGGCAGGCCGACGTCGGTCGAGCCGACGACCTCGCCCGCGAGCACACCGAGGGCCTGCCCGATCTGCGAGCCGAACATGGCACCGCCCATGGAGCGCATCATGCCGATCAGCGGGCCCGCCATGGCCTGCATCTCCTCGGGCAGCACGTCGCCCATGGCCAGGCCGACGCGCTCGGCGACCGGGTCGACGAGCTCCTTCCACGCCGGAAGGGTCGCCTCGACCCATTCGGCGCGGCTCCAGGCCACCGCCGAGCCCGCGCCCGAAGGCAGCGACGTCGCGTCGTCCAGCCACAGGTCGGCCAGGCGTACGGCTTCCTCGACCGCGGTGCGGTCGGCGCCGCTCACGCTCGCGTCCTTCACGCCGTCCTGGGTGCCCTGCGACACGGTCTGGCGGGCGATGTCCTTGGCCATGTCCCAGTTCACCGGGCCGCCCTCGTAGGAGAGCATCTGGCCGAGCTGCTGGAAGGCCGCCCCCAGGTCGTTCGGATTCATCGAGCCGAACATGGCCGCGAACGGGTTGTCACCCCCCGCGCCACCCGGGCCGCCCGCGCCGGGCAGGCCCGGGAACCCGAATCCGAAGGGGTTGGCCGGTCCCTGACCGCCACCGCCCTGCTGGTCCTTCTTCTTGCCCTCGTCGCCGTCGTCCGGCTCCTCCGGCGGAAGGCCGAAACCGAATGGGGTGTCACTCACGGGAATCCTCGGCTGGTAAGGCCACCGGTTCTGACCCCGGCGGCGACTGCCCGACTACACACCCAGCGTAGACACCATGGCGGGATGTGGCCTCGGTGCTTCGCCGACTCATGGCCTGCGGCAGGATGGATGCCTCCTGGTACGTACGCGTCATACGCGTACGTACTGAAGACAACCGCTGGAGACGCCCGGTGAGTTCCCCAGATCCGCAGGTTCGCGCAGCGCGAAACCCCTCAACCAGTCCCGCCGTGCGCGGGCCCGTCGTCGCGATCACCGGAGCCGCCTCCGGCGTCGGTGCCCTGCTCACCGAGCGGCTCGCCGCCTCCGACGCGATCAAGCAGGTGCTCGCCATCGACGAGCGGCGCGGCGAGTGCGCCTCCGCGACCTGGCACATCCTGGACGTACGGGATCCGGCCATCGCCGAGAAACTGCGCGGCGCGGACGTCGTCGTCCACCTGGCGCTCGACCTCGACCTGGAGTCCGACCCCGCGGCGCGCACCGCGTACAACGTGCGCGGCACGCAGACCGTGCTGACCGCGGCCGCCGCGGCCGGGGTGCACCGCGTCGTCCTGTGCACGTCGACGATGGTCTACGGAGCGCTCGCCGAGAACGAACTGCCCCTTTCCGAGGACGCCGAACTGCGCGCCACGGCCGAGGCGACCGGCGTCGGCGACCTTCTGGAGGTCGAGCGGCTCGCCCGCCGCGCCCCGCGCGCCCACCCCGGCCTGAACGTCACCGTGGTGCGTCCCGCGGTGCTCGTCGGCGGTACGGACACGGCCCTGACCCGGTACTTCGAGTCGCCGCGTCTCCTCGTGGTGGCGGGTTCACGGCCCGCCTGGCAGTTCTGCCACGTGGAGGACCTGTGCAGCGCCCTGGAGTACGCCGTTCTGGAGAAGGTCGACGGGGAGCTCGCCGTCGGCTGCGACGGCTGGCTGGAGCAGGAGGAGGTCGAGGAGCTCAGCGGCATCCGGCGCATGGAGCTGCCGTCCGCCGTCGCGCTCGGCGCCGCGGCCCGGCTGCACCGCATCGGCCTGACCCCCTCCCCGGCCGGCGATCTGGCGTACACGATGTACCCGTGGGTCGTCAGCGGGAGCCGGCTGCACGACGCCGGGTGGCGCCCCCAGTGGACCAACGAGGAGGTCCTCGCCGAACTCCTCGAAGAGGTCGCGGGGCGGCGCACCGTCGCCGGGCGGCGGCTCGGCCGCAAGGACGCGACGGCCGCCGGCGCGGCGGGCGCGACCGTGGCCCTGCTGGGTACCGCGGCCGTGGTGCGGCGGGTGCGCAAGGCACGGCGGCGCATCTGAGACGGGCCACCTGCCCGGACACCTGACCGGGCCAGCTGAACGGGCCACCTGTAGGAGGCTCCAATTCGGCACGCGCGCGTGCGGGGGAAAACGCTATTCACGGTTGTCGGCGGCGTGCGGCACGATGTGGGCATGGCACCCACCCAGCACGACCACCCCGGTGAGCAGGCGGCGCACGACCCGATCAAGCTGCTCGCCATCCGTGAGACCCCGCTCTCCATCGACGAGGTCTTCCAGGCCGTCGGCGACGACGCGGCGGGCGGCACCGCGCTCTTCGTGGGAACCGTGCGCAACCACGACGGCGGCTCCGACGTCGACCGGCTCGGCTACTCGTGCCATCCGAGTGCCGAGGCGGAGATGCGGCGCATCGCGGAGAAGGTCGTCGCCGAGTTCCCCGTGCGCGCTCTCGCGGCGGTCCACCGGATCGGTGATCTGACGGTCGGTGACCTCGCCGTCGTCGTCGCGGTGTCGTGCCCGCACCGCGGCGAGGCCTTCGAGGCGTGCCGCAAGCTCATCGACGACCTGAAGCACGACGTACCCATCTGGAAGCACCAGACGTTCTCCGACGGGACCGACGAATGGGTCGGCGCGTAGCGCCTCGTCGAGGGGCGGCGGTCGGGCGACGGGAGGACGGGGCGGAGCCTGCTGAGGTTCCGGTTGCGTAACCGGACCCCTGCGGCGAGCGTTGACACTGCGGATGGTTAATCTGCTGATCAGTCAGTTGCGGTCGCTCATGGGGTCGGGAGGTCCGTATGGCAGTGCTCATGTGGCTGCTCATTCCGGTTGTCGCCGCGGTCGGCGCCGGGTTGTGGGGAACGTGGGCCGGTCGCAATCGCCACAAGACCGGTGACGTGACCGAGCTCAGCGGCTACGCGCGCTTCCGCGAAGCCATGGAGAAGTCCCACTCGGGCACCTGACCTCGTACGGCCCGGCCCCAGGGGTGCGCCTACAGGGGCGTCCCGTACTGTCTTTCCATGCCACGCCGCACTGCGACGATGCTCGCCTCGACCTTGATCCTGATCGCGCTGCTGTGCGCGGGGGTTCTCATCAAAGTGCCCTACGCGGAGATGTCCCCGGGACCGACGGTGAACACCCTCGCGGACCACGACGGCGAACCCGTGATCCAGATCTCCGGGCACAAGACGTACGAGACGTCGGGGCACCTGAACATGACGACGGTGCGGGTGACCAGCGCCGACTACAACATGAACCTGGTGTCGGCCGTCTACGGGTGGCTCGCCCACGACAGCATCGTGGTGCCGCACGACACGCTCTACCCCGACGGGCAGACCGAGGAGCAGTCCTCGCAGGAGAACGCCGAGGAGTTCAGTCAGTCCCAGGAGAGCGCCAAGGTCGCCGCCCTGAACGAGCTGGACATCCCCGTGAAGTCCTGGGTCATCGTCTCCACCGTCGTCAAGGACAGCCCCGCCGAGGGCGCACTGCACGCCGGTGATGTGATCAAGGCCGTCGACGGCACCAAGGTCACCAAGCCGGCCGACGTCGCGAAGCTCGTCACGAAGCACAAGGCCGGCGAGAACGTCGTCTTCACCGTCGTCCCCGTCAAGGAGGCGGCCGCCGCCGAGAAGGACGGCAAGGAGGCGACCCGTACGGAGAATGTGACGATCAAGACGGACAAGGCCGAGGACGGCCGCGCGATCGTCGGCATCCAGGCCGGGACCGACCACACCTTCCCGTTCCAGATCGACATCAAGCTCGCCGACGTGGGCGGCCCCAGCGCGGGCCTGATGTTCTCCCTCGGCATCGTCGACAAGCTCACGCCCACCGACCTGACCGGCGGCAAGTTCGTGGCCGGCACCGGAACCATCGACGACGACGGCAAGGTCGGCCCGATCGGCGGCATCGGGATGAAGACCGTCGGCGCGCGCGACAAGGGAGCGCAGTACTTCCTCACCCCGAAGGACAACTGCGCCACCGCGGCCAAGGACGTCCCGGACGGGCTCACGCTCGTCAAGGTGAACACCATCGACGACGCCGTCGACGCGCTCAAGGACATCCGCAGCGGCAACACCGCCGACCTGCCGCAGTGCACCACCAAGGGCTGACGTTTCGCAGTTCGGAACACGGCTCTACGGAGAGGGGCGCGCCGGGATCTCCCGGCGCGCCCTCTCCGTAGAGCGGGAGAACGTCACTCGGCGAACGTCGCCGCCAGGGCCTCCGCGAGACCGGGCACCAGCTTCGCGCCGGTGAGGACCTCCGTCGACGCGTCCTTCTCGCGCAGGCGCAGCGCCGAGTCACGGGTGCCGTCGCGCAGCACACCGACCGTCATCCGGACCTCCTGGCGGTCCGGGTGCTCGGCGACCCACTTCGCGAGCTTCTTGTCGCTCAGCCCCTCGGGGACGGACGCCTCTGCGGACGGCGGCAGCATGAGGCGCTCCACCGTCAGGGCGCAGCCCGCGACGGCGTCGGGCCACGCGATGGTGCCGAGGAACTCGTCCAGCGGCTTTCCGGCAGGGATCTCGTCCTGCTCGATGGGGGTGAGGCCGGGGGCCTCCTGCTCGCCCTCCAGGCCGAGCTGGGAGGCGAGAGCGGGTTCCTGGGCGCGCAGCGCGGCCGTGTCGACAAGGGCGAAGAGGCGAGCGGGCTGGTCCCAGCCGAGGCCGGAGGCGTACTCGTCGATCTCGAGTACGGCCCGGGTGAGGGGGCTCGCTGCCATAGGAGTGTTGGGCATGGTCACAATCCTGCCTCGTTCCTCCCCCGAAGCGGGAACTGAGTAAAGCGTGAGTAAGTTGCATAGGTGATGGGTCCGCGATCTCGGGGGCCTGACCGATCGATTACTGAACTTTCGAGGTGCGCACCTTGGCTTTCCAGATGCCGGACCGCGGCGGAGGCCCGACGGGGCCGCGGATCAGAGTGGGCCGACCGTCCCGGCGTGCCCGGACGCTGCTGCTGACGCTCGGCGTTCTTGCCGTGCTCGGCATGGCGTTCGTCATGTTCGCCGGGTTCTGGACGGACTGGCTCTGGTACCGGTCGGTCAAGTTCTCGTCCGTGTTCACGACGATGCTGTGGACGAAGATCGGACTCTTCTTCGTCTTCGGTCTGCTCATGGCGCTCGCCGTCGGCGTGAACATCTGGCTGGCGCACCGGCTGCGCCCGCCGCTCAGCGCCATGTCGATGGAACAGCAGAGCCTCGACCGCTACCGGATGGGCATCGCGCCCTTCAAGAAGTGGTTGCTGCTCGGGATCACCGCCCTCGTCGGGCTGATCGCGGGCGCCTCGGCGGCCAGCCAGTGGCGCACATGGCTGATGTTCGTGAACGGCGTGCCCTTCGACCAGAAGGACCCGCAGTTCCACATGGACGTGTCCTTCTACGCGTTCGATCTGCCCTGGTACCGCTTCCTGCTCGGCTTCGGCTTCGCCGCCGCGGTGATCGGCCTGGTCGCCGCCGCGCTGACGCACTACCTGTACGGCGGGCTGCGCGTCACCAGCCCCGGCGCGCGGGCCACGGCGGCGGCGACGGGTCATCTGTCGGTCCTGCTCGGCGTGTTCGTCGCCCTGAAGGCCGTCGCGTACTGGCTCGACCGGTACGGGCTCGCGGTGAAGTCGAGCGACTTCAAGGCGACGGACAACTGGACGGGCCTGCGCTACGTCGACGCCCAGGCCTACCTGCCGGCGAAGACGATCCTGTTCTGCATCGCCATCATCTGCGCGGTGCTGTTCTTCGCGACGCTGTGGCGGCGCACCTGGCAGCTCCCGGTCATCGGCTTCGGCCTGATGGTGCTCTCGGCGATCCTGATCGGCGGCCTGTACCCGGCCATCGTCCAGAAGTTCCAGGTCCAGCCGAACGAGCAGTCCAAGGAAGCCCCGTACATCGAGAAGAACATCGAGGCGACCCGCAAGGCGTACGGCATCGACAAGGCGACGCCCGTCGACTACAGCGGCAAGGGTTCGGACAAGGGCACCGCGAAGCAGCGCTCGGACGCCGACTCGGCGGCCAGCTACCGCCTGAACGACCCGAACGTCGTCTCGCCGACCTTCCAGCAGCTCGAGCAGCAGCGGAAGTACTACCAGTTCCCGACGACCCTGGACGTGGACCGCTACAACGGCCAGGACACCGTCGTGGGTCTGCGCGAGCTGAACCTGAGCAAGCTCGACAAGCGCAACTGGATCAACGACCACTTCGTCTACACGCACGGCTACGGAGCCGTGACGGCGCAGGGCACGTCGACGGCCCAGGGCGCCCCGCAGTTCACCGAGTCCGGCCTGCCCACCGCGGGCGACCTCGGCAGCTACAACCAGCGCATCTACTACGGCGAGAAGACGACGCAGTACTCGATCGTCGGCGGGCCGCAGAAGGAGCTGGACTACGAGCAGGACGACGGCACGCAGAAGACCACCAGTTACGAGGGCAAGAGCGGCGTCAACCTCTCGAACCCGATCAACCGGGCCGCCTACGCGGTGTCCTTCAGCGAGCCGCAGATCCTCTACTCCGGCGCCATCGGCGACGGTTCGCGGATTCTGTACAACCGCACCCCGAAGGAGCGCGTCGAGGCCGTCGCGCCGTGGCTGACCATCGACGGCGACGCGTACCCGACCGTCGTCGGCGGCAAGATCAAGTGGGTCGTCGACGCGTACACGACGTCGAACGGCTACCCGTACGCGTCCCGTACGACGCTCGGGGACACCACGGCTGACTCCCTCAACGAGGCCGACAGTCAGCGCTCCGTGGTGGCCCAGCAGAACCAGGTCAACTACATCCGCAACTCGGTGAAGGCGACCGTCGACGCGTACACGGGCGAGGTCAAGCTCTACACCTGGGACGACAGCGACCCGGTCCTGAAGACCTGGAAGAAGGCGTTCCCGGACACGGTCGAACCCAAGAGCGCGATCCCCACGGAGCTGAAGGAGCACCTGCGCTATCCGCAGGACATGTTCAAGGTCCAGCGTGAACTGCTCTCGCTGTACCACGTGACGAACTCGAACCAGTTCTACAACGCGTCCGACGCCTGGCAGGTCCCGAACGACCCGACCAAGAAGGACAACAGTCCGGTCCCGCCGTACTACCTGTCCATGAAGATGCCGGGTCAGACCAGCCAGCAGTTCTCGCTGACGACGACGTTCACGCCGAGCGGCAGGCCCAACCTGCGCGCCTTCATGGCCGTGGACGCCGACGCCACCAGCAAGGACTACGGGACCATAAGGCTCCTGAGAGTCACCGAGGACAAGGTCTACGGACCGGAGCAGGTCCAGAACAAGCTCAACTCCTCGAATACCGTGGCGAACTGGGTGCGCGACATGAAGGGCGCCGACTCGACGGTCCTGTACGGCAATCTGCTGACGGTGCCGCTCGACAAGGGCTTCCTCTACGTCGAGCCGATCTACGCACAGGGCCGCAACGCCGAGTACCCGCTGATGCGCAAGGTGGCCGTCTCGTACGGCGACCGGATCGGCTTCGCCAACTCCCTCTCGGAGGCGCTCAACGAGGCCTTCGAAGTGGACGGGGACACCCCGGCCGAGCCGGAGGAGCCCGGTGGGGACACCACCGAGCCACCGGCGAACTCCACGGTGAAGGAAGCCCTGGCGGACGCCGAGAAGGCCTTCGAGGACGGCCAGAAGGCCCTCAAGGAGGGCGACTGGACCGCGTACGGCGAGGCGCAGGACAAGCTGGAGGACGCCCTTCAGCGCGCCGAGAAGGCGCAGTCCGAGGCCGACAAGGCGTCGAGCGGCGACAAGGACGCGGACAAGGACGCGGACAAGGACGCGGGCAAGGACGCTGACAAGAGCGCCGACAAGGGCAGTGGGGACAAGGAGGCGGCCGGCGGCTGACCGGTCAGGATGCCCCTCCGCGCCGTGGTACGGTTTGGACACAACGGCGCGGGGTGGAGCAGCTCGGTAGCTCGCTGGGCTCATAACCCAGAGGTCGCAGGTTCAAATCCTGTCCCCGCTACTGATGATCGAAGGCTCGGAAGCAGAAGCTTCCGGGCCTTCGGTGCGTCGGTGCCCCGGACGTCATGAGCCACTGGCATGTGCGATGCGTGTACCAAGTTCGTGCGAAGACTGCTCCGCCCGGGGGGAGTTGGGAAAATTGTGTTTCACTTGTCGCCCTGTGGGCATGTCGACAAAACGCTGAAGTGACCTCACTGGCTGCGGTATACGAGGTGTACCCAGGTTGCAGGTGGTGCGACGATGGACGTTATGGGGGACAAGGCAACTCTGTTGGAGACAGGGCGGTTTGTGCAGCCGACAGATCGGGACGAACCCGGAGAGGCTGCCGAAGAAGCACGCCAGCGGCTGGCCGCGGAGGCCGGTGACGTCGAGGCGATGAGCGTCCTCGGCGCCATGCTGCTGCGCCGCGGTGATCTCGACGGAGCGGAGCCCCTGCTGCGCGCTGCCACGGGGGCGGGCGACCGCGCCGCGGCCAACAACCTCGGTGTCCTCCTGCACACGCGCGGCTACGCGGAAGAGGCCGCCGGCTGGTGGCGGGTCGCCGCCGTCGCCGGTTCGGCCCCCGCCGCGCACGCCCTCGGCCGCTACTTCCGCGAGCGCGGCGACGAGCCCGCCGCCGAGTACTGGCTGCGCCAGTCCGCCGAGCAGGGCCACACCCTGGGCGCCTACGCCCTCGCCGACCTCCTGGAGCACCGCAGCGATGTCGGCGCCGAGCGCTGGATGCGCGTCGCCGCCGAGCGCGGGCACCGCGAGGCCGCGTACCGGCTGGCCCGCGCCCTCGACCGGCAGGCCGCCCAGCAGGGCCCCGACGACGTCCGCGTACCCGAAGGGCCCGAAGGCGACAGGAAGCCGGCCGTCGAGGCGGAGCAGTGGTACCGGCAGGCCGCCGCGCGCGGGCACCGCAGGGCCGCGCTGCACCTCGGCTCGATCCTGGAGAAGCGCGGCGCCCTGAAGGAGGCCGGGCGCTGGTACCTGACGTCCGCCAAGGACGGCGAGCCGCGCGCGGCGTGCGCCCTGGCGTTCCTGCTGCGCGACGCCGGGGACGAGGAGAGCGCCGCCGTGTGGTGGCTGCGCGCCGCCCAGGACGGCGACGGGAACGCGGCGAACGCGCTCGGAGCGCTGCACGCCCAGCGTGGTGAGACGCAGACCGCCGAGCGCTGGTACCGCGCCGCCATGGACGCGGGCGACAACAACGGCGCGTACAACCTCGGCCTGCTGTGCGCCGAGCAGAAGCGCACCGCGCAGGCCGAGGGCTGGTACCGGCGCGCCGCCTACGCGGGTCACCGCGAGGCGGCCAACGCGCTGGCCGTGCTGCTCCTCCAGAACGGGGACGCGGTCGGCGCCGAGCCCTGGTTCTCCAAGGCGGCCGAGGCCGGCAGCGTCGACGCGGCCTTCAACCTCGGGATCCTGTACGCGGGCCGCGAGGACGAGGAGTCGCACCAGAAGGCGCTCCAGTGGTACGAGCGGGCCGCCGCCGGCGGGCACACGGAGGCCGCGCTCCAGGTCGGCATCGCGCGCCTCCTCGAAGGCGACGAGCAGACCGCCGAGCGGCATCTGCGGTGCGCGGCGGGCGGCGGCAGCGCCGAGGCGGCCTACCGGCTCGCCTCGCTCCTCGACGTGCGCAGGCCGCCGGAGGTCCGGCACGAGCTGGGCGAGCCCGTCACCGTGAAGAGCGAGTGCGAGGAGTGGTACGAGCGGGCCGCCGAGCACGGGCACCGGCGCGCGCAGGTGCGTGTCGGCATGCTCGCCGCCGCGCGCGGTGACGTCGTCGAGGCGGCGCGCTGGTACCGCGAGGCCGCGGAGGCCGGATCCCGGAACGGGGCGTTCAACCTCGGGCTGCTGCTCGCCCGCGAGGAAGCGAGCCCGAGGCCGCGCTGTGGTGGACGCGGGCCGCGGACGCCGGGCACGGCCGGGCCGCGCTCCGGCTCGCCCTGCTGCGCGCCCGCCGCGGCGATCTCGTCGAGGGGCAGAAGTGGGCGTCCCGGGCCGTGGAGCTCGGCCCCGCGGAGGTCGCGGAGCGGGCGGGTCGGCTGCGGGACGCGCTGCGCCAGGAGCTGACCGCGTAGGCGTCGCGCTCACGCCCGCGCGCAGGCCCGGACGGGCCCCGGGAGGTGCCCGTCCGGGTGCTCGGGCGGGCGCTCACGGCCCCGCGGGAACGGATTTGCGCTGGTCGGAGGGGTCCCGTAAGGTTGCGTTCAACGGCGCGGGGTGGAGCAGCTCGGTAGCTCGCTGGGCTCATAACCCAGAGGTCGCAGGTTCAAATCCTGTCCCCGCTACTGAAAGTCCTGAGGCCCGGAGCGTAAAGCTCCGGGCCTCAGGCGTGTTTCCGGACGGGCTCCGGGATGGCGCGCGGTCAGGACGTGTGGCCGACCGCCTCCTCGTACAGTTTCCTGTCCACCGTCCTGGACTCCGGCAGCGGATCGCCCTCCGCGACCCCCGCCGCCTTGTAGGCGGCCTGGAGCCGGTCCGTCGTGCCGCCGCGGATCTCCCAGTCCATGCGCAGTGACGGCGTCGACTCCAGGACGTCCTTGTCCGTCTTGAGCAGAGCGGCCAGCTCCGTCACGAACGCGGGGTCCTTCTTGTAGTCGCCCGGGAAGTACGTGTTCACGGTGCGGATGTACGCGCGCAGGAGGGCGACGCCCGCGTCCGGGTCGTCCTTGAGGAGGTTCGGGCCGAAGAGGAGGCCGCCGAGCGGTTCGCCCTGGGGCTGGCCGCCGAGGAACGCGAAGCGCTGGTCGCCGTCGATCCTGCGCCAGACGGGGTCGAGCAGCCAGGCCGAGTCGACGCCGCCGTTCTGGAGCGCGGTCAGGACGTCGGCCGAGCCGAGCTGCTGGAACCGGATCTTGTCGAGGCCGCCGCCGTGCTTCTTCAGCGCGGTGTTCATGGGGTACGAGATGACGGATCCCTTGCCGATCATCGTGCCCAGCTTCCGCCCCGCCATGGGGACGTGCGACGCGGACTGCCCGTCCTTCAGGCGTACCCACAGGCCGGACCGCGACTTCGGGTCGGGGGAGAAGTTCCCGGCGACCCACTTGATGTCGAAGCCGCCGAGGATGCCGTTCATGACGGCGGCCTCTGGCGCGGCCCACTGGGCGTCGATGTCGCCCTTGGCGAGGAGGGGGAGGGCGTCCGGGGTGGGCAGGACCTTCAAGGTCACATCCAGGCCCTCCTTGGCGAACTCGCCCTTCTTGAGCGCCATTTCGAGCGGAGCCACGTACTCGGCGCTGAGCGTGCCCGTCGCGATCGTCAGCTTGCGGGTCTTGCCGAGCTTGACGGGGGCGGGGGCGCCGGAGGCGCAGCGGGCCGGCTTCCGGTCCGGGGCGAGGTCGGCGGGATCGGTCCAGCTCCCCTCGCCGCAGCCCGCGACCGCCTTGATCGTGCGGGGCTTCGCGGCCGCCGCGTCGGACGCGGCGTCGTTCTTGGCGCACGCCGTCGCCCCGATCAGCAGAGCGCCGGTCACGAGCAGGGTCGTTCCCATGGTTCTGGTGCGCATGGAACCTCCGTACACAGCGATCCTCCGTACACAGCGATGAGGTCAGGACTGGCCGCGGCCGCGGTCGCGCGGGGCCCACGGAGTGAGCAACCGGCCCGCGAGGCGCACCAGTTCGGAGAAGACGACGCCGAGGACGGCCACGCAGACGATGCCGACGAACATCACGTCGTTCTGGAACAGGGCGCGGGCGTCGAAGATGAGATGGCCGAGGCCGTTCGTCGCCGCTATCTGCTCCGAGGCGACGATGACGAGGACCGCGACGCCCGCCGCGATGCGCGCGCCCACGAGGACGGCGGGCAGCGAGGCGGGCAGCAGGACGTGGCGGAACATCTGCCAGGGGGAGGCGCCGAAGACCTGGCCCGCGTCGCGGTGTCCGGACGGGACGGAGACGACGGCCGCCATCGTCGAGATCCATACGAAGAAGAAGACCGTCGCCGCGACGAGCGCGATCTGGGGGCCCTCGCCGAGTCCGAACATGTTGAGGAAGACGGGGAGCAGGGCCAGTTTCGGGACGACGTAGAGAGCGTCGAGGAGGGGTTCGAGTGCCGCGCGGATCAAGGGGATCGACCCCATGAGGAGGCCCAGGAGGTAGCCCGCGACGGTGCCGATCGCGTAGCCCGCGAGGACGCGCTTGAGGGTGGCCCGGACGTCGGGCCACAGGTCGCCGGCGGCCGCCCGGTCCCAGCCGTCGGCCAGGATCGTGGAGGGGGCGGGGTAGACGCGGGCGTCGATCCAGGCCTGCGTCGCCGCCAGCTGCCACAGCAGGACGAGGGCGAGCGGGACGGCGGCGGCGAGCGAGAGTTCGAGGGCGCGGCGCCTGCGGCGGGTTCGGGCGGGGTGGAGTTCCTGGGGCCCCGGGGCGCGGACCAGGAGGTCGGCGGTGTCCTCGGCGGGGGCGGTCGTGGTCATGCCGGGACCGCCTCCTGGTGCACCTCGCCGCGCAGCAGGTCCCACAACTCGCCCTTCAGGGCGGTGAATTCAGGGGTGGCGCGGATGTCTCCCGTGCGCGGGCGGGGGAAGGGCGGGCGGCGCTCCGCGATCACGCGGCCGGGCCGCGCCGACATCACGAGGACGCGGTCGCCGAGGACGATCGCCTCCTCCAGGCTGTGCGTGATGAACAGCGTGGTGGTACGGGTCGTCTGGGTGAGGGCGAGGAGCTCGTCCTGGAGGATCGTGCGGAGCTGGGCGTCGAGCGCGGCGAAGGGCTCGTCCATGAGCAGGATCTCCGGCTCGACCGCCAGTGCCCGTGCGATCGCCACGCGTTGGCGCATGCCGCCGGAGAGGGCCGCGGGGTACGCGTCGGCGAAGTCGGCGAGGCCCATCCGGGTCAGCCAGCCGCGGGCGCGGGCGTTCGCCTCCTTGCGGGGGACCTTCTGGATGTCGAGGCCGAACCGGACGTTGGCCAGGACCGTCTTCCAGTCGTAGATGCCGTAGTCCTGGAAGATCATCGCGGCGGGGCGGGGGCTGCTGGTGCGGATCTCCAGGGTGCCGGTGGAGGGACGGGTCAGGCCCGCGGCTATCCGGAGCAGGGTGGACTTGCCGCACCCCGAAGGGCCTACGACACAGACGAATTCGCCGGGGGCGACCGTGAGGTCCAGGGGGCCGAGGGCGTGCGTGGTGTCGAAGGTCCGGGTGAGGTCGGTGGCGCGGAGTTTGTGTGGGTGCACGGAGCCCTCCGGGGGTGCGGCGGAGTGTGGTGGGCGCCCGCGAGAATATGACGGGGTGTCAGATTTCGGAAGAGGGTGCGTGGCTGGGGCACGCTTCGGCGGCGGTCGTGGGCTCGTCGCGGGTGTTCGCGTCGTTCGCCGTGCTCCGGCGGGGCACATCAAGAAGGCCCGCACCTGTGAGGTGCGGGCCTTCTTGATGGTCGACATGCGGGGGTGTTGCCGGGTGCGGGCTGATCGCGCAGCGGTCCGCGCCTCCGCTGAAGGGACGCTCTACGCCTTGGCCGCGCAGTTGGGGCACAGGCCCCTGTACGTGACCTCGACGTCCGAGATGGTGAAGCCGAAGCGCTCGGTGTCGGGGAGGTCCGTCAGCGGGTTGCCGCTCGGGTGGACGTCGCGGATCTGGCCGCACCGGGCGCAGACCAGGTGCTGGTGCGGACGGTGCGCGTTCGGGTCGTACCGCTTCGCGCGCTTGTCCGTGGCGACCTCGATGACCTCGCCGAGGGAGACCATCTCGCCCAGCGTGTTGTACACGGTGGCGCGGGAGATCTCGGGAAGCTTGGCGACGGCGCGGGCGTGCACCTCGTCGGCTGTCAGATGGACGTGGTCCCCGTCGAGGACCTCGGCGACGACGCGCCGCTGGGCGGTCATACGCCAGCCGCGTCCGCGCAGTCGTTCCAACAGGTCACTCATACAGACCAGCCTAACAGTCAAGGGACCCAGGTCCCGAACGGGCGTAAGTTTGGAGCATAGCTTGACTTAGACATTGTCCATTGTAGGATCACAAACGGCTCAGGCCAAGCGACAGGACGACTCCGGAAGGGCCCCCAATGTCCGAGAACCATGAAGCAATCGTCACTGACCCGAAGGCTGAGGGGACGGGTGGTTGCCCGGTCGCGCACGGCCGTGCGCCGCACCCGACCCAGGGCGGAGGAAACCGTCAGTGGTGGCCGGAGCGGCTCAATCTGAAGATCCTCGCCAAGAACCCCGCCGTGGCGAATCCGATGGGGGAGGACTTCGACTACGCCGAGGCGTTCAACGCCCTGGACCTGCCCGCCGTGAAGCGGGACATCGCCGAGGTGCTCACCACCTCGCAGGACTGGTGGCCGGCCGACTTCGGCAACTACGGCCCGCTGATGATCCGTATGGCCTGGCACTCGGCCGGTACGTACCGCATCAGTGACGGCCGCGGTGGCGCGGGCGCCGGGCAGCAGCGGTTCGCGCCGCTCAACAGCTGGCCGGACAACGCGTCCCTGGACAAGGCCCGCCGGCTCCTGTGGCCGGTCAAGAAGAAGTACGGCAAGAGCATCTCCTGGGCCGACCTCATGATCCTCACGGGCAATGTGGCGCTGGAGACGATGGGCTTCGAGACCTTCGGCTTCGCCGGTGGCCGCGAGGACGTGTGGGAGCCCGAGGAGGACGTGTACTGGGGCCCCGAGACCGAGTGGCTCGGCGACGGCCGCTACACCGGCGACCGCGAGCTGGAGAACCCGCTCGGCGCCGTCCAGATGGGCCTCATCTACGTCAACCCGGAGGGCCCGAACGGGAACCCGGACCCGATCGCCGCGGCCCGCGACATCCGTGAGACGTTCCGCCGCATGGCGATGAACGACGAGGAGACCGTCGCGCTCATCGCCGGTGGCCACACCTTCGGCAAGACCCACGGCGCGGGCCCCGCGGACAACGTGCAGGCCGACCCCGAGGCCGCTCCCATGGAGCAGCTGGGCCTCGGCTGGAAGTCCACGTACGGCACGGGCGTCGGCAAGGACGCGATCACGTCCGGCCTCGAGGTGACCTGGACCAGCACCCCGACCCGGTGGAGCAACGGGTTCTTCGCGAACCTCTTCGAGCACGAGTACGAGCTCACCAAGAGCCCGGCCGGCGCCCACCAGTGGATCGCGAAGGACGCCGAGGAGACCATCCCGGACGCCTTCGACGCGTCGAAGAAGCACCGCCCGACGATGCTCACCACCGACCTGTCGCTGCGCTTCGACCCGATCTACGAGCCGATCTCGCGCCGCTTCTACGAGAACCCGGACCAGTTCGCGGACGCCTTCGCCCGCGCCTGGTACAAGCTGACGCACCGCGACATGGGCCCCGTCGTCCGCTACCTCGGCCCGGAGGTCCCCTCCGAGACGCTGCTGTGGCAGGACCCGCTGCCGGCCCGCACCGGTGAGCTGATCGACGCCGCGGACATCGCCTCCCTCAAGGAGCGCATCCTCGGTTCCGGCCACTCGGTCTCCGAGCTCGTCTCCGCCGCCTGGGCCTCCGCGTCCTCCTTCCGCGGCAGCGACAAGCGCGGCGGTGCCAACGGCGCCCGCGTCCGCCTGGAGCCGCAGCGCAACTGGGAGGTCAACAACCCCGACCAGCTCGCCGCGGTCCTGCGCACCCTCGAAGGCGTCCAGGAGGCGTTCAACGCCCAGGGCGGCAAGCAGGTCTCGCTCGCCGACCTGATCGTGCTCGCGGGCTCGGCGGCCGTCGAGAAGGCGGCCAAGGACGCCGGTCACGACGTCACGGTGCCGTTCAGCGCGGGCCGGGTCGACGCCTCGCAGGAGCAGACGGACGTCGAGTCGTTCGCCGCGCTGGAGCCGACCGCCGACGGCTTCCGCAACTACGTGGGCAAGGGCAACCGCCTGCCCGCCGAGTACCTGCTGCTCGACAAGGCGAACCTGCTCAACCTGAGCGCGCCCGAGCTGACGGTCCTCGTCGGCGGCCTGCGCGTGCTGGGCGCCAACCACGCCCAGTCCAAGCACGGCGTCCTCACGGACCGGCCGGGCACGCTGACGAACGACTTCTTCGTCAACCTGCTCGACCTGGACACCGAGTGGAAGTCGACGTCCGAGGCGCAGGACGAGTTCGAGGCGCGTGACGCGTCGGGCGCCGTCAAGTGGACCGGCACCCGCGCCGACCTCGTGTTCGGCTCGAACTCCGAGCTGCGCGCCGTCGCCGAGGTCTACGCGAGCGACGACGCGAAGGAGAAGTTCGTGAACGACTTCGTCGCCGCGTGGTCCAAGGTCATGGACCTCGACCGCTTCGACCTGGTCTGAGTCCTGGTGGAGCGGTGATCCGAGCCCCGGTCCGCGTCCTGGTCGGGGGCCCTGATCCGAGGCTGTGGTGAGGAGGGCCGGTTCCTTTCGGGGAGCCGGCCCTCTTCGTCGTACGGAGACGGTCGTACGCGTGTGTCCCGTGCGGGATCAGACCGTCAGGGTCGAGGCCGCCGCGTGCCGCCTGGTCGGGGCCCAGCAGCGGATGATGTCGCGGACCGACACGATGCCGATCGCCTCCTGGCCGTCGAGCACGATGAGGTGACGGAAGCCGCCGTGCGACATGGCCTCCGCGGCGTCGTCCAGCGTCCAGGCCGGAGCGGCGAAGACGACGTCGGTCGTGGTGTGGGTGCCCGCTGTCTCGTGGTCCGGGTTCTGGTCGAGGCCGACGGAGTTGAGGATGTCGCGCTCGGTCAGGATGCCGATGCCGGAACCGTCAGGGTCGAGGACCACGGCCGCTCCGACGCGGCGGGCGGCCATCAGACGGGCCGCCTGGCGCAGGGTGTGGGTGGGACCGATGGTGAGGACCATCGTGCTCATGGCGTCACGGACGAGCATGGATGGAGCCACCTTTCCTGTGTGAGTCACCTGTGGCACCGCGGCCCCGCGGGAGCGGACTCCTACGAGAAACGGTTCACAAGTTCACAAGTGGGGGGACTCTCAGAGTTACAGGTAAAGGGAGCGTCAACAAGGGGGCGCGGGAGGTGAGTTCAGGGGCGCAGGTAGCTCAACAGCTCGCCGTGCAGCAGGCCGTTCGACGCCGCCGCGTTGCCGCTGTGCGGGCCCGGACGCCCGTCGAGGCCCGTGAAGGAGCCGCCCGCCTCGGTCACGATGATCGCGTTCGCCGCCATGTCCCACAGGGAGAGCTCCGGCTCGGCGCACAGGTCGATCGAACCCTCGGCGACCATCATGTAGGGCCAGAAGTCGCCGTACCCGCGGGTGCGCCAGACGGCGCGGGTCAGGTCCAGGAACCCGTCGAGGCGGCCCTGCTCCTCCCAGCCGGTCAGCGAGGAGTACGCGAACGAGGCGTCGGCCAGCCGGCCCACCTTCGAGACGTGCAGCCGGGTCGCCGAGGTCAGGCTGCGGCCCGTGTACGCGCCCGCTCCCTTCGCCGCCCACCAGCGGCGGCCGAGCGCGGGCGCCGAGACGACGCCGACGACCGGCTGGTAGCCGCCTTCGCCCGCCTCCATGAGGGAGATCAGCGTGGCCCACACCGGGACGCCGCGGACGTAGTTCTTGGTGCCGTCGATCGGGTCGATCACCCAGCGGCGCGGACCCGTGCCCTCGACCCCGTACTCCTCGCCGAGGACCGCGTCCCGCGGCCGTGCCCGCTGGAGGTGATTGCGGATCAGCTCCTCGGCGGACTTGTCGGCCTCGCTCACCGGCGTCATGTCCGGCTTCGTCTCCACCTTCAGGTCGAGCGCCTTGAACCGGTCCATCGTCGCGGCGTCGGCGGCGTCCGCGAGGACGTGGGCGAGACGCAGATCATCGTGGTAGTCGGGCATGAGTGAACAGTATCGATCGTGGTCGGTCCGCTGCTACAGGGCCTGATGCGAAGCCTGAGGCGGTACGGGGCGTGATGCGCGGTGTGTGCCGGTACGCGCGGGGTGTGGGCCGCGACGCGGGCCTGACCCGACGCTTGACCCGGAGGCGGGCGGGCAACCGGGGGGCAGGAGGCCGTGCGGGCTATTGACAGAGCGGACAACCCCGTCAACTCTGGCGAAACAAGCCGTACGCACACTGCGGCCCCGGGAGGCGACGATGCCTGCAGCGCGGGAATCCCTGCTCGACGCGGCGTACACGGCGCTGGCGCGACGCCCATGGTCCGGGGTGCGGATGGTGGACGTGGCCGCGGTCGCCGGGGTCTCCCGGCAGACCCTCTACAACGAGTTCGGCTCCAAGGAGGGGCTCGCCCGCGCCCTCGTGCGGCGTGAGGCCGACGCCTACCTCGCGGGCGTCGACCGGGCCCTGAAGGAAGGCGGCCTCGACACGGTCGCCGAGTGGACGGTGGCGAGCGCCCGACGCAATCCGCTGGTGCGGGCCACGCTGACCGGCTGCTGGAGCGAGCGGCTGCCCTCCCCGACCCTGTCCGCGGTGCCGTCGTCCTCGGCCGTGCCGGCGCAGCGCCGCGCGGACGGCCCGCTGCCCGCGCCGACCGACTTCGTCAGTGCCGTACGCGACCGGTCCCTGGCCGCGCTCGGGTCGCCGGGCGCCGCGAAGGGCGAGACGGAGACGCTGGCGCGGGACTGCGAGCTGGCGGTGCGGCTCGCGCTGTCGTGCGTGATGGTGCCGCCGGGCGAGGGCGGAGTGGGGCGGATGGTGCGGGAGGCCATCCGGCCCGGACGGGTCGCGAGCTGAGCGGGCGGGGGGGCGCCGGACCTCCGGGACCGTCAGTGCGCCGAGCCCGACAGCTGGAGGCCGATCACGCCCGCGATCACCAGGCTGATCGAGACGATCTTGAGGGTGGAGACCACGTCACCGAGGAAGATCATTCCGTAGATCGCGGTGCCGGCCGCGCCGATGCCCGTCCACACCGCGTACGCCGGACCCACGTCCAGCTTTCTCAGCGAGAGCGTGAGGAGGCCGAAGCTGCCGAGCGCGAACGCGGCGAACGCGATCGTCGGCCACAGCCGGGTGAAGCCGTGCGAGAGCTTCAGACAGACGGCGAAACCGGTCTCGAGAATCCCCGCGACGACCACCAGCAGCCACGCCATGCGTATTGCCTCCCGCGTTCCACTGATCTCGGTGTGCGTGTTCCCGATCTCGATCTTGCGTCCGGCTTGGTGCGATTATGCCTTTACCGGTGCGCGGGGGCAGCAAACAAGCCGGAGGTCAGTCGCCCTCGCGGCGCTCGCGGGTCGCGAGCAGCCGACGCAGCGAGTAGAGGCGCGCCGGGTCCGCGTGCCCCGCCTCCACCCAGGCGTCCAGGGCGCAGTCCGGCTCGTCGTGGCTGCACGCGCGCGGGCAGTTCTCCGTGCCGGGCTCCAGATCGGGGAAGGCGTGGATGACGCGCGACGGGTCCACGTGGTGCAGGCCGAACGAGCGGACGCCCGGGGTGTCGACCACCCAGCCCGCGTCGTCCGACAGGGGCAGCGCGAGCGCGGACGTCGTGGTGTGCCGGCCGCGGCCCGTGACCGCGTTGACATGCCCCGTCGTACGCCGCTGGTCCCGCGCCACCAGCGCGTTGACCAGGGTGGTCTTGCCGACGCCGGAGTGCCCGACGAACGCGGTGATCTTGCCGTCGAGCTGCTCGCGCACCCGGGCCACCGCCGAGCCGTTCTCCAGCTCCTCGCGGCTGGTCACGACGTAGGGGATGTCGAGGTCGCCGTAGAGCTCCAGGAGCTTGTCCGGCGGGGCCAGGTCCGACTTCGTGAGGACCAGGAGGGGGTCGAGTCCGCTGTCGTACGCGGCCACGAGGCAGCGGTCGATCATGCGCGGGCGCGGCTCGGGGTCGGCGAGCGCGGTGACGATGGCGAGCTGGTCCGCGTTGGCGACGACGACGCGCTCGTACGGGTCGTCGTCGTCGGCCGTGCGGCGCAGCACGGAGGTGCGCGGCTCGATCCGCACGATGCGCGCGAGCGTGTCCTTCTTGCCGGTCAGATCGCCGACGACGGCCACCTGGTCGCCGACCACGGCGGCCTTGCGGCCCAGTTCGCGGGCCTTCATCGCGGTGACGGGGACGTCGTCGATCAGGACGGTCAGACGCCCTCGGTCGACGGTGAGGACCATGCCCTCCGAGGCGTCCTCGTGCTTGGGCCTGATGTTGGTCCGAGGCCGGTTGCCCTTGCGATTCGGGCGCTGGCGGATGTCGTCCTCGTCGGTGTTCTTGCTGTAGCGGCGCATCGCGTCTCGTTCCCTACGGCCTGTCGGTCCCGAGGCGGTCCGTGCCGAGCATGGTGGTCCACATCTCGGGGAAGTCCGGCAGCGTCTTCGCCGTCGTCGCGACGTTCTCGATCTGCACGCCGTCCACGGCCAGGCCGATGATCGCCCCCGCGGTCGCCATCCGGTGGTCGTCGTACGTGTGGAAGATCCCGCCGTGCAGCCGGCGCGGGCGGATGTGCAGGCCGTCGGCCGTCTCCGTCACGTCACCGCCCAGTTCGTTGATCTCCTTGGTGAGCGCGGCCAGCCGGTCCGTCTCGTGCAGGCGCAGGTGGGCGACGCCGCGCAGTGTGGACGGGCCGTCGGCGAGCGCGGCCACGGCGGCGATGCCCGGGGTCAGCTCCCCGACCTCGCCCAGGTCCACGTCGATGCCGTGGATCGTGCCGGTGCCGGTGAACTCCAGGCCGTTCTCCGTCAGCTCGCAGCTGCCGCCCATCTCCGTGAAGATCTCGCGCAGCGCGTCGCCGGGCTGCGTGGTGTGCGCCGGCCAGTCGGGGATCGTCACCGTGCCGCCGGCGATCAGGGCCGCGGCCAGGAACGGCTGGGCGTTCGACAGGTCCGGCTCGATGGTGATGTCCCGGCCGAGCAGGGCGCCCGGCGTGACCCGCCACACGTTCGCCTCGCCGCCCGACTCCGGGGTGTCGACCTGGGCGCCGACCGCGCGCAGCATGTCGACCGTCATCCGGATGTGCGGCATCGACGGGAGCGTGGAGCCGGTGTGCCTGACCTCCACGCCCTGGTTGAAGCGCGGCCCGGAGAGCAGCAGGGCGCTCACGAACTGGGACGACGACGAGGCGTCGATCTCGACCGGGCCGCCGTCGAGCGCCCCTCCGCCGTGCACGGTCAGCGGCAGCGCGCCGCGCCCCTCGTCGTCGATCCGGGCGCCGAGCGCGCGCAGCGCGTCGATCACGCCGTGCAGCGGACGCTCGTACGAACGCGGGTCGCCGTCGAACCGGATCGGCCCGTCGGCGAGCGCGGCGACCGGCGGCAGGAAGCGCATGACCGTGCCCGCGTTGCCGACGTCGATCGTGGCCGGGCCCTGGAGCCCGGAGGGGATGACGCGCCAGGCCTCGCCGGAGCCGTCGGGGCCCACGCCCTCCTCGATGCCCACGCCCATCGCGCGCAGCGCGCCCACCATCAGCAGGGTGTCGCGCGAGCGCAGCGGGCGGCGCAGCCAGCCCGGCTCCGCGGCGAGCGCGGCCAGGACGAGGGCGCGGTTGGTGACGGATTTCGACCCCGGCACCTGGACGGTGGCATCGATGGCTCCGCTCGCGAGAGGAGCGGGCCAGAGTGCGGTGTGCGCGGGGTTCGTGGTCATGCCTTTACTTTAGTGGGCCTGGCAGGACCCACCTGTTCACAGGCCGAGCAGCCAGCGACCGCCGCCGAGCAGTGCGCACAGTGAGACGGCGTGGAAGAAAAAGAACCACATTCCCGCGGGGACGTGCGTGAGGCGGGAGAGCTGATCGGCGTCCGAGTCGCCGGCGCCGCCGCGACGGCGCTTGGACTGGAGCTCGAACGCCGGCCGGACCCCGCCGAGCAGCAGGAACCACACCACCGCGTACGCGAAGGCCGCCTGCACCTGCGGTCCGGCCAGCCAGGACACCAGCAGGAACGCCCCGCCGGACACCACCACGGTCAGCACGCCGTACGCGTTCCTGATCATCACCAGCATCGCCACGAGCAGCGCCGTGGCCAGCCACAGCAGCAGCGTGATGTGCCCCTCGGCGAGCAGCGCCGCGCCGCCGAGGCCGAGCAGCGGCGGGGCCGTGTACCCGGCGGCCGCGGTGAGGATCATGCCGAGGCCGGTCGGTTTGCCGCGGCTGACGGTCAGACCGCTGGTGTCCGAGTGCAGCCGGATGCCGTCGAGGCGGCGGCCCATCAGGAGGGCGATCAGTCCGTGGCCGCCCTCGTGGGCGATGGTGATGGCGTTGCGGGAGAGCCGCCAGACGTTGTGCGGGACGATCGCGGCGAGCGCGACGACGCCGGTGGCGATCACCACCCACTGGTCGGGGTCGGACTGGGTTCCGAAGATCCGGTCCCAGAGGCTGGTGTCCATGGTTTCCGGCTGCTCCCGTTCGTATCGCTTCGATGGTCGGTCGGGTTCTGGCACTGTGGCACGTATGTGCGGACGGTATGCATCGAGTCGTAGCCCCGAGGATCTCGCAGGAATCTTCGAGATCGAGAAGTGGGAGCCCCAGGAGGCCCTGGCACCCGACTACAACGTGGCTCCCACGAAGGAGGTCTACGCGGTACTCGACCGCCCGGTGAAAGACGCCGAGGACCCCCGTCCGGTTCGCCAGCTCCGCACGCTGAAGTGGGGCCTCGTGCCGTCGTGGGCCAAGACGCCGGAGGGCGGGGCCCGGATGATCAACGCGCGGGCCGAGACGGTCCACGAGAAGCCCTCGTTCCGGCGGGCGTTCTCCACCCGGCGGTGCGTCATCCCCGCCGACGGCTATTACGAGTGGGTGACCGGGTCAGCCGAGCGGGACCTGGAGGTCGAGGGCAGGAAGAAGCGCCCGCGCAAGCAGCCGTACTTCGTGACGCCGGCGGACGGCTCGGTGTTCGCCATGGCCGGGCTCTACGAGTTCTGGCGCGACCGGACCCTGCCGGACGAGCATCCGCTGGCCTGGTGGGTGACGTGCTCCGTGATCACGCTGGAGGCGGAGACCGCTCCGCTCGGGGTCGCGCCGAAGGAAGGGCCGCGGTCGCTGGCGGACATCCACCCGCGGATGCCGCTCATGCTCACACCGGACCGCTGGGACGCGTGGCTCGACCCGTCCCGCACGGACCCGGAGGACGTCCGCACGCTCCTGGAGCCGCCGCCCCAGGGGCTGATGCGGGCGTACCCCGTCTCCACGGCCGTCAGCAACGTCCGCAACAACGGGCCCGAGCTCCTCGACGAGCTGGACGGCCCGGAGGTCGGGACGCTGTTCTAGCCGTGACCGCCCCACGCGCCGCACGTGCCCGCGAAACCCGCCCGCCCCGTGCACCATGACCCCGTGACCCGTACAGAAACCGTCCCCACCGAAACCGGCGACGCCCGCATCACCTGGCACCCCGCGAAGCGCCCCGCCCTGATCCTGGCGGCGAGCCACGGGGCGGGCGGCGGCATCGAGGCGAGGGACTTGCAGGCCCTCGCCGCCACCCTGCCGGCCCACGGGGTGACCGTGGCCCTCGTCGAGCAGCCCTGGCGCGTGGCCGGCAAGAAGGTGGCCCCCGCGCCGAAGACCCTCGACACCGGGTGGCGCGGCGTATGGCCCACGCTGGCCGAACCCGGGCTCCCCGTGATCGCCTCGGGCCGCAGCGCCGGCGCCCGAGTGGCCTGCCGCACAGCGGAGGAGCTGGGCGCGGCCGCCGTGCTCGCGCTGAGCTTCCCGCTGCACCCGCCGGGCAAACCCGAGAAGTCGCGCGCCGACGAACTCCTCGGGGCGGGCGTGCCGACCCTCGTCGTCCAGGGCGGCAACGACCCGTTCGGCAGGCCCGCCGAGTTCCCCGAACCCGCAGGACCCGCCCCGTACGAGATCGTCGAAGTGCCGTACGGCGACCACGGTTTCGCCGTTCCGAAGCGCGCCGACCTCACCCAGGACGAGGCCCTCGCCGTGCTCACCGACGCCGTCGTCGCGTGGACTGGATCACTCCCGTAGAACCGGGGAATGTCGAGCGTGGGGCGACTGTTGTGCGGACTGTAGGAACACAGTCGGTACGAGAGGAAGTCCGCCGCATGGGTTCGACCATCTGCCCGAGCCGTGCCACCACTCCTGACCTGGAGTGGAGCGTGCTGAGCGCGGCCAAGACCGTCCCTATTCGGGCGGCGGGCGGACCGGATCGTCGTCTATCCTCCGATTCGAGTGGGACCTCACTGGGTCTCATGCCGTCGTTGGAGGAGGTGGGTCCGGTCACAGGGACCGACGCAGGGACCGAACATGGCCAGGCGGACGAGCGCCCGGAGCCGGCGGAGAGCACTGCCGAGCGCAACGCCCGCTTCGAGCGGGACGCGCTGGAGTTCCTCGACCAGATGTACTCCGCGGCGCTGCGCATGACGCGCAACCCCGCGGACGCGGAGGACCTGGTGCAGGAGACGTACGCCAAGGCGTACGCGTCGTTCCACCAGTTCCGCGAGGGCACCAACCTCAAGGCGTGGCTGTACCGGATTCTGACGAACACCTTCATCAACTCGTACCGCAAGAAGCAGCGCGAGCCCCAGCGCAGTGCGGCCGAGGAGATCGAGGACTGGCAGCTGGCGCGCGCCGAGTCGCACATGTCGACCGGTCTGCGCTCCGCCGAGTCGCAGGCGCTCGACCACCTGCCCGACTCGGACGTGAAGTCGGCGCTCCAGGCGATCCCGGAGGAGTTCCGCATCGCCGTCTATCTCGCCGACGTAGAGGGCTTTGCGTACAAGGAGATCGCGGACATCATGGGGACACCCATCGGGACAGTGATGTCCCGGCTCCACCGGGGCCGTCGCCAGCTGCGGGGCATGCTGGAGGACTACGCCCGTGACCGCGGGCTCGTCCCGGCCGGCGCCGGAGAGTCGAACGAAGCGAAAGGCTCGGGCTCATGAGCTGCGGAGAGCCGCACGAGACGGACTGCAGTGAGGTCCTCGACCATCTCTATGAGTACCTCGACCACGAGATGCCGGACCCGGACTGCACCAAGTTCGAGGTGCACTTCGAGGAGTGCTCCCCGTGCCTGGAGAAGTACGGCCTGGAGCAGGCCGTGAAGAAGCTGGTCAAGCGGTGCTGCGGCTCGGACGACGTGCCCAGCGATCTGCGGGCCAAGGTCATGGGGCGGATCGAAGTGATCCGGTCCGGGCAGGTCGCCCCCGACGACGGCATGGGGAACTCCCTCACCTGACGCAACTTCAGCGGCGGGGGCGGGAGTTCGGCCCCACCGGCTCCCGCGGCCCGTTCGTCACTTCGTTCACCCGATCGTGCTAATCCGGGGCCCCGCTGCCCCGGTATTCCGCACGATGCGGCCCGCGTGTCTCTCCCCGCGTCCTATTCTCCGTGAACTGAACGCCACGGAGAGGGAGTTGAGGCATGCGGTCGGTTCCGCCGGTGGCCCGCGCCTATGTGCTCCTGGCCGTCGGCGCCGCCCTCGTCTGCGCCGCGCCCGCGGTCACGTCCGCCACCTCCTGGCCCGCCGTCGGGCTGCTCGCCTGCCTGTACGCGGGGTGCGAGCAGGTCGGACGCTGCCGGATCATCGGGCGCCGGGCGCCCCAGGGCATGGGGACCTTCTTCCCCGTACTCCTCGCAGGAGCGTTTCTGCTGCCGCCGTCGGCCGCGGCGCTCGTCGCCGTGCCCGGCGCGCTGCTCACCCACGTCGAACAGCGGCCGGCCGGGCTGCGCCGGATCTGGCGGGCCGCCCGGCTCGCCCTCGCGCTCTGGGCCTCGGCGCGGCTCTTCGGCGCGCTCGGCGGCCCCGAGGCGGTGTCCGCGCCGCACTTCCCGTACGCGCTGGTGCCCGCTGCCGCCGCCGTCCTCGCCTTCTGCGCCGTCCTCACCGTCCTCGACTGCGGCATCCTCGCCACCGCCGAGCGGGTCTCCGTCCGCGGCGCGTGGCCCGGTCTCCTCCTGCGCTCCCTCGGCCCGGTCGCCGTGCACGGCCTGGCCGGACTGGTGATGGCGGTGCTGTGGGCGAGCCCGTACGGCCCGGCCGCCGCGCTGCTCGTGCTGCTCCCCATGTACATCTCCTGCTGGGTCTTCGCCCAGTACCAGCGCGAGCGCGCCGCCCACCAGGCGACCATCCGCGCCCTGGTGCAGGCCGTCGACATCAAGGACGGCTACACGCGCGGGCACAGCGAGCGGGTCGGCCAGGCGTCGATGATGATCGCCCGTGAACTGGGCATGGACGACGAGCGGGTCGAAGTCCTGCGGTTCGCCGGAATCCTGCACGACGTGGGCAAACTCGGCGTCCCCACCCGGCTGTTGCGCAAGGACGGGCCGCTCACCCCCGAGGAGCGCGAGATCATCCAGCTGCACCCCGAGTACGGGCACGAGATGGTGCGCGGCATCGGGTTCCTGGGCGAGGCGCGGTCGGCGATCCTCCACCACCACGAGCGCCTCGACGGCAGCGGATACCCGTACGGGCTCGCCGGGCAGCAGATCCCCGAGTGCGCCCGGGTGGTCGCGGTGGCCGACGCGTTCGACGCCATGACCTCGACCCGTACGTACTCGCGGGCGCGGCCGGTGCCGGTCGCCCTCGCGGAGCTGGAGCGGTGCTCGGGGTCCCAGTTCGATCCGGTGATGGTGGAGGCGCTGGTCCAGGTGTTGCGGCGGGAGGGGTGGCATCCCGTGGTGACGGCCGACGAGACGGCGGCGCTGCCCACGCCCCGTGCGGAGGGCGTGCCGGTGCCGGGGGCGGCGTCCCGGTGACGGGGGCGGTGTCCATGGCGGTGCCCCGGGCGCCACGGGTGCCCCTGTTCGTCGTCGGGGTGTACGCCGTCGCCTGTGCCGTCACCGTCGTCGCGCTCGGTGAGACCCTCTGGCGCGGGGTCGACGACCGGGGCGTCGCGCTCGCCTTCGGAGTGCTCGTCGCCGTGGGGAGCTGGCGCGCCGGGGCGGCGGCGGGGACCGGGAGCCCGCGCCGCTGGGCGCCGCGGGCGCCCTCGCGTACGCGCTGCTCGGCTCGGTGGCGGGACAGCCCACGCACCACGGCGTGGGGCAGGTCGTGACCGTCGCCGTCGCCGGGGCGCTCGTCGGCTGCGTCCCGCACGTCGCGCGCGGCACGGGGCCCACGCTCGACCACATGGCGCGACGGGTGCTGACCGTGGGGTTCGCGGCCGTGTGCTTCCAACCGCTCTACAACCAGGGCAAGTTGGAGGAGTGGTTCGGCGACGGCGCGTACTACGCGCTGCTCATCGCCGGACTGCTCGTGCTGACCGCGCTCTGCGACGGGGTGCTCGCCGCGGCCATGGCGCACGCCAGGACCCGGTGGCCGTTCGGCCCGCTGCTCCGCGACGAGCTGCGGGCCATGCTCGGGATCGGCTCCGCCGTGTGCGCCACGGGCGCCGTGATGGCGCTCGCCGCGGCCGTCGCCGGGCTGTGGGCGCTGCCCGTCATCAGCCTGCCGCTGCTCCTCACCCAGCTCGCCTTCCGGCGCTACGCGGCGGTGAAGGCCACGTACCGCCAGACCATCACCTCGCTGGCCCGCGCCACCGAGATCGCCGGATACACCCCGCACGGGCACGCCCTGCGGGTCGCGGCGCTCAGCCGGGCCGTCGGGCGCGAGCTGGGACTCTCCGAACCCGACCTGACCGTCCTGGAGTACGCGGCCCTGATGCACGACATCGGACAGCTGTCCCTGCTCGACCCCGTCGCCGAAGGGGCCACCGCCGCCCTGCCCACCGCCCAGCAGCGGCGGATAGCGCTGCTCGGCGGCGCCGTCGTCCGGCAGACGGGGGTGGACGCCCAGGTCGCCGTGGTCGTCGAGCGGCAGGCCGATCCGTACCGGGACCAGCCGCTGTCCGCGCGGATTGTGCGGACAGCGAACGCGTACGACGAGATGGCGAGGGAACAGGGCCCTCAGGGACCGCTCACGGCCCTGGAGCGACTGCGTCTGGCCACCGGCCGCGACTACCAGCCGGAGGTCGTCGAAGCGCTGGCCAGAGTGGTCGCCCACCCGGGTCTGCGCCTAGGGTCGGCTGGGTAACCCATGGGTAATGAGCGGGCGTCCGACCGTACGTGGTTGGATGCGAAGAAGCCCACAAAAGAGGCGCGCCCCGGGGGTGCGGGCCTCGAGTATCGGCAGGCAGGAATCGTGAGGATCTTCGGCAAGGGACGGCACCGGCCCTCCGCCTCGTGGCGGCAGGCCACAGACCGCGCGTTCACGCTGATCGGCGACGGTCGGTACGAGGACGCGGGGGCGCTGCTGACCCGTGCCGCCGACCTGGAGCCCTGGCTCTCCGAGTCCTGGTTCAACCTCGCGCTGCTGCACAAGTTCCGGCACGACTGGGAGCAGGCGCGCACCGCGGGACTGCGGGCCGTCGCGCTGCTCGACCGGGAGGCCGGCGCCCCGGACTGGTGGAACGTCGGGATCGCCGCCACCGCGCTCCAGGACTGGCCGCTCGCGCGACGGGCCTGGCAGGCGTACGGGCTGAAGGTGCCGGGCGGCGCCGCGGCCGCCGGTGAGCCGACCGGGATGGACCTGGGCAGCGCCGCGGTCCGCCTCTCGCCGGAGGGCGAGGCCGAGGTCGTGTGGGGGCGCAGGCTCGACCCCGCGCGCATCGAGGTCCTGTCGATCCCGCTGCCGTCGTCGGGACGGCGCTGGGGCGAGGTCGTCCTGCACGACGGCGTGCCGCACGGCGAGCGGACGACCGCGGCGGGCCACTCGTTCCCCGTGTTCGACGAGATCGAGCTGTGGGCGCCGTCGCCGGTGCCGACGTGGGTCGTCCTGCTCGAAGCCGCCACGGAGGCCGACCGGGACGCGCTGGAGCGGCTGGCCGCCGACGCCGGGTTCGCGGCGGAGGACTGGTCGTCGTCGGTGCGGCTGCTGTGCCGGATGTGCTCGGAGTCACGGATGCCGTCCGACGAGGGGGACGGCGAGCACCTCGATCCGCACGACCACAGCGAGCCGGGGCACCCCGGGCCGCTGGGGCACGTGACGGACGGGCAGCTGTGGGTGCCGGAGCGTGAATGCGGGGTGGCCGCGCCGGCTTCGCTGGTGCGCGGGCTGCTGGACGGCTGGGTCGCGGATTCGCCCGACTCCCGGGACTGGCGGGATCTTGAAGAGGTGTGCTGACGCGCGTGATCGACCGCGTGTTCGTCGTGGCTGGTCGCGCCCCGCGGCGGAGCCCCTGAGGGACCCGGTCCCGCGCCCGGGCGGCGCCGATCTCCCCGTACCCTGGTAGGTATCACCCCGTTTCCCTAGGAAGGCTTGCGTCCGTCATGGCCCAGCAGGACACCGATCAGCAGCACGGCGGCGTGCTCCCCGTCGACGACGAGGGCTTCGTCGTCGACACCGAGGACTGCGAGGCGCGCGAGGCGGCCTACCGGGAGCGCGGGACGTCGCGGCCGATCACCGTCGTCGGGAACCCGGTCCTGCACAAGGAGTGCAAGGACGTGACCGAGTTCGACGCCGAGCTCGCGCAGCTGGTCGACGACATGTTCGCCAGCCAGCGCACCGCCGAGGGCGTGGGCCTCGCCGCCAACCAGATCGGCGTCGACCGCAAGGTCTTCGTCTACGACTGCCCGGACGACGAGGGCGTGCGCCACACCGGCGTCGTCTGCAACCCGGTCCTCCAGGAGCTGCCCGCGGACCGCCGCCGCCTCGACGACTCGAACGAGGGCTGCCTGTCCGTGCCGACGGCGTACGCCGAACTCGCCCGCCCCGACTACGCGGTGGTCACCGGGCAGGACGAGAAGGGCAACGCGATCACCGTGCGCGGCACCGGCTACTTCGCGCGCTGCCTCCAGCACGAGACGGACCACCTGTACGGGTACCTGTACATCGACCGGCTCTCGAAGCGGGACCGGAAGAACGCGCTGAAGCAGATGGAGGAAGGGACCCCGCGCTACGAGGTGGTCCCCAACAGCTGAGCCCAGCCTGCTGGTTGAGCGCCGAGCGGCGCCTGGTGCGGAAGTTTCCGGCCAGGCGCCGCTTCGTCGTATGCCCCCGCGCGGCCTCGTACGCCCGCATGTGCGAACAGGATCGGCCGTCAGAGATCCATATTCAGTCACGTAAGGGGACGAATCTGGTGTCCAGGGGTAGTGAGGGGAGCAAATCCGTTCCCAGAACGGTCAGTTGTAGTGCTGAATAGAAAGCGCGGGGATACGCAACGGCGCGCGCCCGGCACCGCGGGAGGGGCGTACGCCACCAGGCGGCAGAGAGGGGTTTTTCGTGCCTGCTTATCCACAGACAGCGGTCCCACCGGCACTGGCGCTACCGGTGATCGAGGACGCGTTTCCTCGCAATCTGCACCCGTATTGGCCAAAGCTCCAGGAGAAGACGCGCTCCTGGCTGCTCGAAAAGCGGTTGATGCCCGCCGACAAGGTGGAGAAATATGCCGATGGTCTGTGCTACACGGACCTGATGGCGGGCTACTACATTGGTGCCCCCAACGATGTGCTGGCCGCGATCTGCGACTACAGCGCGTGGTTCTTCGTCTGGGACGACCGCCACGACCGCGATGTGATCCACCGCAGGACGGCGAGCTGGCGGCGGCTCGCCGTCCAGCTGCATGCGGCCACGGAAGCCCCGGAGCTGCACCTGGACCACAAGGACCCCGTCGTCGCGGGGTTCGCGGACAGTGTCGAGCGGCTCTACGGCTCCCTCGGCCGGTCCTGGAACGCCCGGTTCGCGCGCCACTTCCACGTGGTGATCGACGCGTACGACCAGGAGTTCCGGAATCGGATGACGGGTACGGTGCCGACGGTCGATGAGTACATAGCCCTGCGCAGGAACACCTTCGCGCACTGGATATGGCTCGATCTCCTGGAGCCGACCGCACAGCATGAACTCCCTTCATGGGTGCGGAAAAACGAGGCATTCGCCCGCGCGGGGCTCGCCTGCCAGGATTTCTCCGCCTGGTACAACGACCTGTGCTCGCTCCCCAAGGAACTCGCGGGAGAGGAATTGCACAATCTCGGGATAAGTCTCATCAAGCACGAGAAGATTTCTCTCCGAGAAGCCATCGAGGAAGTCCGGCGAAGGGTCGAGGGAACCATTCAGGATTTCCTCGTCGCGGAGGTCGAGGTGGAGCGGCTCGCGGTCGCCACGGAGAATGTCGGACCGCACGGAGTGGAACTCGCGACGGCCATCAGGTCGTGCATCGGAAATATGCGGAACTGGTTCAGTTCCGTGTACTGGTTCCACCACGAATCCGGCCGGTACGCGGTGGACAGCTGGGACGACCGGGCCACACCGCCCTACGTCTGTGACGAACAGCCCGACCAACAGCCCGATCAGGTGGGTGAGTGCGCATGACCGTCGAATCGACTCTGCCGGCTCCGGCCGCGGGTCCGGGCCCCGAGCAGCAGCCGCCGCCCGCCCCGGCGGCGCGCCGCTCCTCGGGCACGCCTGGAACCTGCTGCGCGACCCGCTCGGTTTCCTGTCCGGGCTGCGCGACGGCGGCGACGTCGTGCGGCTGAAGCTCGGCCCCAGGACGGCGTACGCGGTATGCGACCCGGAGCTGGTCGCGACGGTCCTCAAGAGCCCGGACTTCCTGGTCGGCGGGCCCCTGTGGGAGACCATGGGCGTCCTGCTCGGCAAGGGCGTGGCGACCAGCAACGGGCCGCTGCACCGGCGTCAGCGGCGGGCGATCCAGCCCGCGTTCAGGATGGACCGGATCCACGAGTACGCGACGGTGATGGAGGAGGAGGCGCGCGCGATGGCCGCGCGCTGGAGCGACGGCCTGACCGTCGACATCACCGCCGAGGTGTTCCGCACGGCGACCCGGATCGTGGCGCGTTCCGTGCTCCAGGTCGACTCGATCGACGAGCGGGCCGACCGGCTCAGCGCGGCCCTGCACACGGTCTTCGAGGGGCTGTACCGGCGGATGATCCTCTCCTTCGGGCCGCTCTACCGGGTGCCGTCGCCCGCCAATCGGCGATTCGACAGGGCGCTGGCCGATTTGCATCGCCTGGTCGACGAGATCATCGCGGAACGACGGGCAGAGGCCGCTTCGGGAACGAATCCGGACGACCTGCTCGCGGCATTGCTCGCGGACCGGGACGAGAATGATGAACCCGTCCACGAACAGGAGGTGCACGACCAGGTCGTGTCCCTCGTCGTGGCCGGTGCGGAGAATGTGGCGAAGACGCTGACATGGGCCTTCCAGCTTCTCGCCGAACACCCGGAGCACGAAATTCGGTTGAGCGCTGAACTGGAATCCGTCACGGGTGGCCGGCCGGTCGCTTTCGGTGACCTCAAAGAACTCGCATATATGCGCAATCTCATCACCGAGTCCATGCGGATACGGCCCGCCGTTTGGATATTGACGCGGCTCGCCGCCGTCGATACGACGCTCGGTGGGTATCGCATTCCGGCCGGGGCCGACATCCTCTACAGCCCGCTGGCCATGCAGCGCGACCCGCGCGTGTTCCGCGACCCGCTGGTGTTCGACCCCGACCGCTGGCTGCCCGAGCGCGCCGCGGACGTCACGCGGACGGCGCACGCGCCGTTCAGTGTCGGCAACCGCAAGTGCCCGGGCGACCACTTCAGCATGGCCGAACTGGCGCTGATCCTGGGCACGGTGGTGGCCAAGTGGCGCCTGGTGCCGACGGCGGAGACCGACGGCACGGCCAGGATCGGCATCACCTTGCAGCCGCGGCGGGCGCTGCTCAAGGTCGAGGCCAAGCAGGCCGTCTGACGCCGGGTCAGGCGACGGACCGGACCCGGAAAGTCCTCCTGAAGGCGTTGGGGGTCGTCCCCAGCGCCTTCATGAACTGATGGCGCATCGCCGCCGCGTTCCCGAACCCGGCGCGGTAGGCGATCGCGTCCACCGTCTCGTCGGTGCCCTCCAGCAACTCCTGCGCGAACAGCACCCGTTGGCGCAGCAGCCAGCGGTACGGGGTCGTGCCCGTCTCCTGCTGGAAGCGGCGGGCGAAGGTGCGCGGCGACATGTGCGCCCGCGCCGCCAGCTCCTCCACCGTCACCGCCTCGTCCAGGTGCCGCTCCATCCAGGCGAGCACCCCGCCCACGGTGTCGCAGCGCGTCGCGGGCAACGGCCGCTCCACGTACTGGGCCTGGCCGCCGTCGCGGTGCGGCGGCACCACCATGCGCCGCGCGATCGCGTTGGCCACCTCGGCGCCGTGCTCCGTGCGCACGATGTGCAGGCAGGCGTCGATGCCGGCGGCCGTGCCCGCGGAGGTGATCACCGGGCCCTCGTCCACGTACAGCACGTCGGGGTCGACCCGGGTGCGCGGGAAGCGGACGGCGAGTTCGCGCGCGTACCGCCAGTGCACCGCGCACCGGCGCCCGTCGAGCAGCCCGGCCTCGCCGAGGACGAACACGCCCGAGCAGACGCTGAGGACGCGCGCGCCCCGGTCGACCGCGCGGTGCAGCGCGGCGAGCAGCTCCGGCGGGTAGGCGTGCGTGGGCCCGCCGGCCGCCGGTATCGCGATGAGGTCGGCCTCCTCCAGGCGCTCGATGCCGTACGGGGTGGAGATCGTCATGCCGGGGACGTGCGTCGACAGGTTCGGCCCTTCGACGGAGACCGCCGCGAAGTCGTACACGGGCAGCCCCGCGTCGCTCCGGTCGAGGCCGAACACCTCGCAGACCACGCCGAGTTCGAAGGGGTGCACACCGTCGAGCAGCACTGCGGCCACGTTTTTCAGCATGTCTGCCAGTGTGCCGCAGAGTTGGCAGCAATTCGAGGGTCACTGACAGTCCTGCCACTGCCGCGCGGTGCCGTCCGGCGCGACAGTAGAGGCATGAACACAGCGATGAACTACCTCACCGTCCTCGTCGTCTTCCTCCTCCTCGCCGCCCCGTCCCTGTACGGAATGGCCCACGACCGTCGCGTCGACCGCCGGCTCAGGTCCGCCCGCGCCGCGGAGGAACTCCGCGCCCGCTACGACCGAGTCGCCTGACCCGGCCGCCGGGCCACGGCCGGCAGATGCGCGCGCCGAACCGAACAGCACGGAGAACACGGGGAGTTACCGCCCGCGCGCGGTCGACGACGAAGGGGCGGCACCCGGCGCACGCACGGATGCGCCCGGTACCGCCCCCTCAGGAACGTGTAGCTCAGAAGTCCTCGTCGAAGTCGACCGAGCCCTCCACCGCCACCTGGTACGCCGACGGGCGGCGTTCGAAGAAGTTGGTCAGTTCCTGGACCCCCTGGAGCTCCATGAAGGAGAAGGGGTTCTCCGAGCCGTAGAGCGGGGCGAAGCCGAGGCGCTGGAGGCGCTGGTCGGCGACGCACTCCAGGTACTGGCGCATCGAGTCGGTGTTCATGCCCGGCAGACCCTCGCCGCACAGGTCCCGCGCGAACTGAAGCTCCGCCTCGACCGCTTCCCGGAGCATGTCCGTGACCTGCGTGCGCAGCGCGTCGTCGAAGAGGTCCGGCTCCTCCTTGCGGACCGTGTCGACGACGTCGAAGGCGAACGACATGTGCATGGTCTCGTCACGGAAGACCCAGTTCGTGCCCGTGGCCAGCCCGTGCAGCAGACCCCGCGAGCGGAACCAGTACACGTAGGCGAACGCGCCGTAGAAGAACAGGCCCTCGATGCACGCCGCGAAGCAGATCAGGTTGAGCAGGAAGCGGCGGCGGTCCGCCTTGGTCTCCAGGCGGTCGAGCTTCTCGACGGAGTCCATCCACCGGAAGCAGAACTCGGCCTTCTCGCGGATGGAGGGGATCTCCTCGACCGCGTCGAACGCCGCCGCCCGGTCCTTCGGGTCGGGCAGATAGGTGTCGAGCAGCGTCAGATAGAACTGGACGTGCACGGCCTCCTCGAACAGCTGGCGCGAGAGGTACAGGCGCGCCTCGGGGGAGTTGATGTGCTTGTACAGCGTGAGCACGAGGTTGTTCGACACGATCGAGTCGCCCGTCGCGAAGAACGCGACCAGACGGCCGATCATGTGCTGCTCGCCGGGCGTGAGCTTGGCGAGGTCCGCCACGTCGGAGTGGAGGTCGACCTCCTCCACCGTCCACGTGTTCTTGATGGCGTCGCGGTAGCGCTCGTAGAAGTCCGGGTAGCGCATGGGGCGCAGGGTCAGTTCGAAGCCCGGGTCGAGCAGGTTCTTCTCGGGAGTGGTGTCCGTCATTACTGGCAGGCCTCGCAGGACTCGGGGTTTTCCAGGGAGCAGGCGACCGCGTCGGGCTCGGCCATCTGGACCGGCACCCGGGCCGCGGCCCGCGCGATGCGCGTCGCGGGACGCGAGCGCAGGTAGTACGTCGTCTTCAGGCCCGACTTCCAGGCGTACGCGTACATCGAGGAGAGCTTGCCGATGGTCGGCGTCTCCAGGAACAGGTTCAGGGACTGGGCCTGGTCGAGGTACGGGGTACGGGCCGCAGCCATGTCGATCAGGCCGCGCTGCGGGATCTCCCACGCCGTGCGGTACAGGGCGCGGACCTCGTCCGGGACCCAGGTGAAGCCCTGCACCGAGCCGTTGGACTCGCGCAGCGCCTCGCGGGTCTGGGCGTCCCAGACGCCGAGCGCCTTCAGCTCCTCGACGAGGTACGAGTTGACCTGGAGGAACTCGCCGGACAGCGTCTCGCGCTTGAAGAGGTTGGAGACCTGCGGCTCGATGCACTCGTAGACGCCCGCGATGGAGGCGATGGTGGCCGTCGGCGCGATCGCCAGGAGCAGCGAGTTGCGCAGGCCGACCTCGGCGATACGTTCCCGCAGCGCGGCCCAGCGCTCCGGCCAGGTGAACTCGACGCCGTAGTGGTCGGGGTGCAGCACACCGTGTGCCGTGCGGGTCTTCTCCCAGGCGGGCAGCGGCCCGTTGCGCTCGGCGAGGTCCGCCGACGCCTCGTACGCGGCGAGCATGACGCGCTCCGCGATCCGCGTCGACAGCGCCTTGGCCTCGGGGGAGTCGAAGGGCACGCGCAGCTTGAAGAAGACGTCCTGGAGGCCCATCGCCCCGAGGCCGACCGGGCGCCACTTCCCGTTGGAGCGGCCCGCCTGCTCGGTCGGGTAGAAGTTGATGTCGACGACCCGGTCGAGGAACGTGACGGCCGTGCGGACGGTCTCGTCGAGGCGCTCCCAGTCGATGTCGTGGCGCTCCACGTCGACGAAGGCGCCGAGGTTCACCGAGCCCAGGTTGCAGACCGCGGTCTCCCCGTCGTCCGTGACCTCCAGGATCTCGGTGCACAGGTTCGAGGAGTGGACCGTGTGGCCCGGCTCCGCGGTCTGGTTCGCCGTGCGGTTCGCCGCGTCCTTGAAGGTCATCCAGCCGTTGCCGGTCTGGGCGAGGGTGCGCATCATGCGGCCGTACAGGTCCCGGGCAGGGATGGTCTTCCGGGCCTTGCCCTCGGCCTCGGCCCGCCGGTACGCGGCGTCGAAGTCGGCGCCCCACAGGTCGACGAGGTTCGGCACGTCGGCGGGGGAGAACAGGGACCAGTCGCCGCCCTCGGCGACCCGGCGCATGAACTCGTCCGGGATCCAGTGGGCCAGGTTGAGGTTGTGGGTGCGGCGCGCGTCCTCACCGGTGTTGTCGCGCAGCTCGAGGAACTCCTCGATGTCCGCGTGCCACGTCTCCAGGTAGACGGCGGCGGCGCCCTTGCGGCGGCCGCCCTGGTTCACGGCGGCGACCGACGCGTCGAGGGTCTTGAGGAACGGGACGATCCCGTTGGAGTGCCCGTTCGTGCCGCGGATCAGCGAACCGCGGCTGCGGATGCGGGAGTACGCGAGACCGATGCCGCCGGCGTGCTTCGAGAGGCGGGCCACCTGGTGGTACCGGTCGTAGATCGAGTCCAGCTCGTCCAGCGGCGAGTCGAGCAGGTAGCAGCTCGACATCTGCGGGTGGCGGGTCCCGGAGTTGAACAGCGTGGGGGAGGAGGGCAGGTAGTCGAGGCGGCTCATCAGGCCGTACAGGGCCGCCACTTCGTCCCGCGCCCGCGCGCTGTCGTCCTCGGCGAGGCCCGCGGCGACCCGGAGCATGAAGTGCTGCGGCGTCTCGATCACGGAGCGCGTGATCGGGTGGCGCAGCAGGTAGCGGCTGTGCAGGGTGCGCAGCCCGAAGTAGCCGAAGCGGTCGTCGCCCGCGGTGTCGATCAGCGCGTCGAGCCGGGCGGCGTGGACGCGGACGAACTCGGCGGTGCGGTCCGCGATCAGGCCCTCGCGGTGGCCGACCGCGACCGACTCGGTGAACGAGGTGACGCCCTGCGAGGCGGCCTCGGCGGCGATGGAGAGCGTGAGCAGGCGCGCGGCGAGCCGGGAGTAGGCCGGGTCCTCGGAGATGAGCCCGGCGGCCGCCTCGGTGGCGAGTTCCCGCAGCTCGGTCTCGTCGGCCCCGGCGGAGCGGCCGCGCAGCGCGGCGGCGGCGACCCGGCCGGGGTCGGTGTCGGGGAGGTCGGCGGTCAGCTCGGTCAGCGTGCGCAGCAGCGCGGTGCCGGGGGCATCCGCCTCGGCCACGACTGAGGCAGGATCAGCGGGCGCGATGGTCACGTGGGGGCTCTCCCTCGCTCGGCTCGGGGCCTTACGGGGGAGGAGTGGCTCGGGCGCGCACGCACGGCGGCACCGTCGTCACCGGCCCGATCCGCGAGGCCCGACGTCGTCGACGCCCCAGCCGGACGGCTCGGGCGTACCGTCGACAGGTCCTCGGACTCACGCAGGCGCTTTGTGCGCCTCCGTTCACCGTTGCGGGACAGTTCCGGAATTGCACCGGATTCCCCTGTGGCGACAGCGAGAGCGAGCATACATGTTGTGCCGGGTCGCTGCGGCAGGCCCACATCTTGTGTCGGCCCGCCGCATGCGGCGGTGCTTACACGGTGCCCGGCCGCTTCAGGAGCGCGTCCACGAAGTCCTCCGTGAAGTTGCGCGGTCCGGTGCCGAGGGCGATCCGGCCGCGGTGCCGCGTGCGCGCGTTCACCAGCGGCGACTCGACGTAGTACTCGCGGGGGTAGTCGGCGTCGTAGGGGATGAACACGGTCTTGCCGCGGGTGAGTTCGGAGGCGCACTCGACGACGACCGTGCCCTCGGCGGCGGTGACGAACGACTCGTCCGCGCAGACGCCGACGGCCAGCGGGTCGTGCAGCGGGCAGCCCTCGTCGGCGCGGTAGGCGTTCAGGTAGAAGCTCATCAGGCGGGCGGTGAGCGCCATGTCCTGGCCCGCCTCCTCCAGGATCTCCAGCTCCTTGGCGCCGAACCGCCAGCCGTGCGTCGCGTCGAGCCCGACCATCGTGTAGCGGATGCCCGAGGACACGACGAGGTCGACGGCGTCCGGGTCGGCCCACGCGTTGAACTCGGCGACCGGCGTGATGTTGCCGGGCACCTCGGCGGCGCCGCCCATGAAGACGAGGTGCTTCACGCGCCGGGCGAAGCCGGGGTCCTCGCTGAGCGCGAGCGCCACATTGGTGAGCGGCCCCGTGGCGCACACGGTGAGCTCACCCTCGTACGCGCGCGAGAGGCGCAGCAGCGCCTGCGTGGAGGATTCGGTCTGCTCGGGCGCGGTCGAGTCGGGAAGGACCTCGGTGCCCAGCCCGGCGGCGCCGTGGAACTCGCCGGCCGCCGAGTACGGCAGCCGGGTGAGCGGGCGTCCGGCGCCGCGGTGCACCGGCACGCCGCCGTCGATGCCGAAGGCGCGGGCGAGGGCGCGGCCGTTGCGGAACGTCTGCTCGGAGGGGACGTTGCCGCCGACGGTCGTGTACGCCTTGAGGTCCCACAGGCCCGTGCCGAGGAGGTACTGGAGCGCGACGGCGTCGTCGATGCCGGGGTCGCTGTCGAGGACGATGGGGGCGGGCATGGGGGGCTCCTTCAGTGATCGCGGTCAGGGGACACCGTAACGGGACAAGCCCCTCCGGACCGGAGGGGCTTGTCCCGTTACGGTGCTGCGGTTCAGTGGCCGGCGTCGACTCCCACGGCGGGCAGCTCCACCTTGACGCCCTTGTCACCGGCGTCGGCCGTGTAGTCCGCGGGCGACGTCTCGTCGATGCCCTCGGGGGCCTTGGCGGCCTTCAGTACGAAGGTCAGCACGACGGTCACGATCACGTTCAGGACGAACGCGGTCAGGCCGATGTAGCCGATCTCGCCGATGCCCGGGATCTCCTTGGCGGAGCCGCCGAAGTGGTTCTGCGTCGGCGAGGCGACCCCGTACGCGGCGAGCGTGCCGTACACCATGCCGACCGCCCAGCCGGCGAGCAGCGCCCACCGGTGGAACCAGCGGGTGAACAGACCGCCGACCAGCGCCGGCATGGTCTGGAGGATCCAGATGCCGCCGAGCAGCTGGAAGTTGATGGCGACGGTCTTGTCCATGGTCAGGACGAAGGCGAGCGCGCCCACCTTCACCAGGAGCGAGACCAGCTTGGAGACCTTGGTCTCCTGCTCGGGCGTCGCGTCCGGCTTGAGGAAGTCCTTGTAGATGTTGCGGGTGAAGAGGTTCGCGGCCGCGATGGACATGATGGCCGCAGGTACGAGCGCGCCGATGCCGATCGCCGCGAACGCGACGCCCGTGAACCAGTCGGGGAACATGTCCTCGAACAGCTGCGGGATGGCCAACTGCCCGTTCTGGACCTTGACCCCGGCCGCGATCGCCATGAACCCGAGCAGCGCGAGCAGCCCCAGCATGAGCGAGTACAGCGGCAGGATCGTGGTGTTGCGGCGGATGACCTCGCGGCTCTTGGACGACAGCGTCGCCGTGATCGAGTGCGGGTACATGAACAGCGCGAGCGCCGAGCCGAGCGCGAGCGTCGCGTACGTCCAGGTCCCTGCCGAGCCGGGCGCGAGCGCCCCGACGGGCTTGTCGGTCGCGGGGTTGATCTGCGAGAACTTCTCGTTCGCCGCGGCGAAGATGTCGTCGAAGCCGCCCAGCTTGATCGGGATGTAGATGATGGCGACCGCGATGACGATGTAGATCAGCGTGTCCTTGACGAACGCGATCAGCGCGGGGGCCCGCAGACCCGAGGAGTACGTGTACGCGGCGAGCACGCCGAAGGCGATCAGCAGCGGCAGGTCCTTGACGAACCAGTTGGTGTTCTCGCCGCCGCCGACCCCGAGGACGTCCAAGACGGCCTGGATGCCGACCAGTTGGAGTGCGATGTAGGGCATCGTCGCGAGGATGCCGGTGACGGCGACCGCGAGTGAGAGGCCCTTGGAGCCGAAGCGTCCGCGCACGAAGTCGGACGTCGTCACGTACCCGTGCTTGTGCGAGACCGACCACAGGCGTGGCAGGAACGTGAAGATCAGCGGGTAGACGAGGATCGTGTACGGCACCGCGAAGAAGCCGGAGGCGCCGGCCGCGTAGATCGCCGCCGGGACGGCCACGAAGGTGTACGCGGTGTAGAGGTCGCCGCCGAGCAGGAACCAGGTGATCCAGGTGCCGAACGACCGTCCGCCCAGGCCCCATTCGTCGAGCGAGTCGCTCTCGGCCCGGCGCCAGCGCGCGGCGAGGAAGCCCATGACCGTGACGGCCAGGAAGAAGAGGATGAAGACGGTGAGCGCGACACCGTTGACGCCGTCGTTCACGCGCCGGCCCCTTCCTGGGCGGAACCGGCGGGCTTGCGGGAACGCTGGTCACGCTGCCACAGCTTGTACGCGATCATCGTGAGCGCGGTCGAGATGAGCACCCAGAGCATCTGGTACCAGTAGAAGAACGGGATGCCGATGAAGGCCGGGTCGACCTTCGCGTACGAGCTGACCCAGAGCATCGCCACGAAGGGTGCGGCCAGGCACAGTGCAATGATCACGCGCACCGGTGTGACCACCGGTTGTCTCACTTCAGGCGCATCGGACATTCCGCGGCTCCGTCCCCTCGCTCGTCCCACTTATCTCACCTTTAACGTGCGGGAAATCTAAGCGAGAGTCTTGATCTATGGAACCCCTGTCCGGATAACGGACGTTCGGCCGCGGTGCGCCCGGGGCGATCCCCTGCCGAACTAGCAGCAACGGAAGCCCTGTCGGGGATCCGACTCCTGCCGTTCCGTCCGGCGCCGCTCGAACTCGCGCCGCGAGGGCACGGACGCCCCCGGGTGCGTCTGCCTGAGGTGCGCCACGTACCGCTCGTACGCGCTCTCGTCGGTCAACTCCCTGACGTACCACCGCACATACCTAGCCACCCGCAGTACTGCCGACGCCGGCATCGCGTGCCTCCTGCTTCTCCAGCTGGGTCGGGATCAGCCCGGCCGGGGCCACCAGCGCGGACTCCACGTACGGAGCCTCGCTGAGCGTCGTCGACCGCGGGTTCCGTACGTGCTTGATGCATACCCGCGTCGCGTCCGCGATGACCACGACGATGAGCAGGGCGAGCGCGGCCGAAAGGACGCCGTCCACCGTGGAGTTGGTGACGACGGTGTGCATGTCGTCCATGGTCTTGGCGGGCGGCAGGACCTTCCCCGCGTCGATCGCGTCCTGGTAGTTCGCGCGCTGCTGGAAGAAGCCGACGCGCGGGTCCGACGAGAACACCTTCTGCCAGCTCGCGGTGAGCGTGACGACCGCGTCCCAGACGAGCGGAACCCCGGTGATCCAGGCCCACTTGAGCCGTCCGGACTTCACGAGCAGCGTCGTGCAGACGGCGAGGGCGACGGCGGCGAGCAGCTGGTTGGCGATGCCGAAGATCGGGAAGAGCTGGTTGATCCCGCCGAGCGGCTCGTGCACGCCGACCCACAGGAAGTAGCCCCACAGGCCGACGACGACGGCGCTGGTCAGCAGCAGGCCCGGCTTCCAACTCACGTTCTTGAACGGCTTGTGGACGTTGCCGAGCATGTCCTGGAGCATGAAGCGGCCCACGCGCGTGCCCGCGTCGAGGGCGGTCAGGATGAACAGCGCCTCAAACATGATCGCGAAGTGGTACCAGAAGGCGCGCAGGCCCCCGCCGGTCACCTTCGAGAAGATCTCCGAGACGCCGATCGCGAGGGTGGGCGCACCTCCCGTACGGGACAGGAGGGTCGACTCCTCGACGTTCTTCGCGGCCCGCGCCAGATCGTCCGGCGAGATCGAGTAGCCGAGGTCGGCGACGGCCTGCGACGCCGACCGGACGGAGTCGCCGATGACGCCGGCGGGCGCGTTCATCGCGAAGTACAGGCCCGGGTCGATGATCGAGGCGGCGACGAGCGCCATCACGGCGACGGACGACTCCATGAGCATGGAGCCGTAGCCGATCATCCGGACCTGCGTCTCCTTCTGGATCATCTTCGGTGTCGTGCCGGAGGAGATCAGCGCGTGGAAGCCGGACAGCGCGCCGCAGGCGATCGTGATGAAGACGAACGGGAAGAGCGACCCCGCGAAGACCGGCCCGTCACCGCGTGACGCGAAGTCGGTGACGGGGTCCATCTTCAGGGTGGGCAGCGCCACGACGACGCCGATGGCGAGCAGTGCGATGGTCCCGAGCTTCATGAACGTCGACAGGTAGTCGCGCGGCGCGAGCAGCATCCACACGGGCAGGACCGAGGCGATGAACCCGTACGCGACCATCCAGATGACGAGGGTGGACGGCGCGAGCGTGAAGGTGTCGGCCCAGGACGACTCGGCGACCCAGCGCCCGGCGACGAGCGCGAGCAGCAGCAGTGCCACACCGATGAGCGACACCTCGGACACCCGGCCGGGCCGCAGCACGCGCAGGTAGAACCCCATGAACAGGGCGATCGGGATCGTCATGGCGATGGAGAAGGTGCCCCACGGGGAGGCGGCGAGGGCGTTCACGATCACCAGCGCGAGCACGCCGAGCAGGATGATCATGATGGCGAAGGCGGCGACCAGGGCCGCGGCCCCGCCGAACGGGCCGATCTCCTCGCGCGCCATCTGCCCGAGCGAGCGCCCGTCGCGCCGCGTCGAGAAGAACAGCACGACCATGTCCTGGACGGCACCCGCGAAGATCACGCCGACGATGATCCAGATGGTGCCCGGCAGGTACCCCATCTGCGCGGCGAGCACCGGGCCCACCAGCGGTCCGGCCCCGGCGATGGCGGCGAAGTGGTGGCCCAGCAGCACGCGCCGGTCGGTCGGATGGAAGTCCATGCCGTTGTTGAGGCGCTCGGCGGGCGTGGCCCGTTTCGCGTCGACCCGCAGGACCTTGTAGGCGATGAACTTCGCGTAGAAGCGGTACGCGATGGCGTACGAGCCGAGCGCGGCGGCGACCATCCACGCGGCGGACACCTCCTCGCCGCGGGAGAGCGCGAGCACGGACCAGCCGGCTGCCGCCACGAGGGCGACGACGGTCCACAGGGCGATGGTGCGAGGGGTTGCGGTACGCACGTGAGCGTCCTCCCGTCCATGCGGCGACGGGAGGACCGTAGGGCAGAAAGGTGATGCGCGCTACACCGCGAACAGGCTTGGTGGTACGGCGAGTTGGGCCGCGCGCGGTCCGTCGGCCGCCGGAGCCGCGGCGCGGAGGGCGCCCCGGCCCGCTCAGTCCATCGGCCGCTTGAGCCGCGCGACGAACTTGTACCGGTCGCCGCGGTACACCGAGCGCACCCACTCCACCGGCTGGCCGGAGCCGTCGATCGAGTGGCGGGAGAGCATCAGCATCGGCAGACCCACGTCGGTGCCGAGCAGGCCCGCCTCGCGCGGGGTGGCCAGCGATGTCTCGATGGTCTCCTCGGCCTCGGCCAGGTGCACGTCGTAGACCTCGGCGAGGGCCGTGTACAGGGACGTGTACTTGGCGAGCGAGCGGCGCAGCGCCGGGAAGCGCTTCGCCGACAGGTGCGTCGTCTCGATGGCCATCGGCTCGCCGCTCGCCAGGCGCAGCCGCTCGATGCGCAGGACGCGGCCGCCGGCCGTGATGTCGAGCAGCCCCGCGAGGGTGTCGTCCGCGGTGACGTACCCGATGTCGAGGAGCTGCGAGGTGGGCTCCAGGCCCTGCGCCCTCATGTCCTCGGTGTACGAGGTGAGTTGGAGGGCCTGTGACACCTTGGGCTTGGCGACGAAGGTGCCCTTGCCCTGGATGCGCTCCAGGCGGCCCTCGACGACCAGCTCCTGGAGGGCCTGGCGCACGGTGGTGCGGGAGGTGTCGAACTCGGCGGCGAGGGTGCGCTCGGGCGGCACGGGCGTGCCCGGCGGGAGCGTCTCCGTCATGTCGAGCAGGTGCTTCTTCAGGCGGTAGTACTTGGGCACGCGCGCGGTACGGACGGGTGCCCCGCTCTCGTTCTCCGCACTGCTGACGTCGGTGCTCATGCTCCGCCTTCCGGCTCCGGTGCCGATGCGGCCGACGTACCCATCGGCCACGGCTCACATCGTGGCACGGCTCGCTCCGCGGGACTCCCCGCACGCTCCGTGATCCCTCCTTATACCGCCCGGTGACCGTCTGGTCTAGTCCACCTTGCCGTCTCGGTCCGGCGGCCGGGCGGCCCCAACACCCGTGTCGCGCGCGGCGGGTGTCGTTCCGATAACGGACGCACAGCCCTTTCTCGGCCACCCTTGACACGCCTATTGGTCTGGGCCAAGCTCCCGGTACTGGTCTACACCATTAGTGGCCAGGTCCCAGTCCCACCAGCCGTATCCGCGAACGTTTTCACGTACTCGCCGTATGTCATCGCTGTGGGTGGGGGGTTGCAGGCATCCCTGAGGAGGGTGACATGAAGCGCAAGCTCATCGCGGCCATCGGCGTCGCGGGCATGCTGGTCTCGATCGCTGCCTGTGGCAGCGACGACAAGGACAGCGGCAACAAGGCCGGTCCGGACAGCTTCAAGGGCGAGACGCTGACGGTCTGGGCGATGGACGGCTCCACGCCGCCCAACTGGACGAAGGACCTGAAGGCCGCCTTCGAGAAGAAGACGGGCGCCACGCTGAAGTTCGAGACCCAGAAGTGGGACGGCATTCAGCAGAAGATCACCACCGCGCTCTCCGAGTCGACCCCGCCGGACGTCATCGAGGTCGGCAACACGCAGACGCCGGCCTACGCGGCCACCGGCGGCCTCGCCGACCTGAGCGACCTGAAGAAGGAGATCGGCGCCGACTGGACCGAGTCCGTCTCCAAGTCCTCGGTCTACGAGGGCAAGCAGTACGCCGCCCCGTGGTACTTCGCCAACCGCGTCGTCGTCTACAACAAGAAGATCTGGGCCGAGGCCGGGATCAAGGACACGCCGAAGACGCGCGACGAGTTCTACAAGGACCTCGAGACCATCGGCAAGAAGACCAAGGCCGAGCCGCTGTACCTGCCCGGCCAGAACTGGTACTTCTTCGACGGCCTGACCATCGGCCAGGGCGCCGACCTCGTGAAGAAGGAAGGCGACAAGTACGTCTCCAACCTGGCCGACCCCAAGGTCACCAAGGCCATGGAGATCTACAAGAAGTACGCCTCCTACTCCAAGGCCCCCAAGGACAAGGACGAGGCCACCCCGCAGCAGGCCGAGGTCTTCGCCAAGGGCAACGTGGGCGCCTTCATCGGCATGGGCTGGGAGGGCGGCACCGCCGTCGCGGCCAACAAGAAGATCGAGAAGGACCTCGGCTACTTCACCATCCCCGGTGAGACCGCCGAGAAGCCCGAGGGCGTCTTCCTCGGTGGCTCGAACTTCGCCGTCGCCGCGGGCAGCAAGAAGCAGGAGCTCGCCAAGGAGTTCCTGAAGATGGCCCTCTCCGACAAGTTCGAGGGCGCGCTCGCCAAGGAGAGCGGCGTCATCCCGAACAAGCAGTCCCTGGAGAGCAACCTCAAGGGCAACGCCGTCGCCGAGGCCGCCGCGCCCGGCGCCGCGGTCGGTGGCACCACCCCGCTGATCCCCGAGTGGGCCGCGGTGGAGAACACCCCGAACCCGATCAAGAGCTACATGACGTCCGTGCTCAACGGTAAGTCGCCCGCCGAGGCCGCCAAGGCGGTCGAGGGCGAGATCAACAAGCGCCTCGCGCAGAAGAACTGATCACCGCCGGCCGGGGGCGCCCCTCGCGGGGTGCCCCCGGCACAGGCGTGTCGACCGTACGGCCACGGAAGAGATGGCGAGTCATGTCAGTGCAGACCGAAGGCACGGACACGGCCGGGGCAACCGGTGTCCGCAAGACCGAGGCACCGCCCCCGCGTGAGACGGGACGGCCGGTGGCCAAGCGCCGCGCCGGTGCGTCCGCCCCCTACCTCCTGCTGCTGCCCGCCCTGCTGGCCACGCTGATCCTGCTCGGCTGGCCCCTGGTGAAGAACGGCATGCTGTCGTTCCAGAACCTCAACCCGCGGCAGCTGATCCTCCACCTCACCGAGTGGAACGGGATCGACAACTACAAGGAGGTCCTGGGCAGCCCGGACTTCTGGAAGGTCGTCAAGCGCACCGTCCTGTTCACCGCCGCCAACGTCGTCCTGATCATGGTGATCGGCACGCTCGTCGGCCTGCTGCTCGCGCGGCTCGGCAAGAAGATGCGGCTGCTGCTCCTCTTCGGCCTCGTGCTCGCCTGGGCCATGCCCGTGCTCGCGGCCACCACCGTCTTCCAGTGGCTGTTCGCCCAGCGCTTCGGTGTCGTCAACGCGGTCCTCGACTCGCTCGGCTGGCACTCGATGGCCGACCACAACTGGCTCGGCACCCAGATGTCGACCTTCTCCGTGGTCACCCTGCTGATCGTGTGGCAGTCCATCCCGTTCGTGGCCATCAACCTCTACGCCGCGACGACGACCATCCCCAAGGAGCTGTACGAGGCCGCGTCCCTGGACGGCGCCGGCGCCTGGAAGTCGTTCTCCTCGGTGACCTTCCCGTTCCTCAAGCCGTTCCTGCTGGCCACGACATTCCTCGAGGTCATCTGGGTGTTCAAGGCGTTCCCGCAGATCTTCGCGATGAACGAGGGCGGACCCGACCGGCTCACCGAGACCCTGCCGATCTACGCCTTCATCGAGGGCTTCGGCAACCAGCACTTCGGCATGGGCTCCGCCATCGCCTTCCTGACGATGCTGGTGCTGCTCTTCCTGACGGCGTACTACCTGCGCCTGGTGCTCAAGCAAGAGGAGGACGAGCTGTGAAGCGCTCGATCTTCGGCCGCTTCTGGCCCAACGCGACCGCCGTGGTCCTCTTCATCGGCTTCGTGTTCCCCGTGTACTGGATGTTCGCGACGGCCTTCAAGCCGACCGGCGACATCATCAGCGACAACCCCGTCTGGTTCCCGACGGACGTCACCTTCGGGCACTTCAAGAAGGCGATCGCCGCCGACCACTTCTGGACGCTGGTGCGCAACTCGCTCACCGTGACGATCCTGTCGGTGCTGCTCTCCCTCGTCATCGCGCTGTTCGCGTCCTTCGCCCTGGCCCGCATGCGGTTCAAGGGACGGCGCGGCTTCCTGATCGTCTTCATGATCGCGCAGATGGCCCCCTGGGAGGTCATGGTCATCGCGATCTACATGCTGGTCCGCGACAACGACATGCTGGACAGCCTGATCCCGCTGACCGTCTTCTACATGATGATGGTGCTGCCCTTCACGATCCTGACGCTGCGCGGCTACGTCGCCGCCGTGCCGAAGGAACTGGAGGAGTCCGCCATGGTCGACGGCTGCACGCGGCCGCAGGCCTTCGTCAAGGTGATCTTCCCGCTGCTCGCGCCGGGCCTGATGGCCACGTCGCTGTTCGGCTTCATCACCGCGTGGAACGAGTTCCCGCTCGTCCTGATCCTCAACAAGAGCGTCGAGTCGCAGACCCTGCCGCTGTGGATCTCCCAGTTCCGCACCGCCTTCGGCGACGACTGGGGTGCGACGATGGCGGCGTCCTCCCTGTTCGCCGTCCCGATCCTCATCCTCTTCGTCTTCCTCCAGCGCAAGGCCGTCAGTGGCCTCACCGCCGGCGCCGTGAAGGGATAACGCACCCCGATGACTCAACGGTCGACACTCGCACGCGGCACGACAGCGTCCTCCGCGCAGGACGGACTGACCCGGGACGCCCTGACGGTCCTCCAGCCCGGCTTCACCGGCACGACCGCCCCCGACTGGCTGCTGCGGCGCCTGGGGGAGGGACTCGCCTCGGTGGGCCTGTTCGGCCGCAACATCGCCTCGCCGGACCAACTGGCAGCCCTCACCGCACAGTTGAGGGCCGAGCGCGACGACATCCTGGTCGCGATCGACGAGGAGGGCGGCGACGTCACCCGCCTCGAAGTCCGTACGGGCTCCTCGTTCCCCGGCAACCACGCGCTCGGCGCGGTCGACGACGTCCAGCTCACGAGGGACGTCGCCTTCGAGCTGGGCCGCCGGCTCGCCCAGTGCGGCGTCAACCTCAACTGGGCGCCGTCGGCGGACGTCAACGCCAACCCGGACAACCCGGTGATCGGCGTACGGTCCTTCGGCGCGGACACCGCACTGGTGGCCCGGCACACCGCCGCCTACGTCGAAGGGATGCAGTCCGCGGGCGTCGCCGCCTGCACCAAGCACTTCCCCGGGCACGGCGACACGGGCGTCGACTCGCACCACGACATGCCCCGCATCGACGTCGGCCTCGACGTGCTGCACGCCCGCGACCTCGCCCCGTTCCGCGCGGCGATCGCCGCGGGCAGCCGGGCCGTCATGAGCGCGCACATCCTGGTCCCGGCGCTCGACCCGGACCGCCCGGCGACGCTCTCCCGCCGCATCCTCACCGGCCTGCTTCGCGAGGAACTCGGCTACGACGGCCTGATCGTCACCGACGGCATGGAGATGCAGGCCATCTCCGCGACCTACGGGATCGAACGCGGCAGCGTCCTCGCCATCGCCGCCGGAGCCGACGCCATCTGCGTGGGCGGCGGCCTCGCCGACGACGACACGGTGCTGCGGCTGCGCGACGCGCTCGTCACCGCCGTGCGCGCCGGCGACCTCGCCGAGGAACGGCTCGCGGACGCCGCCACCCGGGTACGGGAACTCGCCGCGTGGACGGCCGCGCCGCGCGCCGCGTCGGGGGCGCGGCGGGGGTGCGGCGACGGCAGGCACGGCGGACACCGAGGTCGGCCTGGTCGCCGCACGCCGCGCGATCCGGGTGACGCGCGGCGACGACACCGCGCGGGTCACCGGCCCCGTCCACGTCGCGGCCTTCTCCCCGGTGGCCAACATCGCCGTCGGCGACGAGACCCCGTGGGGCGTCGCCGCCGAACTCGAACGCCTCCTGCCCGGCACCACCACCGGTTCCTACACGGGCCCGGACGCGGGCACCGCCGCCCTGGCCGCGGCGGGCGACCGGCGCGTCGTCGCCGTGGTCCGCGACGAACACCGCCACACCTGGATGTCCTCGGCGCTCGACGCCCTCCTCGCGGCCCGCCCCGACACGGTCGTCGTCGAGATGGGCGTCCCGCAGGCCCCGCCGCGCGGCGCCCTGCACATCGCCACCCACGGAGCGGCCCGAGTCTGCGGCGTCGCGGCGGCGGAGGTCATCGTCGCAACCTGATCGCCGGCCGCTGATCGGACTGATGGCCGCTGTTGGTGACGGCTGATCGTGACGGCTGGTCGTGACTGATGGCCGCTGATCGTGACGGCTGGTCGTGACTGATGGCCGCTGACTGCTGACAGCGCTTATGACTGGTGCCGGTCACCCCGGGCGGGGGTGACCGGCACTTTGCGTGTCGCGGCGGGAGCGGGGAGCGGGGGTGGGAGCGGGGGTGCGGGGAGCGGGATGGGGGGCTGGGGTGAGGCGGGCGCCCGGAGTGGGAGGCCGCCCGGAGTGGGAGGCCGCCCGGCGTCGGGGCGGGCGCCCGGAGTCGGAAGCCGCCCGGCTACCGTCCCTCGGCCTTACGGCCCCTCGGTCCAACAGCCCTGTGGTCGCCTACGACCCCCGGGCCGCCTACAGGCCCTGCCACTCCGGCTTGTTGGCGTACGTGTGCCGGAAGTAGTCGGCCAGCTTCAGCTTGGACGCGGCGGCCTCGTCGACGACGACGGTCGCGTGCGGGTGCAGCTGCAACGCCGACGCCGGCACCACCGCGGCGACAGGCCCCTCCACGGTCGCGGCCACGGCGTCCGCCTTGCCCTCGCCCGTCGCGAGCAGCACCAGGTGACGGGCTTCGAGGATCGTCCCGATGCCCTGCGTGATGACATGCCGCGGCACCTGGCTCAGGTCACCGTCGAAGAACCGCGCGTTGTCCGTGATGGTCTGCTCGGTCAGCGTCTTGATCCGGGTCCGCGACGCGATCGACGAGCACGGCTCGTTGAACCCGATGTGCCCGTCGGTCCCGATTCCGAGCAACTGGAGATCGACACCACCGGCCGAGGCCAGCGCCTGGTCGTACTCCACGCAGGCCGCCTGCACGTCCTCGGCGCTCCCGTCCGGCCCCATGAACGCCGCCTCGCTCAGCCCGAGCGGCTCCACGACCTCCCGCAGCACGGTCGCCCGGTACGACTCGGGGTGCCCGGTCGGCAGCCCCACGTACTCGTCGAGCTGGGCGATACGCGCCGCCGAAGCGTCGACCTCACCGGCGCGCACCTTGGCCGTCAGGGCCTGGTAGATGGGCAGCGGGGTCGAGCCGGTGGCCACACCGAGCAACGCGTCGGGCTTGCGCCGCAGCAGCTGGGCCATGGCCTCGGCGATCAGCTCGCCACCTGCCTTGGCGTCCGGAACGATCACAACTTCCACGCTGGGCCTGCCGTTTCTGGTCAGAGGGGACTGGAAGGGAACGTGTGGTATAGACCAATCTAGCAGAGCGTGACCCTCCCGGTCAGGCCCTCCACGCCCCCACCCCGTCTCTGTCGTGGGTCCATCCCGTGGGTCCATCCGGAGGGTCCGTCCCATGCGGTCCACTCCGTCCATGCTCGACGCTGAACGGGGGGTCGGCATGTTGGGAGAGCGGCGGGGTCGGCATGTTGGGAGAGCGGCGGGGGCGACATGTTGGGGGAGCGGCGGGGGCGGCGGGCTGTGCGGGTCAGCGGGGTGTGGCGAGGGCTTGGGTGGCGGGGCGTGACCAGAGCTCGGCCGCAGGGCGCGATCAGGGCCAGGGGCATGGGGTGACCAGGGCTCGGCCGCGGGGCGTGACCAGCGGTCGGGCGGCAGAGCGTGTCCAGAGCCAGAGCCAGAGCCAGAGCCAGAGCCAGAGCCAGAGCCAGAGCCAGGGCCGGGGCCGGGGCCGGGGCCGGGGCCAGGGCCACGGCCAGGGCCAGGGGCGCGGGCCGGAAGTGGCGGGGTGGGAGTCGCGGTAGGGGAGTCGCGGTGCGGGAGTCACGGCACGGAGTCGCGGGGCGGACCTGTCCTGCCCGCGCGCCCTCCCGCCCCCTGACCCCCGCTTCGACCATGGCGCCGCCCCCGTCCACTGGGCGAAGCCGACGCGGTGCGGCCACAGTGGAAGGTGTCCGGATCGCCGCGCCCCGGCCCCGCCCCTCCCGCGCCGGGCCCGCCACACACCCCACCGGAGGTGCTCGCATGACCGCCACGCCATCCGTCCCCGACCCGCAGGCCGACCCGCGGCACCCGTCGCCGGACCGGACGTCGGGCCGGACGTCGGACCTGCCGCAGGGCTCGTCGGAGGTGCCGGGGGAGGAACGGCCCGGGCGGATCATGTTCCGCGAGATCCGTGAACAGCCCGACGTCCTGCGCCGCCTCCTCGACTCCGGCGCCCCGCGCATCCAGGAGGTCGCCCGCCAGGTCGCCGCCCGCGCCCCGCGCTTCGTCCTCCTCACCGCACGCGGCACCTCGGACAACGCCGCTCTCTACGCCAAGTACCTCCTGGAGATCCAGCTCGGTCTGCCCTGCGGTCTCGCCTCGATGTCCACCACGACGGCCTACGGCGCCCGCCCCGATCTGCGCGATGTCCTCGTCATCACCGTCAGCCAGTCCGGAGGCTCACCCGACCTGGTCGCCTCGACGAAGGCCGCCCGCGAGGCCGGCGCGATCACCCTGGCCGTGACCAACAACCCGGACTCCCCGCTGGCAGCCGTCTCCGAGCACCACATCGACATCATGGCGGGACCGGAGAAGGCCCTTCCCGCGACCAAGACGTACACCGCGTCCCTGCTCGCCCTGTACCTCTTCGTCGAGGGGCTGCGCGGCGGCGAAGGCTCCGCCGCCGCCGTCCTGCCCGATCTCGCGGCCGAACTGATCGCCCGCGACGACGAGGTCCGCACGCTCGCCTCCCGCTACCGCTTCGCCGAGCGCATGGTCATCACCTCCCGTGGTTACGGCTATCCGACCGCCAAGGAAGCGGCGCTGAAACTGATGGAGACCAGCTATATCCCCGCCCTGTCCTACTCGGGCGCCGACCTGCTGCACGGGCCGCTCGCCATGGTCGACAACATCTCCCCGGTCATCGCCGTGGTCACCGACGGCAGGGGCGGCCTGGCCCTGCAACCCGTGCTCGACCGGCTGCGCGGGCGCGGCGCCGACCTCATGGTGGTAGGCCCCGAGGCCCAGGTGGACGCCGCCTCGGCAGGCTTCGTGCTGCCGACCGCCGGAGTCGCGGAAGAGGTGCAGCCCGTCCTGGAGATCCTGCCGCTGCAACTGCTCGCGTACGAGGTCACCATCGCGCGCGGTCAGGACCCGGACGCCCCGCGCGCGCTCGCGAAGGTGACGGAGACGCGGTAGCGCCGAAGCGCGGGGGTGGGGGTGCGGCCGAGCACCTACGCCCGCGGGACCCTCAGACCAGCGAACCTCCCGTCGCGTCGACCCACTGCCCCGTCACCCACCGTCCGTCCGGCGACGCCAGGAACGCCACCACGTCGGCTATCTCCGCCGGTGTCCCCACCTTGCCCAGGACCGAGAAGGCGGCGGCGCCGGCCCACGCCTCGTCGCTCGCCCGCAGCCATTCCGCGTTCACATCCGTGTCGACGATTCCCGGGGCCACCGTGTTCGCCGTGATGCCGCGCGGCCCGAGGACCCGGGCCAGATAGCGGGTGAACACGTCGAGCGCGCTTTTCGTCATCGCGTACGGCATGAGGTCGGGGAGAAGTGTGGTGCGGGTGACGCCGGACGAGATGTTGATGATCCGGCCCCCCTCGCGCAGCCGCGGGGCCGCGAGCTGGGCCAGGAAGAACGGGGCCTTGGTGTTGACCGTGAAGAGCCGGTCGAACTCCGCCTCCTCGATCTCCGCGAAGGCGCTCGACGTCCCGATCCCCGCGTTGTTCACCAGGATGTCCAGCCCGTCGGCCCGCGCCTCGAACTCCTCCCACAATCCCTGCGCCGCGCCCGGCTCCGCGAGATCCGCCCGGATCTCGAACGCCGATCCGCCCGCCGCCTCGATCGCGGCCACCGTCTCCTTCGCCGCCGCCTCGTTCGACCCGTAATGCACCGCGACCCGTGCCCCGTCCCGGCCGAGGCGCTCGGCGATGCCCCGCCCGATGCCCCGGCTCGCGCCCGTGACCAGTGCCGTCCTGCCCGTGAGTACGCCCATGACGTCGCCCCTTCCCCTCTTGGCGATGGCCGCGGCTCACCCACGGCCACAAATCTGTAGCGCTCGTTATGAAAATGACCGTAGCGCACCACCATCCCCGTTTTCTAGTGGGCGCTATAGAATTCACCCCATGGCGACCAAGCAGCGCGGGCGACCCCGCTCCTTCGATCGGGAGACCGCCCTGGAGAAGGCCATGCGAGCCTTCTGGGAGAACGGGTACGAGGCGACTTCGGTCTCCGATCTGACCCGCGAGATGGGCATCGGCGCCCCGAGCCTGTACGCCGCCTTCGGCGACAAGCGCTCGCTGTTCGAGGAGGTCGTGCGGGTCTACGGCATCACGCACGGCTCAGGGCCCGGCCGCGCCCTGGCCGAGGAGCCCACGGCGCGTGGGGCGGTCGAGCGGCTGCTGCGGGAGGCCGCCGACGAGTTCACCGACCCCGCCCACCCGCACGGCTGTCTCGTCATCCACGCCGCGACGAACTGCACGACGCCCGAGGTCGAGCAGACGCTGCGTGATCAGCGCCTCGCCAGCCTCGGTGCCATCGAGGACCGGGTACGCCAGGGCATCGATGCCGGAGAGCTGCCGCGGCACACCGACGCGACGGCGCTCGCCCGCTTCGTCGGCGCCGTGTTCCAGGGCATGTCCCAGCAGTCGCGGGACGGCGCGAGCAGGGCCGAGCTGGAGGCCGTGGCCGATGTCGCGATGACGGTCTGGCCGGCAAATGAACCGGCGGGGCCCGGCACGCGTGAGTGAGGGCGTACGTTGGAGTAACCGTGGACGCGGTTGTCGGAGGAAGCGACGACAACAAACCTCCGTCGATGCATGGACATCGGAGAATGGTCTAGTCCACAATGCGTAACTGAGACCTCCGTCCTCCCCGCACAGGAGGATGGAACAGAGGACCCGTCGCTCTCTGCCCTGACTGCGCCGGATCCTCGATCGGCCCCCGGGACCGCACACCTGGAAGCCGATGCACCTGAAGGGCTGCGGTGCCAGGGAAAGGGTTGAGGGTCCCGACCCCCGGCGCCGCGGCCCGTCGGTCTTTTCCGGGCCAATGGTGACCGATCAGGTGCGAAGCCGGTCGATTCGGGGCCCTGTCGACCGACAGGTACGCTCGGGCTTGTGCCCTCCATGAACGATCTCGTACGCCAGCACACCGCTCTCGGTGACTCCGATCTCGAGTGGCTCCATCTGCTGGTCTCGGAGTGGCAGTTGCTCTCCGACCTCTCCTTCGCCGACCTCGTCCTGTGGGTACCCACCCGCGACGGGACGCGGTACGTCTCCGTCGCGCAGATGCGTCCGAACACCGGACCCACGTCCTACCAGGACGACATGGTCGGCCACCTCGTGCCGCGCGGCCGCCGCCCCATGCTGGACGCCGCCCTCGACGAGGGCCGCATCGTGCGCGAGGGCGACCCCGAGTGGCGCGAAGAGGTTCCGGTGCGGGTGGAGTCCATCCCCGTACGCCGGGAGGGCCGGGTCCTCGGCGTCATCGCGCGCAATACGAACCTGCTCACCGTCCGTACGCCCTCGCGCCTGGAGCTGACCTATTTGCAGTCGGCGTCCGACCTCGCGCAGATGATCGCGGCCGGCTCCTTCCCGTTCCCCGACCAGCAGGTCGACATGGACGCGTCGCCGCGCGTGGGTGACGGACTGATCCGCCTCGACGCCGACGGTGTGGTCCAGTACGCCTCGCCCAACGCGCTGTCCGCCTACCACCGGTTGGGTTTCTCCGCCGATCTCGTCGGCCACCACCTCGGCACGACGACGGCCGAACTCGCCCCGTCCCGCGGCCCGGTGGACGAGGCACTCTCCAAGGTGGCCAGCGGCTGGGCGCCGCGCGAGTTCGAGATCGAGGGCGAGGAGGGGTCGATCCAGGTCCGCGCGATCCCGCTCAAGCCCAAGGGCACCCGCATCGGTTCGCTGGTCCTGCTGCGCGACGTGACCGAACTGCGCCGCCGAGAGCGGGAGTTGATCACCAAGGACGCGACCATCCGGGAGATCCACCACCGGGTGAAGAACAACCTCCAGACCGTCGCCGCGCTCCTTCGCCTCCAGGCGCGGCGCATCGAGTCGGACCGGGGCCGCGAGGCCCTGGAGGAGGCGGTGCGGCGGGTCGGTTCCATCGCGATCGTGCACGAGACGCTCTCGCAGAACCTGGACGAGCGCGTGGAGTTCGACGAGATCGCCGACCGCGTGCTCGCCATGGTGGCGGAGATCTCACCGGGCCAGGTCACCGGCCGGCGCACCGGCCGCTTCGGCATCCTGGACGCCGAGGTGGCGACCCCGCTCTCCATGGTCCTGACCGAGGTGTTGCAGAACGCGCTGGAGCACGGCTACCGCCAGGGCGACACCGGCACGGTCGAGGTCTCGGCGGTGCGCGGCGGCACCAGCAAGGACGCCCGCCTCCTGATCACCGTCCAGGACGACGGCGTCGGCCTGCCCGAGAACTTCGACCCGAAGCGCTCCGGGAATCTGGGGCTACAGATCGTACGTACCTTGGTGGAGGGCGAGTTGGGCGGAACGTTCGACATGGTGCCCGCACCGGAGCGCGGCACCCAGGTCGTCCTCGACATCCCGGTGCGCTCCCAGAAGTAGCCGCTTCGCGGTACTGCGCAGACGCAAACAGCAGTGAGCCCCGGACCGTTGAACGGTCCGGGGCTCATTACTCGCGTTGCTCGGGTCATGTCCCGGGCTGAGCCTGGGGGAGCATCGGGGGGTACTGCGCGCTGCGGCTCGGGGGCGGGAGATGCGTACTCGCTGTACGCGCCGCCGGGCTCAGGCTCGATACGGGGTGGGAATCAGGCAGAAGCCTGACGGGCCCGGTTGCGAGCGGCGCGGCGCTTCATCGCGCGGCGCTCGTCCTCGCTGAGGCCACCCCAGACGCCGGAGTCCTGGCCGGACTCGAGCGCCCACTGCAGGCACTGCTCCATGACGGGGCAGCGGCGGCAGACGGCCTTGGCTTCCTCGATCTGCAGCAGCGCAGGACCGGTGTTGCCGATGGGGAAGAAGAGCTCGGGGTCTTCCTCGCGGCAAACGGCGTTGTGACGCCAGTCCATGGCTGCTACCTCTCCTTGGTATTACGTGCAGGTTGCTTGTGAATGTGAACGCTTTCACGAATCCCTCAACAAGTGAAGGGCCGAACGTCACATACGCGACGGTGGTCCGTTGCTTGGAGGAGGGGATTCGGGCTCTCTGTGGGGCCGATGTTGCGGGCCGTCCCGAGCGCCATGTAGAGATTCGCAAACCTCGGCGGCGGATACAACCCCTTCTGGAAAGTTTTTTTTGATTCCTCGGTGTCGGCTAGGTCACAGCCGTACTTCCATGGGGTGGAGCCTGGCCCAAACGTTCGAGATAAAGGACTTTGGGCCCTTCCACTCACACAATCACACGCAGTGCACGGCGTACGCCTGTGAACGTCACGCTCGTCCGCAGCCCCAGGTGGTCACCGTCCATCTGGAGGGGCAGAGGCGCCTTCGAATGCAAGGTGAAGTCGGTCAGGTCATGGAGCGTGACCGCGTTCTTCCCGTGGGGCCCGCGCTCGGGGGTCGAGGCGAGCAGCTGGGTGCCGTAACGGGCCACCGAGGGGGTGGAGAGTTTCTTGAGTCCGAGCACGTCAAGGCCGGTGTCGAAGGACGCCTGGGGCGTCGGGTACAGCGGCCGGTTGCCCAGGAAGGTCCACGGCGAGGTGTTGCTGATTATGGAGACGACCAGATCCGTGACCGGGTCCTCGCCCGGCCGTTCGAGCGTGATCGTGCCGTGCCGGCGGTCGGGCTCCCCGAGGAACTGGCGTACGACCTGTCGCACATACAGGGCATGGGTCGAACGCTTGCCCCGTTCCCGCTGCTGCTCCACGCGGCCGACCACCCCCGCGTCGAAGCCCAGTCCGGCGCTGAAGGTGAACCAGCGGGACGGGACGCCTTCGTCCTCGGTACCCACCGTGCCCGCGGCGAGGCCCAGGCCGACCGTGCGCTGCCGCCCCTCGCGCAGGGCGTCCAGGAGCTGGCCCGTGGCCTCCACGGGCTCGTTCGGCAGGCCCAGCGCGCGCGCGAAGACGTTCGTGGAGCCGCCGGGGACGACCGCGAGGCCGGGCAGCCGGTCGAGATCGGGGCCGTGGTGCAACAGCCCGTTCACGACCTCGTTGACCGTGCCGTCGCCGCCGAGGGCGACGACCAGCTCGATGTCCTTGCTCTCCGCGGCCTGCCGGCCGAGGTCCCGGGCGTGGCCGCGGTACTCGGTCGTGACCGCCTCGAGCTTCATCTCGCTCGCCAAGGCGTGGATCAGCACATCACGCGTGCGCTCACTGGTGGTGGTTGCCGCCGGATTGACCACGAGAAGTGCACGCATGCAAGGCAGAGTACCTAGCGCCCTTGATCCGGCCCAGACCGAGGTAGGGCTCCGGTAAGCGCCGCGGGCGGCGGATGCCGGTACGGGGCCTGAGGGGGAGCGACGCGCGGAGGCTACTCTGCAAAGGTGACCTCAGAGCAGAACCCCGCCCCGGAGACCTCCGCAGAAGACGGCCCGCGCCCCGGTCGGCTGACCGCCGCAGCGGCCCTGGCCGGCCTTGAAGGAGCCGCCCTCGCCGTGGGCGGCGCCTACATGCTGATCGCCGGTCTCGCGGGCTCTCCCGACAACCCGGAGCAGGCCATCACCGGCGGCGTCACGCTCCTCGTGCTCGCGCTGCTGCCGCTGCTCGCCGCGCGCGGACTGCTCGCCCGCAAGAGCTGGAGCCGCGGCCCCGCGATCATCACGCAGATCATGGCGCTCCCGGTCGCCTACACGCTCCTCCAGGCCGACAGCCTGGCCATCCCCGGCGGGATCGTGCTCGCCGTGGTCGCGATCACCGCGCTGGTGCTGCTCGTGAACCCCCAGACCACCCGCGCGCTCGGCATTCGCACGCCAGGGGGCGCGCAGGAGTCCAAGTGAGCCTCATAGAGGCGGGCAAGAAGCGACAAGAAGGCGCCCGGTGCAGTGGCCATCACTGCACCGGGCGCCTTCATGTGCGTACGTACGTCGCAGGAGGTCACTCCTCGACGAGGAGCTTCTCCCGGAGCTGGGCCAGCGTGCGGGCCAGCAGACGGGAGACGTGCATCTGCGAGATGCCGACCTCCTGGGCGATCTGCGACTGCGTCATGTTCCCGAAGAACCGCAGCAGCAGGATGCGTTTCTCGCGCGGCGGCAGATCCTCCAGGAGCGGCTTGAGGGACTCGCGGTACTCGACGCCCTCGAGCGCCTCGTCCTCGGCGCCCAGGGTGTCGGCGACCGCCGGGGACTCGTCGTCCGTGTCGGGGACGTCCAGGGACAGCGTGGAGTACGCGTTGGCCGACTCCAGGCCCTCCAGGACCTCTTCCTCCGAGATGGCCAGCTTCTCGGCCAGCTCGTGGACCGTGGGGGAGCGGCCGTGCAGCTGGGACAGCTCGGCCGTCGCCGTCGTCAGGGCGAGCCGCAGCTCCTGGAGCCGACGCGGCACACGCACCGCCCAGCCCTTGTCGCGGAAGTGCCGCTTGATCTCGCCGACGACCGTCGGTGTCGCGTACGTGGAGAACTCCACCCCGCGCTCAGGGTCGAAACGGTCGACCGACTTGATCAGGCCGATCGTCGCGACCTGGGTCAGGTCGTCGAGCGGCTCGCCGCGGTTGCGGAAGCGGCGGGCCAGGTGCTCGACGAGGGGCAGGTGCATGCGGACGAGCTGATTGCGCAGCTCCGCGTACTCCGGACTGCCGTCCTTCAGGGTGCGCAGCTCGATGAACAGCGCACGCGCGCCGCTGCGGTCCTGCGGATTGTGCCGGCCCTGCTGCTCACCGTGTCGCTCGTGGTCGCTCATCAATCCCGCCCGTCGCGCGTCCGATCCCCCTGGGGTCCCGCGAAGCTCGGCCCCGGAGGTCGGGTCCGCTGTGTCTTCAGGGTGTGGCCTGGCCTGCTGTTCGGGGATGCCGGTGGTGAGCCGTCGCATCCCGCCCGTGCCGTCGGCCGGGAGATCCCGTGTGCCGCGCTTGTCGTCCCGCACCGGACCGTCCCCGTTCATCACGCCGGGCCTGGGCCCGCGCCACGCTTCTTGTAGAGGCTGATCGACACCGTGTTGTCGTCGGCCACCGAGGAGTCGACCTGGCCCGCGAGGGCCGAGAGAACCGTCCACGCGAACGTGTCGCGCTCCGGTGCCCGGCCGTCGGTCGTCGGCGCGGAGACCGTCACCTCCAAGGAGTCGTCGACGAGGCGGAACACGCAGCTGAGCACGGAGCCCGCGACGGCCTGCTGGAGCAGGATCGCGCAAGCCTCGTCGACCGCGATGCGCAGGTCCTCGATCTCGTCGAGGGTGAAGTCCAAACGCGCTGCGAGGCCGGCCGTGGCCGTCCGCAGCACCGACAGGTAGGCACCCGCAGCCGGCAGCCGGACTTCGACGAAGTCCTGATTCCCGGGCTCGCCTGCGAACTGGGACACCCTCACCTCCAAGGTGGTACAAGCACTTTCGGGCTCCGGGAGGTCCTCCCCCGGGTGATGCGTCACGTATATACGCGGTGACGCTACCGCGCGCCCGACTTTCCTGTCCCGGGGACCCCCGGCCCAGTGCTGTCACTCATAGTAAGCCTACGGGTACGGACAGTGGCTAGAGGGTGTGCGGGCCCAATTGGAAAGAGCGGGCGCCGGGTTGACGTACCCAAGCGCCCACGGATCGAACCCCGATGGCGGTACGGATCAGACCAGGCGCGTGTCCACGAAGCACCAGCGCCAGCTCTCACCAGGCTCGAAGGTGCGCATCACGGGGTGCCCGGTCTCCTTGTGGTGCTCCGTCGCGTGTTTGTACGGCGAGGAGTCGCAGCAGCCGACGTGGCCGCAGACGAGACACAGCCGCAGTTGCACAGGGTGACTGCCGACGGCCAGACACTCCAGACAGGTCTCGCTCAGGGGCGCGGGCTCGGGGTGCGGCAGCGCGTCGACGTGCGGGCACTCGTTCATGATGGCCAGGTTACGACGCGCGGCGTGCCGATGGGCTGCCGGACGGGAGGCGGGCCATGGACGTATTGCCACTGGTGGGACTGATCGCGGCGAGTGCCGCGGTAGCGGGAGCGGCACGCAGGACACCGGTTCCGGCGCCACTCCTCCTTGTCGCGATCGGCCTGGCCGCCTCCTACGTGCCGGGCATTCCGGAGTACACGCTCGACCCGCACATCGTGCTGCCGCTGATCCTGCCGCCGCTGCTGCACACCGCCGCCCTGGAGAGCTCGTACCTCGACCTGAGGGCGAACATCCGGCCCGTGGCGCTCCTGTCGGTGGGCTACGTCCTGTTCGCCACCGTGGCGGTGGGCTGGCTCGCGTACGAGCTGATCCCGGACCTGCCGCTCACCGCGGCGCTCGTCCTGGGGGCCGTGATCGCCCCGCCGGACGCCGTGGCCGCCACCGCGATCGCGCGGCGGGTGGGGCTGCCCTCGCGGATCACCACGATCCTCCAGGGCGAGTCCCTCGTGAACGACGCGACCGCGATCACCGCCTACAAGGTCGCGCTCGCCGCGGCAGTCGGAGAGGGAGCGAGCTGGGCGGGCGGCATCAAGGAGTTCTTGGTGGCGGCCGTCGGCGGGGTCGGCGTGGGGCTGCTGCTCATGGTGCCGCTGCACTGGCTGCGCACGCACCTGAAGGAGGCGGTGCTCCAGAACACGCTCTCCCTGCTCATCCCCTTCGTCGCGTACGCCGCCGCGGAACAAGTAGGCGCCTCCGGAGTGCTCGCGGTGGTGACCGTGGCGCTCTACCTGGGACACCGCTCCTGGCAGGTCGACTTCGAGACGCGGCTCCAGGAGGCGGCCGTGTGGAAGGTCGTCGCGTTCATCCTGGAGTCGGCCGTCTTCGCGCTCATCGGACTCCAGCTGCGCGTCGTCGTCGAGGACCTCGGCGAGTACAGCGTGGGGCAGGCCGTCTGGTACGCCGTCGGGGTGTTCTTCTTCGTCGTCGTGATCCGCTTCGTCTGGTCGTATCCCGCCACCTATCTGCCGTGGTGTCTGTCGTCGCGCATCAGGGCGCGCGAGAGCGAGACCGACTGGAAACGGCCGCTGATCGTGAGCTGGGCCGGCATGCGGGGTGTCGTCTCGCTGGCGATCGCGTTCTCCATCCCGCTCGTCACGGAGGACGGGACGCCGTTCCCGGGGCGCAATCTGGTGCTCTTCCTCACGTTCACGACCGTCATCGGCACGCTCGTCGTCCAAGGGCTCACGCTGCCGCCGCTCATCAAGTACCTGAAACTGCCGGGCCGGGACGTGCAGGCCGAGACGCTCGCCGAGGCGCAGGCGCAGAGCGTCGCCTCCACGGCCGCGGAGGAGCGGGTGGACGAGCTCATGCGGGACCAGCGCAACTGCCTGCCAGAGCCCCTCCAGGACCGTCTGCACACCGTTCTGGAACGGCGCCGCAACTCCGTGTGGGAACGGCTCGGCCAGCCCAACCCCGTGACCGGCGAGTCCGCCGACGGCACCTACCGGCGGCTCGCGCGCGAGGCGATCGCCGCCGAGCGCGAGGTCTTCGTACGGATGCGGGACGAGCGGCGCATCGACGACGAGATGATGCGGACGCTGCTGCGCAAGCTGGACCTGGAGGAGGCCGCCGCCTATCGCGAGGTCGACGACTGAGCGTCGGGACCCGGCGACCCCGTGACGACGGCGGCCAGCCGCGTGCCCCGCGGGAAGGCGCCTTCGGCCGTGAGGGCGACAAGGGCGTAGAGCATCTTGGCGACGTAGAGACGCTCGACGGGCAGGCCGTGACGCTGTTCGAAATCCTCGGCGAACGCGGCCAGTTCCGCGGGCACGCGCGCGTAGCCGCCGAAATGGAAACGGTCCTCCACCTGCCAGCTGCCGCGCGGCCCGCCGAAAGCGGCTTCCTGCAAGGCGCGGATCTCCGCATCCAGGAAGCCGCCCTTGAGGACGGAGACACCCACGGCACGCCGACCCGCGGGGAGCCCCGCGGCGAGGCCCGCGAGGGTGCCGCCCGTCCCGCAGGCGAGCGCCACGACGTCGGCCAGGTCGCCGAGCTCGTGGCCGAGGGCCGTGCAGCCTTGCACGGCGAGAGAGTTGCTGCCGCCCTCGGGGATCACATACGCGTCCCGGGCGTCGGCGGCGTCGAGGAGCGCCGCGAGGGCGTCCGGGTCCGTCTTGTGTCGATACGTCGATCTGTCGACGAAGTGCAGCCGCATGCCGTCGGCCGCGCAGCGGGCCAGGGACGGGTTGAGGGGCCGGTCGGCGAGCTCGTGACCGCGGACGATGCCGAGGGTGGGAACGTCCAGGAGACGGCCTGCCGCGGCGGTGGCCCGCAGATGGTTCGAGTAGGCGCCGCCGAAGGTCACGAGGGGGCGGCCCCGCGCGGCGGCGAGGTTCGGCGCGAGCTTGCGCCACTTGTTGCCGATCAGGTCCGGGTGGATCAGGTCGTCCCGCTTCAGGAACAGCCGGACGCCGTGGCGCGCGAAGCGGTCGTCGTCGACCTCGGTGAGCGGCGACGGCAGGCGGGGGCGCGGAGCGGCGACGGGCGGGCGGGACACCCGGCCATTGTCGGACATGTGTCCGGGTGCCCGCCGCAACGCCCCGTGCTACTTGAGCCGGTCGCGGATACGCTCCCGCATCGCCGCCATCGTGAACCCCTTCGGGTCCACCTTGCCCGGCTGCCACTCCAGGTGGCCGATGACCGAGCGCTCCGTCCAGCCGTGGTGGCGGCAGATCGCCGCCGCGGCCTTCTCGATGGCCAGGAGCTGCTCCGCCGGCCACGGGTCGTGCCCGTCGCCGAGGTTCTCGCACTCGAAGCCGTAGAAGCGGCTGTTGCCGTCCGTGTTCGCCTCGTTGTCGTGCGGCAGCGCCTTCTCCGCGATCACCGCCCGCAGTACGTCGTCGTCGCCGAGACCCGCGTGGTTCGCGCGGCCGTAGCCGACCAGGTGCACCCGGCCGTCCTTGGTGATGACGCCGTGGCACAGCGGCCCGGGTAGGTCCGGGTGGCCGTCGCGGCAGATACGGACCGTGCGCTCGCTGCCCGAGGTGACGGTGTGATGGATCATCACGCCGTTCAGGGGGCCCCAGGCGCCCTTGTGGTTGCGATTGTGGTGGCGCCAGTCACCGACTTCGACCACGGTCAGGCCCTCGTTCTTGAGGGCGGCGAGAAAACTGCTCGCGGACATGGGTGGGGCCATGGCCGCCTCCTTAGCGGGGAGTGACGAGCGCCGTTCGCGCACCGTCTCGTACCGCTGCTTGTACAGGAACTGCCCTACGGCCACTACTCGTTCGTACGCCGTGCGAGCCGTTCCGGACAGGGGTGACCAGGTCAGAGAGCCCCGTGCGGGAGCCTTCGTGCGGGGGGCTCAGCTGTGGAGGAACCCGTCCCCGTTCGTCGCGACGTGCGCCTCCAGGGCCTGGAGCGCCTGCTGGGTGGCCTGCGGGCTGCCGGTCCCCTTGCGCTCCGCGTAGTACGCCGCACCCAGCTTCTTCAGCAGGTCACCACCGGCGCGCTGTGCCTGGACGTCGTCCAGCTTCTGCTTGCCCTGCGTGAGTCCGCGCTGCGCCTGCTCCTTGGCACGGTCCAGAAAGCCAGCCATGGTTCGTCTCCTCTTGTGGGTCCTGCTGCGGTGTCCGCGCTGTTGTTTCGTCCGTTTCCCGATCAACGCGCGCCGGGAGCCGGTGGTTCCGAAAACCGGCTTCGGGACGCCGAACCGGGTTCGAAAAACGCCGCCCATGCCCCGTCCGCCACTGATCCATTCCCGCTCATTTGTGTAATGGCGCGACCACGTTCCGTGCTGGAAAGGTGGGCGGCGCAGGCCAGTTCATGATCGGGAGGGCAATTCATGTCGGTAGGCGAAGAGGTCCGCACGGAGCAGCCGGGGTCGCAGAAGAGCCTCGGCACATCCGCCGCGCGGAATCTGGCCACCACCACCAAATCCGCGCCGCAGATGCAGGAGATCAGCTCCCGCTGGCTGTTGCGGACGCTGCCCTGGGTGGATGTGCAGGGCGGCACGTACCGGGTGAACCGGCGACTCAGCTACTCGGTCGGGGACGGCCGCATCACGTTCGTGAAGACGGGTGACCAGGTCCGCGTCATCCCCGCCGAGCTGGGGGAGCTGCCGGCGCTGCGCGACTTCGAGGACCAGGACGTCCTGGGCGAGCTGGCCCAGCGCTGTACGCAGCGCGAGTTCGCGGCGGGCGAGGTCCTGGCCTCGTTCGGCAGCCAGGCGGACGAGGTGTACCTCCTCGCGCACGGCCGGGTGGAGCAGGTCGGCGCGGGACCGTACGGGGACGACGCGGTGCTCGGCGTCCTCGCCGACGGCGCGTACTTCGGCGAGCAGGCCCTGCTCGACCCGGAGAGCATCTGGGAGTACACGGCTCGCGCGGTCACCGCGTGCACGGTGCTCACGCTGCCGCGCCGCGACCTGGAGCAGATCGCCGAGCGCTCCGAGGCGCTGCGCGACCACCTCCACCGGCTGCGGTCGGTTCCGGAGCAGCGGGCCAACAAGTACGGCGAGCGGGAGATCGACCTCTCCGCCGGCCACGTCGGGGAAGCGGTGCTGCCGGGCACGTTCGTCGACTACGAGTCGGCGCCGCGCGAGTACGAACTGAGCGTCGCGCAGACCGTCCTGCGCATCCATACGCGCGTGGCCGACCTCTACAACCAGCCCATGAACCAGACGGAGCACCAGCTCCGGCTGACCGTCGAGGCGTTGAAGGAGCGCCAGGAGCACGAGCTGATCAACAACCGGGAGTTCGGCCTCCTCAACAACTGCGAGTACGACCAGCGGTTGCAGCCGCACGACGGTGCGCCCAGCCCGGACGACATGGACGAGCTGCTCAGCCGCCGGCGTGGTTCCAAGCTGTTCCTGGCGCACCCGAAGGCGATCGCCGCGTTCGGCCGCGAGTGCAACAAGCGGGGCCTCGTGCCCGAGAGCATCGACGTGGGCGGGAACCGGATCCCGACCTGGCGCGGTGTGCCGATCTACCCGTGCGCCAAGATCCCGATCTCGGACGCGCGGACCACGTCCATCATCTGCATGCGTACCGGACAGGAGGAACAGGGCGTCATCGGCCTGCGGCAGTCCGGCATCCCGGACGAGATCGAGCCGAGCCTGTCCGTGCGGTTCATGGGCATCAGCGAGCAGGCGATCATCTCGTACCTGGTGACCACCTACTACTCGGCGGCGGTCCTGGTGCCCGACGCGCTCGGGGTCCTGGAGAACGTGGAGGTGGGCCGGTGGCGGTGACACCCACCCCCCGGCGGTCCGTGTCCCCGCCCGCCGGGGCGGGTACATCCAGGGGGTACGCGCCCAGCAGCAGCGGAACCGCCACCGTCCGCACCCTCTCCGGGGTGAGTCCATGACGCAGACGACGGAGACGCGAGTGGTGGCAGAGCATGTCGAGGCGGTGGCGGCGAGCGCGGGCCGCGACGGGCACGAGGCGCACGAGGCGGCGGTGATCCTCGCGCAGGCCAGGAGCACCGTCGATCCCGAACTGCGCACAGCCGTCGAGGCCCTGCCGGGGTCCATACGCCGCGTTGCCCTGTACCACTTCGGCTGGGAGCACGCGGACGGTACGCCCGCGGCGGGGAACGCGGGGAAGGCCGTACGGCCCGCCCTCGTCCTGGCCGCGGCGCGGGCCCTGGGCGGCCGGCCCGAGCAGGCGGTACGGGCGGCGGCAGCGGTGGAGTTGACGCACAACTTCACCTTGCTGCACGACGACGTGATGGACCGGGACGCCACCCGCAGGCACCGGGCGACCGCGTGGACGGTGTTCGGGGACGCCGACGCGATCCTGGCGGGTGACGCGCTCCAGGCCCAGGCGCAGCGGCTGCTCGCCGAGGACCGGCACCCGGCGGCGGCCTCGGCGGCGGCCCGGCTCGCGGCCTGTGTCGTCGAGTTGTGCGCGGGCCAGTCCACGGACGTCGCCCTGGAGCGGCGTGATCCGGCGGAGGTGACCCTGGAGGAGACCCTCGCCATGGCGGAGGCCAAGACGGGGGCGCTGCTCGGCTGCGCGTGTGCGCTCGGCGGGCTGTACGCGGGGGCGGCGCCGGAGGAGGTCGAGGCGCTGGACGCGTTCGGGCGGGCGGCGGGCCTGGCGTTCCAGCTGATCGACGACGTGATCGGGATCTGGGGCGACCCGGCCCGCACCGGCAAGCCGGCCGGGGCCGACCTGGCCGTACGCAAGAAGTCCCTGCCGGTCGTCGCGGGTCTCGCCTCGGGCGGCCCGTACGCGGCCGACCTGGCCGCGCTGTACGGGCCACCGGGTCCCCGTAAGGAGAGCGAGGCGGAACTGGAGGCCATCGCGCTCGCGGTCGAGCGGGCCGGTGGGCGCGACTGGGCGCAGACGGAGGCCGCGGACCAGATGGCTCGCGCGGTGCACCAGTTGTCGCGGGCGGTCCCGGATCCGGAGGCGGCGGGCGGACTGCTGTCGCTGGCGGAGTTCGTCACGCGACGCGGTTACTGACGACGGGCTGACGGGGGGCCAGTGACGGGTCACGGGCCGGCGGGCTGGCGGGTGGTGATCCCGGCGGGCCGTTGGAGAGAAGCCGAGGGAGGGAGGCAGGGGGCATGGGATAACGGGGGAAAGAGGTGACCGGGGGAAAGAGGTGACCGGGGGAAAGGGGTGACCGGGGGAAACGGGGGAGAGGACAAGGCGGAGTGCAGGGGACCGTGCCCGTGTGCTCCGCTGATCACTTAGGCTGCCAACGACCGGACAGGGCAAGCGGGTTGAGGTTCGAGGCAGGGGGCGGTCGGCGTGGGTGTGCGCATCCGGCGGGCGGAGCAGAGTGATCGGGACCTCGTCGTGCGACTGCTCGACGACGCGTTCATGGACGATCCGGTCAGCGGCTGGGTCTTCCCCGGCGAGGAGTACCGGCGCGCCCGGCACGCGGGGCTGATGGGTGTGTTCACCGACGCCACGCTCGCCGACGGGTACATCGATCTCGTGGACGACAGTGCGGCCGTCGCGCTGTGGATGGAGATGCCGGACGAGCCCCATCAGGCCCACGAGCCGCATGATTCGCATGAGGCGAATGCGTCCGATGAGGTGGACGGGTCACCGGAGTCCGCCGAGCTTGCCGCGCTCGCCGAGAAGGAACTGGCCGAGCAGGCCGCGGCCGTGCGGGCAGCCGTCGACCCGGACAACGAACGGGTCGAGCAGATAGCCCGGTTGACGGCCGGCATCCACCCCGTGGGCCGCGCGCACGTCTATCTCTGGATGATCGGCGTCGTGCCGGGCCGGCAGGGCGAGGGCCTCGGCACCGCGCTGATGGCGCCGGTCCTTGAGCGTTGCGACCGGGAAGGGCTGCCCGTCTATCTGGAGGCCAGCAACCCGCGCAGTCGCGCGCTGTACGAGCGGCTCGGTTTCGTGTGCACGGGCACCGCGCTCGACCTGCCGGACGGGCCGACGCTGTGGCCCATGTGGCGGGAGCCGCACACGAGCTGACGGCGCCGGTGACTTATCTGATGGCCGGTCTGATGGCCGGCCTGAAGACCGGCCTGAAGACCGGCCTGAAGACCGGCCTGAAGACCGGCCTGATGGCCGACCCGATGACCGACTTCATGGCCGTCCGATGACCAACGCGACGACCTGTCCGATGATCGACGCGACGGCCCGTCCGATGGCCGACGCGATGGCCGATCCGGCGACCGTGCTGGTGGGCGATTCGGGCGACCGTGCTGGTGGCCGATGGGGCGGCCGGGCTGGTGGGCGCGTAGGTGACCGCGTCGCGCCCACGGGTCCCCGAAGAGGTCACGTCGCCGGCACGATCCGCTCCACCAGTCGCTCCACCACACCATCGGGCACGCTCACGCCGGGGATCGCGCCGTCCAGCATCCCGGGCATCGTCAACTGCTCCAGGATCAGGCCGAGCATGCCCAGGTAGAGCAGCGTGATGTCCTGGGCGTCGCCCGGCAGGCCCGACTCGGCGTTGAACGCGATGCCGAAGTCGAGGTCGCCGCGCAGCGACGTCATCAGGGACGCGCGCAGTTCCGGCCTGCGCCCCGCCTCCAGGCGCATCTCCAGCAGGGCGAGGAAGCCGGTGCGGTCGCCCTGCACGCGGCTCATCAGGTCGTGCATGAACGCGGTGACCAGGGCCCGGTCGCGGGGGCGCGCGAGAAGCTTCTCGATGATCTCCGGCTTCGGCGCGAGCCGCTGGTGCAACCAGCCGTCGATCTGCCGGAGCAGGTCGTCGCGGCTGGCGAAGTAGTTGGACGAGGTGCCGATGGGGACGCCCGCCGCCGTGTCCACGGCGCGGAAGGTCAGGCCCCGCGCGCCCTCCGCGGCCAGCACCTCGACGGCCGCGTCCACGAGAGCGGCTCTGCGCTCCGGATTCCTCGCCATCTCCCGAACTCCTTCCCCGTCACCGACGTCTCTCGCCTAATCCCTTGCAACCACTACAGGTGAAGTACTATAACTGAAGTGGTTCGGGGGGAAGTCATCGACAGGTCATCGATAGGCCGTCGACAAGTCGTCGAGCGGTCGACGAGCGGTCGACGAGGCCGTCCCCGGAGCGTTCTGTCGCCCAGCGAAAAGAGACCAGCTTGCGCAAGCTCACGTACTTCGTCGCCGCCTCCATCGACGGCTTCATCGGGGACGAGTCCGGAGACGGCTCCGCGTTCATGTCCTTCCTCGACGAGGAGTTCCTTGGGTTCCTGACCAGCGAATACCCCGACACGCTCCCCACTCAGGCCCGCCCGGCGTTCGGCCTCGACGGGGCGCCGAACAAGAAGTTCGACACGGTCATCCAGGGTCGCGGCAGCTACCAGGTGGGCCTCGACGCCGACGTCACCAGCCCGTACGGGCATCTGCGCGAGTACGTCGCCACGCGCAGCCTCACCGAGTCGCCGCACCCGAACGTGGAGCTGATCCGCGACGACGTCGTCGGGAAGATCCGCGAACTCAAGGCTGAGGACGGCGAGTTGGGCATCTGGCTGTGCGGTGGCGCGCAGGTGGCCGGGCTGCTCGCGGACGAGGTCGACGAGCTGGTGATCAAGACGTATCCGATCGTCTTCGGCGGCGGGATGCCGATGTTCGGCGGTCGGAAGTGCGGCCTGGAGCAGTTCGCCCTGGTGGAGAACCGGACGTTCGGCAACGGCGTGATCGTCCGCCGGTACACGCGGACGGCGTAGCGCCCCGCCGCACCGGCCGCGCGACCTCATAGGTTGTCCGGCATGAGCGAACTGCTGCACATCACCGAGCGCACCCTGTGGGAGAGCGCCAGGGCCGCGGGCACGTACACCTGGTCGACCCGCGGCAGGACCCTCCAGGAGGAGGGGTTCATCCACTGCTCGTTCCCGCACCAGCTGCGCGGGGTCGCCGAGTTGCTGTACGGGGCGGCGCCTGCGCCCGGCGAGCTGGTGGTGCTCGTCATCGACCCGGCGCTGCTCGACGTGCCGGTGCGGGTCGAGGAGGTCTCGCCGGGCGGACCCCGATTCCCGCACATCTACGGGCCGTTGCCGGTGGTCGCGGTGACCGAGGTACGGGACTGGCCGCATCCCGATGCGTGAAGGCGCTCACGGCCCGAGGTGATCTCGCGTCGGGGCGTTGCGCACAGCCTTCCGGTCGCATCTCGACTTGGGCACGCGGGTGGCGCGGCGGAACTCGCAGGCCGCGGCGAGGAGAAGCTCCACCCGGTGCGCGAAGTGCCCAAGTGGCTGTGGTGAGAGGCTAGTTCAGTGCCGTACGGGCGTCGATCGTCGCGTTGACCGAGTCCGCCATCGCCCGGACGAACGCCGTCCGGGTCGCTTCGTCCACCAGGTCGAGCGACAGGTACGGGTTGAGGTCCTCCAGCTCCACCAGCAGCAGGTCGCCCTCCGGGGCGCGGCAGGCGTCGACGCGCTGGATGCCGTGCGCGAGGCCGTTCCACTCGATGAAGCTCCGGGCGAACTCCCGGTCCGCGTCGGTGGGTTCGTACGGGACGAGCTCCCAGCGGCGGTCCGGGTCGGGCGCGTACAGGGCGTACTGGAGCCGGTCGTCGACGAAGTAGAAGGAGACCTCGTACGTGAAGTCGATGCGTGGCTGGACCAGGATGCCGTCGGCGTAGGGGAGGCCGGCGAGCTCCTCGGGACGTACGAAGCGCAGGCCTATCGAGTCCGCGCCCAGCTTCGGCTTCGCGACGTACGCGTCGGCGCGGGGGAGCCGGTCCAGGTCCTCCGCGCGGTCCACGGTCGGGATCACCGGGTACCCGGCGGTGGTCAGGTCGAGGAGGTACTGCTTGCCGGCCATGTCGGCGCGGCCGGTCAGCGGGTTGTAGACGTTCGTGCCCCGCTCCAGGGCCCGCGCGCGGAACGCCTCGTAGCCCTCTTGGTAGCCGAGCACCGGCCCGCTGTTGCGCACCACGACTGCGTCGAAGCCGTCCATCAGGGCGACCGCGTCCAGCGGGTGGCAGAGCGCGAGGTCGAACCAGGCGCGCAGCCGGGAGGCGAGGCGGATGTCCTCGTCGCAGTAGCGCCGGCCGCGGGCCTCGTACGCGAGGTCGGTGACGTAGAGGACGCGGGGACGGCGAGGCATGGAACGGCTCCAGTACAGGGACTACGGGAAACAGGCACTGCGGGTATCAGGGACTGCGGGTATCAGGGACTGCGGGAATCAGGGACTGCGGGAAACAGAAGCTACGAGGAACAGAAGTTCGGGGGACGGCGAAGGGCCCGGCCGGGCGGAAGCTCGGTCGGGCCCTTCGGAGATGTTCACACAGCGAACCCGCGGGGGTGCACCGCCCGCCGGTTCCGCGGACGTGAACGAGGCCTGGGTCAGGCCTTCTTGGTCTCCCAGAAGATCTTGTCGATCTGGGCGATGTAGTCCAGCGCCTTCTGGCCCGTGGCCGGGTCGGTCGAACCCTTGGCGGCCGAGAGGGCCTTCAGGGTGTCGTTGACCAGCTGGTGCAGCTCCGGGTACTTCTCGAAGTGCGGGGGCTTGAAGTAGTCGCTCCACAGCACCGAGACGTGGTGCTTGGCGAGCTCGGCACGCTGCTCCTTGATGACCGTGGCGCGCGCCTGGAAGTGCGCGTCGTCGTTGCCGGCCATCTTTTCCTGGACGGCCTTGACCGACTCGGCCTCGATGCGGGCCTGGGCGGGGTCGTACACGCCGCAGGGGAGGTCGCAGTGGGCGCTGGCCTTCACCTTGGGGGCGAACAGGCGGGAAAGCATGTAGCTGTTCCTTCCTCGTGATCGTCTTCTCGGGTGCGACATTACTCCGTGCAGGACGGGTTTTCTCGGGTGCCCCCAGGGGCTTAGGTCAAAAGACCGGCGTCAGACTGGGACTGGTGGAGGATGGAACAGGTGCCGGAGCACGGCGGGAACCGGGGAGGATGACTGATGCCCGAGGCGGTCGAGGAAGTGCGCGAGGCGAAGGTGCCGTTTCAGATCATCGAAGTGGACGGGCCGTCCATGGTGCCCACCCTCTATCCGGGCGACTGGATGCTGGTGCAGCACGGCGCCCGGGTGCGTCCGGGTGACGTCATCGTGCTGCGCCACCCCTTCCAGCAGGACCTTCTGGTCGTGAAGCGGATCGCCGAGCGCAGGGACGGCGGCTGGTGGGTCCTCGGCGACAACCCGGGCGCCGGCGGCGACAGCACCGTGTACGGCGTCGTCCCCGACGAGCTGGTGCTCGCCAAGGTGCGCGGGCGGCTGCGGCGCCGCAGGCCGTGGGCCGAGGGCGAGGGTCAGCGGTCCGTGACGGCCGTGCTGTCCTGGGTCTGGTCCGCCGTACGTCCCGTGTCGGCCCGGTCGGGGCCGTCGGCCTCCAGGCGCTTGCGGGCACGGTAGGCGGCCACGTTGGCGCGGGTCGCGCAGCGGTCCGAGCAGTAGCGCCGTGAGCGGTTCGTGGACGTGTCCAGGTACGCGTTGCGGCACGGGGTCGCCTCGCAGAGGCCGAGGCGGTCCACGCCGTACTCCGTGAGGTGGAACGCCAGGCCCATCGCGGCGATCGCCGCGTACCCCGCCGTCGCGTTCGACGGGTGGTCCGCCAGGTGCATGTGCCACAGGGGGCGGCCGTCGTCGTCGCGGTGGTTGTGCCCGGAGATCTGCGGGCTCACCGGGAACTCCAGGAGCAGCGAGTTCAGCAGGTTCACCGCGAGTTCCTCGTCGCCGCCGTCAGCGGCTTCGAACACGGTGCGCAGGCGTGCCCGGATGCCGCGGAAGCGGGTCAGGTCGGCGTCGGTGGCACGGCGGGCCGCGTCCTGGCCCGCGCCGAAGAGCTCGCGCACCGCCTCCACCGAGGTCAGCGTGTCCTTGCCACGCCCCGGTTCCTCGGTGTTGACCAGGCGCACTGCGTAGTCCGAGTAATAGGCCAGTTCCATGATTGGACCTTACCAAGGGTCAGGGGTGGAGCAGGGCGCTCGGCGACTCGGGCCCGCGTGAGCCCGAGTGAGAAGGGAACCGTGGCCGGCCCGGTCAGTCAACGGGGAGCCGGTCCACCAGCAGTCCCACGCGCCGCTCGGTCTCCTGCGGGGGCAGGCGTCCCGCCCGGGTCAGGGTCGCGAGGCCGTGCAGGCACGCCCAGAACGTCTCGGTGAACAGCCCCGCGTCGACGCCGTCCCCTGCTACCTCCCCGAGGCTCTCCAGGAGCGCGGCGAAGGCGTCCTTGAGGGGTTCCGGGGTGTCCTCCCGCGCGTACGGGAGGCCGCCGTCGAGCTGGAAGATCGCGTCGTACACCGCCGGGTTGCGCTCGGCGAAGTCGAGATAGGCGTGGGCGAGGGCGGCGACCCGCGCGCGCGGGCCGGACGCGGCGGCGGTCGCCGCGCGCACCGCCACGGCCAGATCGGCGGCACCCTCCAGGGCGACGGCGCCGATGATCTCGCGTTTGCCGCGGAAGTGGCTGTAGAGGACGGGCTGGCTGTACTCGATGCGGTCGGCGAGCCGACGCGTGGTGACCGCGTCCCAGCCCTGCTGCTCGGCGAGTTCCCTGGCTGTCGCCACGATGAGGCGCTCGCGCTCCGCCCGTTCGCGCTGCTTGCGTTCTTGTACCGACATGACTGGGATTCTAGCACCGCTAGACAATCGAGCGACAGTAGGGCTAGCGTTGCATCATCACCTAGCAATGCTAGAAATTTGGAGGGGTCGCCATGTTCGACGCGCTTGAGATCGTCACCACGGTGGTTGTCGGATTGATGGTGGGGGTCGAGCTCGCCGTCGCCTTCGTCATGAACCCGATCCTGAACGCGCTCCCCGAGGACAGCAGTCAGCTCGGCCATGCGCACGGGGGCCGGATGATGGGCGCCCTGATGCCGTTCTGGTACATCGGCTCGCTCGTCCTCGTCGCGGTCTGGGCCGTCACCGGGTGGGACCCACACGGCACCGGCCTCGTCGTCGGTGGCGGGGTGCTGCTGGCCGTCAGCGTGATCATGTCGGTCCTGCTGCTCGTCCCGATCAACAACCGGAACAAGACGTGGACCCCCGAGAACCGGCCCGCCGACTGGAAGCAGCAGGTGCAGCGCTGGAACCGGTACCACTACGTCCGGGTCGCCGTCATCGTCGCCGCGTTCACGCTGCTCGTCGCCGCCCTCGTCTGAGCCGGACGCCGACGCCGCGCTCGCCCCCACGCTCCGCGCTCCACGAAGCTCATCGGTCCACCGGGCCGTCGGTCCACCGGTCCACCGGGCCGTCGGTCCACCGATCCACCGATCCGTCAGTCCGCTGTTCCGCCGATCCGCCGTTCCGCCGTTCCACCGATCCGTCGTTCCACCGAAGACTCGTAGGGAGAAGAACCATGTCGCTGAAGAAGTTCAACACCGTCCTGGCCGCCGCCTTCATCCTCTTCATCCTCTGGTTCGGCTCGGAGTTCATCCTGAGCCCGGAGACGACGGCCCCCGACTTCGGCCTGCCGAGCTGGCCGTCCGGCGACGGTGGCGGCTTCCTGGTCATCAAGGGGATACGCGACGTCGTCCTCGCCCTGGTCCTGGGCGTCCTGCTGATCACGGGCCACCGCCGGGCGCTGGGCTGGGCGCTGCTGGTGGAGGCCCTCGCCGCGTACGGCGACATGACGACCGTGCTGGCCCACCACGGCTCCGTGGCCACCGCGCTCGGCGTCCACTGCCTGACCGCGACCGCGATGGTGATCAACGGCCTGCTGATACTGCGCGAGACCCGCACGGTCGTGCCCGTCGCGGCGACGCCCACCCCGCAGCCCGCCTGACGCGACGGGCCGGCCGCGGGAACGGGAAAGGGCGGTGGGGACCCTGGGGTCCCCACCGCCCTTCACGCGCAAGGCGCTACCGCGGTCACAGCACCTTGGACAGGAACGACTGCGTCCGCTCGTGCTGCGGGTTCGTCAGGACGTCGCGCGGATGCCCCGACTCGACGACGACGCCCTCGTCCATGAAGACCAAGCTGTCGCCGACCTCGCGGGCGAAGCCCATCTCGTGCGTCACGACGACCATCGTCATGCCGGACTCGGCGAGGTCGCGCATGACGTCGAGGACGTCACCGACCAGCTCCGGGTCGAGCGCCGACGTCGGCTCGTCGAACAGCATCAGCTTCGGGTCCATCGCCAGCGCGCGGGCGATCGCCACCCGCTGCTGCTGGCCGCCGGAGAGCTGCGAGGGGTAGTTGCCCGCCTTGTCGGCCAGGCCGACGCGGTCGAGCAGCTCCTGGGCGCGGGTCCGGGCCTGCGCCCTCGACTGCCGCTTGACCTGGACCGGCGCCTCCATGACGTTCTCGAGCGCCGTCATGTGCGGGAAGAGGTTGAAGCGCTGGAACACCATGCCGATGTCGCGCCGCTTCAACGCGACTTCCCGGTCGCGGAGTTCGTAGAGCTTGTCGCCCTGCTGCCGGTAGCCGACCAGCTGGCCGTCGACGTAGAGCCGCCCGGCGTTGACCTTCTCCAGGTGGTTGATGCACCGCAGGAACGTCGACTTGCCGGAGCCGGAGGGGCCGATGAGGCAGAAGACCTCACCCTGCTTGACCTCCAGGTCGATGCCCTTGAGGACCTCGACGTTGCCGAAGGACTTGTGGACGCCCTCGGCCTTGACCATGGCGTGCTCGGTCATCGCAGGGCTCCCTTCGGGCGGCCCACGGAGAACACGCTCGCGCGCACCTTCTGCCAGGGCGTGGGCGGCAGTTGACGGCTGGAGCCACGGGCGTAGTAGCGCTCGATGTAGTACTGACCGACGCTGAGCAGCGACGTCATGATCAGGTACCAGGCCGCGGCCAGGAAGTACATCTCCACCGGCGAACCGGACTGCTGGCCGATGTCCTGGGCCGCTCTGAACAGCTCGGGATACTGCACCGCCGACACCAGCGAGGTCGTCTTCAGCATGTTGATGACCTCGTTGCCCGTGGGCGGCACGATGACGCGCATCGCCTGCGGGATGACCACCCGGCGCAGCGTCTTGGTGTGGCTCATGCCGAGCGCGTGCGAGGCCTCCGTCTGCCCCTCGTCGACCGAGAGCAGGCCGGCGCGGCAGATCTCCGCCATGTACGCGGCCTCGTTCAGACCGAGACCGAGCAGCGCCGTCAGGAACGGCGTCATGAACGACGACCAGTAGTCCTTGTAGATCGGCCCGAGGTTGATGTACTCGAAGACCAGACCCAGGTTGAACCAGACGAACAGCTGGACCAGGACCGGGGTGCCGCGGAAGAACCAGATGTAGAACCAGGCGATCGAGCTGGTCACGGGGTTCTTCGACAGGCGCATCACGGCGAGCAGGACACCGCCGACGATGCCGACCGTCATCGACAGGACCGTCAGGAGCAGGGTCCTTCCGACGCCGGAGATGATCCGGTCGTCGAAGAAGTAGTCGGGGACGGCGCCCCAGTTGATCTTGCCCTGGGCGAACGCGTAGATGATCGAGCCCAGGATGCCGAGCGCGATCACCGCCGCGACGTAACGCCCGTAGTGCCGGACCGGGATCGCCTTGATGGCTTCCGGCGCGGCCGCGGGCGGCGGCGTGTCCTCGGGGCCGCCGCCCGTCTTCTCTATGTCAACAGACACGGATCTTGCCTTTCAACGACGTCGACTGCGCGCGCTCGGCGCTTACTTGCCGCCGTTGACGGTGGCGGCGTCGACGGCACCGGCCTCGACACCCCACTTGGCGATGATCTTCTCGTACTCGCCGTTCTTGATGACGGCGTCCAGCGCGGCCTTGATGGCGTCGCGCAGCTCCGTCTGGTCCTTGGCGACCGCGATGCCGTACGGGGCGGCCTCGACCTGCTCGCCGACGATCTCGAAGTCCTTGCCGCCGCCCGAGGTCTTCACCGCGTACGCGGCGACCGGGAAGTCGGAGGAACCGGCGTCGGCGCCACCGGAGCGCAGGCGGGTCTGGGCCTGCTGGTCGTCGTCGAAGGCCTGGATGCCGAGCTTCTTGCCCGACGGGCACTTCTTGGCCTGCGCCTTGGCGAGGTCGTGGGAGACCGTGCCGCGCTGGACGACGATCTTCTTGCCGCACAGGTCGTCCCAGGTCTTGATGCCCTGGGTCTTGCCCTTCGGCGTGTAGATCGAGACGCCCGCGTTGAAGTAGTCGACGAAGTCGACGCCCTCGCCGACCTTCTTGCCGGTGTCGGAGTCGACACCGTCCTGACGGTCCTTGGTGTCGGTCATGGCCGACATGGCGAGGTCGTAGCGGTTCGAGCGCAGACCCGTGATCAGGGTGTCGAACGTGCCGTTCTGGAACTCGAACTTCACGCCGAGCTGCTTGCCGAGCGCGTCCGCCAGGTCGGGGTCGATACCGATGGCCTTGCCCGACTTGTCCTTGAACTCGACGGGCGCGTACGCGATGTCGGAACCGACGCGGATGACGCCCTTGTCGCGGATCTCCTTGGGGAGCTTGCTCGCGAGCGGTGCGGCCTTCGACGACGCCTTGTCCGAGCTGCTCTCGTCGGACTTGGTCTGGTCACCGCAGCCGGTCAGCAGCAGAGTGCCGGCGACCGCGATCGCGCCGACCGCGGCTATCCGGGACTTCGCGGACTTCGCGGTCGTACGACGGGTGGTGCTTGCGGTCATGGTTGGTTCCTCCGGCAGGGTGAGGGAGTTGCCGTGCTCGGTCGCCTTGGCACACACCTTCGGGTGTCGCGACCTCGTGTGATGACGGCATCTTGCCATTCGGACTGGCCGCCTCAGGGTGTCTGAGATGTCAAAATCGGATAACAGGTGGACCAAGCCGCCCAACAGGCCCGCGCATCAGGGTGCATAGGGCCCACATCATCTGCGGACGTATCGCCCGGCGGCCGGAGATTCTCCGGCGAACTGTCCGCTGTCTCATTATTCGGGCGGACTTTCATCGCCCTTTGAGCATGAGTCGATGACTTGTCCACATATTCGGCTATGAGTCATGTCACCGCCGCGTGATCGATCACGTATGCACTCGTGCGCGACCGCGTCCGTCAGGTAAGAAGGTTCTTTACACCCCTCATCCGGGGCTCAGGGCGCGCGTGCGGCGCGCCCGTCGTGTACGTGCCCGTGCAGCGGTTCACCAACGTGACCGAACGGTGCGTACGCGGTGCCCGCCCGCTCCTCAACCAGGAGCGGACACCCTCACTGATGCAATAAGACTTAAGGGGTCAGACAAGTGGCAGCGGAGATCGTCAATCCTCGCAGCGACAGCAGTACCGGCAACGAAGGCACCGACGAGCCTTTCGATCCGGCGTTCGCGCTGCACCGCGGCGGCAAGATGGCCGTGCAGGCCACCGTGCCGGTCCGCGACAAGGACGACCTGTCCCTGGCGTACACGCCCGGCGTCGCGAAAGTGTGCAGCGCGATCGCCGAGCAGCCGGAACTCGTCCACGACTACACATGGAAGTCCAACGTCGTGGCTGTCGTGACGGACGGTACGGCCGTGCTCGGACTCGGTGACATCGGTCCCGAGGCATCCCTCCCGGTGATGGAGGGCAAGGCCATTCTCTTCAAGCAGTTCGGCGGTGTCGACGCGGTGCCGCTGGCGCTCGCGACGACCGACGTCGACGAGATCGTCGACACCGTCGTGCGGCTCGCGCCGTCCTTCGGCGGCGTCAACCTGGAGGACATCGCGGCGCCCCGGTGCTTCGAGATCGAGCGCAGGCTCCAGGAGAAGCTCGACATCCCGGTCTTCCACGACGACCAGCACGGCACGGCCGTGGTCACGCTGGCCGCGCTGAAGAACGCGGCGAAGCTGTCCGGGCGCTCGCTCGGCGAGCTGCGCGGTGTGATCTCCGGCGCCGGTGCGGCGGGCGTGGCGATCGCGAAGTTCCTCCTGGAGGCCGGTCTCGGCGACGTCGCGGTCACCGACCGCAAGGGCATCGTCAGCCGGGACCGCGAGGACCTCACGTCGGTCAAGCGTGAGCTGGCCGAGATCACCAACAAGGCCGGTCTGAGCGGATCCCTCGAGGACGCGCTCGCCGGTGCCGACCTGTTCGTCGGTGTCTCGGGCGGTACGGTCCCCGAGTCGGCGGTCGCCTCGATGGCGCCGGGTGCCTTCGTCTTCGCGATGGCGAACCCGAACCCCGAGGTGCACCCCGACGTCGCCCACAAGTACGCGGCCGTGGTCGCGACCGGGCGCTCGGACTACCCGAACCAGATCAACAACGTGCTGGCGTTCCCCGGCATCTTCGCGGGCGCCCTCCAGGTGCGCGCCTCCCGGATCACCGAGGGCATGAAGATCGCCGCGGCCGACGCGCTGGCCGCCGTGGTGGGCGATGAGCTCGCCGCCGGCTATGTCATCCCGTCGCCGTTCGACGAGCGGGTGGCTCCGGCCGTCACGGCCGCGGTCGCCGCCGCGGCCCGCGCCGAGGGCGTCGCCCGCCGCTAGCGGCCGGCTGTCCGGTAAAGGCCCCGCCCTCGGCGGGGCCTTTTCCGTGCGCCGCGCCAGGGGATGTGTGTCACAGGCCGGGGTGGTTCCGCGTGCCCGCCGCGCCACTTATCGTCAAGGTCATGTTCGCCGCCTACGCAGCCCGCATCGACCGTGATCAGCCGCTGAACGGCCTGGAGTTGGGGGAGCGGCCCGCCCCCGAGAACCGGCCCGGCTGGACCACCGTGAACGTCAAGGCCGCCTCCCTCAACCACCACGACCTGTGGTCCCTGCGCGGGGTCGGACTCGGCGAGGAGGCGCTGCCGATGATCCTGGGCTGCGACGCCGCCGGGATCGACAGCGAGGGCAACGAGGTCGTGCTGCACTCCGTCATCGGGCAGACCGGCTACGGGGTCGGCCCGCGCGAGGGCCGCTCCATCCTCACCGAGAAGTACCAGGGCACCTTCGCCGAGCAGGTCTCCGTGCCGCAGTGGAACGTGCTGCCGAAGCCGAAGGAGCTCTCCTTCGAGGAGGCCGCGTGCCTGCCGACGGCGTGGCTGACGGCGTACCGGATGCTCTTCACGAACGCGGGCGTACGGCCCGGCGACTCGGTCCTTGTGCAGGGCGCGGGCGGCGGTGTCGCCACGGCCGCCATCGCCCTCGGCAAGGCGGCCGGGCTGCGCGTCTTCGCGACCAGCCGTGACGAGGCCAAGCGCAAGCGGGCGCTCGAACTGGGCGCGGTCGAGGCCGTGGAGTCGGGGGCGCGGCTGCCGCAGCGCGTGGACGCCGTGATCGAGACGGTGGGCGCGGCGACCTGGTCGCACTCCGTCAAGTCCCTGAAGCCGGGCGGCACGCTGGTCATCTCGGGCGCGACCAGCGGCCCCAACCCGAAGGCCGCCGAGCTGAACCGCATCTTCTTCCTGGAGCTGAAGGTCGTCGGCTCGACGATGGGGTCCAAGGACGAGCTGGAGGACCTGCTGGCCTTCTGTGCGGCGACGGGCGTGCGGCCGGTGATCGACGAGGTGCTGCCGCTCGACCGGGCGCGCGAGGGCTTCGAGAAGATGGCGGGCGGCGAGCTGTTCGGAAAGGTCGTGCTGACCGTCTGAGGCGGCGTACGGGAAAGGGGCGTCCACTCGGGGCGCCCCTTCTTTTCTCCCCTCATGTCAACTTCGGTTGACATGAGGGGAGCGTCAACCTACATTGACACCATGACCGAGGCAACGGATCTCGCCGAGCAGGCGGGCGCCCGCGATCCGCGGGTCGGGCTGCGGGCGGTCGCCGCGCTGCGGCGGCTGCTGGAGCAGCTGGAAGCGGTACAGGTGCGCAGTGCGCGCAATCAGGGCTGGTCGTGGCAGGACATCGCGGCCGAGCTCGGAATCAGCAGGCAGGCCGTGCACAAGAAGTACGGGAGGCGATGATGTTCGAGCGATTCACCAAGGGCGCCCGCGACGTGGTCAAGGGCGCCGTCGCACACGCGGAACGGGAACGCGCGGAGTACGTCGACGAGGGGCATCTGCTGCTCTCGCTCCTCGACCGGCGCGGCACCCGGGGCTCCTTCGCCCTCGGCGCGCTCGGCGTCGACGCCGACGGACGCCGTGACGTCATCGGCCGCTCCCTGGCCGACGCCCGCCGCCGCGCGGGCCTCTCCCAGGCGGACGCGGAGGCCCTCGCCGGTCTCGGCATCGACGTGGACGAGATCGTCGCCCGGGTCGAACAGGCCCACGGCGTCGGCGCGCTGACCGGTGGCCGCCGACTGGGCGGCCGCCGCCCCTTCAGCCGCGAGGCCAAGGGCGTCCTGGAGTCGTCCCTGCGCGCCGCTCTCGCCCACCGCGACCGCGCCATCGGCGACGAACACCTGCTGCTCGCCCTGACCACCCGCCCCGGCGTCGCCGCCGAGGCCCTGGCCGCACACGGAGTGACCGCGGGGTCGGTGGAGCGGGTGCTGTACGGGGGCGGCGAGGCGGCGGCGAGCTGACCTCCGCGCCCCCGCCCCGGGAACTCACCCCTTCGGTACCCGCAGCGCCGCCCCGATGTGGGCCGCCGCCTCCGACAAATGGCGGCGGGCCGAGCGGAGTTGGTCGGCGGTCACGCCGTGGTCCCGCGCCGTGTCGCGGATGTCGTCACGGAAGCGGTCCAGGAGCCGGTCCAGATCGCGGGCCGGGTCGCCGGTGGAGTCCTCCGCCGCCCACGACGGGACGTACTCGGCGGGGACCTCGTCGGACGGTGGGCGGTACTGGGGCTCCGGGCCGGCGTCCGGCGCCGGGCGAGCCGTGTCCTTGCCGAAGGACTTGCCGAACTCGCCGAACTCCTTGGCCAGTTCGGACAAGCCCTCGCGGACGCCCGTCGGCCAGTCGCCGCGCGCGAAGTGGTCCTGGACCTGGTCCTGCACGCGCTTGGCCATCCGCTGGAGCTCCTCCTGCGCCTGCGCCCGCACCTTGTCCTGGGTCTCCTTGGCCTGACGGCGTGCCCGCTGCGCCTCGTCGCGCGCCCGGCGGCTCTCGTCCTTGGCCCGCCGCGCCTGCTCCTTCCACTCCTGCTTGGCGCGGCGCAGCTCCTCCTTGGCCGCGCTCCAGGATTCGCTGTCCCTGAAGTCCGGGGCGTCCTTCGGGTCCTTGGCGTCCTTGAAGGCACCGGGACCGCCCGAGGTGCGCGCCTGGGAGGTGGCCGCCCGGACCTCGCGGCGCAGATCGCCCGCCGCGCCCCGCACGTCGTCCCGGATCTCGGCGGCCAGCTCGGCCACCGACTCGCGGATCTCCAGCTCAAGATCCGCCAACTCGCCGCTGCGATCGGCCAGTTCGGCGCGGCCCGCGTCCGTGATCGCGTAGACCTTCCGGCCGCCCTCGGTGGTGTGCGTGACCAGGCCCTCGGACTCCAGCTTGGCCAGGCGCGGGTAGACCGTGCCGGCCGAGGGCGCGTACAGGCCCTGGAACCGCTCCTCCAGCAGGCGGATCACCTCGTACCCGTGACGCGGTGCCTCGTCGAGCAGCTTGAGGAGGTACAGGCGCAGTCGGCCGTGGGCGAAGACGGGAGCCATCAGAGCACCTTCTTGTCGGCGGAGGAGTCGGCAGGGGCGTCGGCGGGGGAATCGGCAGGAGCGTCGGCCGGTGTCGCGTCGTCCGTCGGCGGCCTGCGCAGGAGGGCGATCGCGCCGGACACCGTCGTCGCCTTCAGCTTGCCGGAGCCCGCCCCCAGGCGGCCCGTGATCTTGTGCGCGCCCCACTGGCCGGAGACCCGAAGGCCCTCGAAGGCGTTCGACACCGCGCCGCTCGCCGTGTTCGCCTCGACCTCCGTGTCCGCCGGGTGCGGGATGCGGATGGCGATCTCGCCGGAGACGCTCGCCAGGCTCACGTCCGTCGGCCCCGCCGGGTCCAGGTCCACGATCATCGAACCGCTGACCGTGTCCGCCTTCACGAAGGACCCCGAGCCGTCCAGCACGGTCAGATCGCCCGACACCGAGTTGAACCTGAGATCGCCGGTGACCGCCTGCGCCTCCACGCTGCCGGAGACCGTGCTGGTGCGCACCGGGCCTGTGACGCCCACCAGCGTGGTGTCGCCGGTGACGCCCTTCACCTCGGTACGCCCCTGTATGCCGGAGACGACCGCGCCCGCGCCGACCACACCGAGTTCGACCCGGGTGCCGTACGGCACCGCGAGGGAGACGACCGCGCTGCGGTGCCAGCCCTTGCGGTCGAGCCACTTGAGGAAGCCCTTCCAGGGCAGGTCGTCGTACGCGACGGACAACGTGCCGTCCGGCTCCTGCTTCACCAGGAGCGGTGGCCCCTCGATGTCCGAGATCTCCAGGCGGGCCGAGCTCTCGTCCGTGCCCACCACGTTCACCGTTCCGTTCACGATGCGTACGTGCAGGGCCGTCACCGGCTCGTCGAAGGCGAGTTTCTGCGGCTCTGCGACGGACCACTCGGGCATGGTGCGACCTCCTCGGGAGTGAACACGCCATATCGCGTCCTCTCGTAAACACGATATATCGCGGTTCCGGGAAGTCAAGACTGTCGAGAGCGCGGACGCGGCCGGTGGTCGCCCTCGGGTGGTCATGTGTGGTCCAAGTCGGGCAAATTGCCCTAGCGTGGGGCCATGCCGTCCCCCGAACCCGCCGGTGCCCTCCTGCTCTGCCGCGCCGAACCCACCGTCGTCGGCCCCGCCGCCCAGCTGCTGCGCGAGCGCATGCTGCTCGCCGCGGCCGGACGCGAGTGGAGCGTCCTCGTACCGGAGACGAAGCCCTGGACGGCCTCGGCGGGTGGCGGCGAACCCGTCGACCGGGTCCTCGGAGGCTGGGCCGGAGCGCTCGCCGTCGGCGCGCCCTGGCCGGTGCTCGCGCTGTGGTGGGACGCCGACCACAGCGGCTTCACGCTCGCCTCGGGATTCCGCCGCCCCGTCGGCTACGAATGGCTCGCGAACGGCACCCCGGTCGGCGAGCACGAGGCCTTGCGCACCTTCGCCGCCCGCCTCGGCCTCGACCCCGTACTCGACATGCAGTCCCTGGAGTCCCTGGCCGAACCCGACACCGAGGCCGACGCCCGCGCCCGGATGCGCGGCCTGCTCGCGGTCCTGACCCGCGCCGGGCTCACGCTCCCCGCGGGCCTGACGCCCGGCGAACCGGCGGACCGCCTGCGCGAGGTCGCCCGCGTGCAGCCGGACGCGGAGCGCGTCGCGTGGTCGGGCTGGCGGGACGCGGTGCACGCCGAGCTCGACGTCGTGGAGAGCAGCAGCGTCGGCCCCTGGCTGCGCGGGCCCCGGGCCCGCTGCGTCGCCGCCGCCCAGCTCGCCGCCGGGGTCCCGCTCACCCTCTACGGCCTGCGGCGGCGCAGCGGCGGCTGGCTCACCGCCGGCGCCGTCCTGCTCGCCCACGGCGCCCTCGGATTCGCGTACGACAGGATGCGCGCGACCCGCGACTGACTCCTGGGCGCTACTCGTCGTCCTCGTCGTCGTCCAGCCGCGCCAGCCACGTCGCCAGGCGCTCCACCGGCACCTCGAAGTCCGGGTTCAGATCCACGAAGGTCCGCAGCTGCTCGGCGAGCCACTCGAAGGTGACCTCCTCCTCGCCTCGCCGCTTCTCCAGCTCTTCGATGCCACGGTCCGTGAAGTACATGCCCCCATTATCCCCGGCCGGACACGCGCGAGGGCCCCGCCCCGAGCCGTGACGACTCGAAGCGGGGCCCCGGATGTGCCGTACGAGACCTACGCCTCGAACACCTCACGCACCAGCTGCTCCTGCTCCGCCTGGTGGCGCTTGGCCGAGCCGACCGCCGGGGACGAGGAGTGCGGACGCGAGATGCGGCGCAGCCGCTCGCCGTGCGGGATGTCGGCGCCGACCGCCAGGTCCAGGTGGTCGATCAGGTTGAGCGCGATGAACGGCCACGCACCCTGGTTCGCCGGCTCCTCCTGGGCCCACAGGTACTTCTCGGCGTTCGGGAACTTGCTGATCTCCGCCTGGAGCTCGGCACCCGGCAGCGGGTACAGACGCTCGACGCGGATGATCGCGGTGTCGGTGATCCCGCTCTTCTTCCGCTCGGCCTCGAGGTCGTAGTACAGCTTGCCCGACACGAAGACGACCTTCTTGACCGCGTTCGCCTCGACCGAGTCGTCGCTGATGACCGGACGGAAGCCGCCCGACGTGAACTCCTCCACCTTCGACGCGGCGGCCTTGAGGCGCAGCATCGACTTCGGCGTGAAGACCACCAGCGGCTTGTGGTGCGGGTTGTGCACCTGCCACCGCAGGAGGTGGAAGTAGTTCGACGGGAGCGTGGGCATCGCGACCGTCATGTTGTTCTGGGCGCAGAGCTGGAGGAAACGCTCGATGCGGGCCGAGGAGTGGTCCGGGCCCTGGCCCTCGTAGCCGTGCGGCAGCAGCAGGGTGACGCCGGACGTCTGGCCCCACTTCTGCTCGGCGGCCGAGATGTACTCGTCGACGACCGTCTGCGCGCCGTTGACGAAGTCGCCGAACTGCGCCTCCCACAGCACGAGGGACTCGGGACGCGCCAGCGAGTAGCCGTACTCGAAGCCCATGACCGCGTACTCGGAGAGCAGCGAGTCGTAGACGTTGTAGCGGGCCTGCTCCGGGGAGAGGTACAGCAGCGGCGTGTAGTCCTCGCCGGTCTCCCGGTCGATCAGGACCGCGTGGCGCTGGCCGAACGTGCCGCGGCGCGAGTCCTGGCCGGACAGGCGGACCGGGGTGCCCTCCAGGAGGAGGGAGCCGAGGGCGAGGGTCTCGCCCATGCCCCAGTCGATCGTCCCGTCCTCGATCATCGACGCGCGGCGCTGCAACTGCGGCAGCAGACGCGGGTGGACGGTGATGTTGTCCGGGATGTTGACCTGGGACTCGGCGATGCGCTTGACGACCTCCTGGGAGATCGCGGTCTGCACCGGCACCGGGAACTCGGCCTGCGGCTCCGGGATGGGAGCCTCGCCCGGGTGCGAGACGGCCTCGCGGACCTCGGTGAAGACCTTCTCCAGCTGCCCCTGGAAGTCCTGGAGCGCCTGCTCCGCCTCTTCGAGGGTGATGTCGCCGCGACCGATGAGGGACTCGGTGTACAGCTTGCGCACCGAGCGCTTCTTGTCGATCAGGTCGTACATCAGCGGCTGCGTGAACGCCGGGTTGTCCGACTCGTTGTGACCGCGGCGGCGGTAGCAGATGAGGTCGATCACGACGTCCTTGTTGAACGCCTGACGGAACTCGAACGCGAGGCGCGCGACGCGGACGACGGCCTCGGGGTCGTCGCCGTTCACGTGGAAGATCGGCGCCTCGATCATGCGGGCCACGTCGGTGGCGTACATGGAGGAGCGCGACGACTCCGGGGCGGCGGTGAAGCCGACCTGGTTGTTGATGACGATGTGGACCGTGCCGCCCGTGCGGTAGCCGCGCAGCTGCGACATGTTGAGCGTCTCGGCCACGACGCCCTGGCCCGCGAAGGCCGCGTCACCGTGCAGGGCGACGGGCAGGACCGTGAAGTCCGTGCCGCCCTTGTTGATGATGTCCTGCTTGGCGCGGACGATGCCCTCGATGACCGGGTCGACCGTCTCCAGGTGGGACGGGTTGGCGGCCAGCGAGACCTTGATCTGCTCGCCGTCCAGGCCGGTGAAGGTGCCCTCGGCGCCCAGGTGGTACTTCACGTCGCCGGAGCCGTGCATCGACTTCGGGTCGAGGTTGCCCTCGAACTCGCGGAAGATCTGCGCGTACGACTTGCCGACGATGTTCGCCAGGACGTTCAGGCGGCCGCGGTGGGCCATGCCGATGACGACCTCGTCGAGGCGGGCCTCGGCGGCGGAGTCGATGACCGCGTCGAGCAGCGGGACGACGGACTCGCCGCCCTCCAGGGAGAAGCGCTTCTGGCCGACGAACTTCGTCTGGAGGAACGTCTCGAACGCCTCCGCGGCGTTCAGCCGGCGCAGGATGCGCAGCTGCTCCTCGCGCTCCGGCTTCGAGTGCGGGCGCTCCACACGGTCCTGGATCCACTTGCGCTGCTTCGGGTCCTGGATGTGCATGAACTCGATGCCGACCGTGCGGACGTAGCTGTCACGCAGCACACCGAGGATGTCGCGGAGCTTCATCATCGACTTGCCGGCGAAGCCGCCGACGGCGAACTCGCGCTCCAGGTCCCACAGCGTCAGCCCGTGCTCGTTGATGTCGAGGTCGGGGTGCTTGCGCTGGCGGTACTCCAGCGGGTCGGTGTCGGCCATGACGTGGCCGCGGACCCGGTAGGAGTGGATCAGCTCGAAGACGCGGGCGGCCTTGGTGACGTCGTCGTCGTGCGAGGCGTCGATGTCCTTGAGCCAGCGGACCGGCTCGTAGGGGATGCGCAGGGCCTTGAAGATGTCGTCGTAGAACTCGTTCTCACCGAGGAGGAGGTTCGCGACGACGCGCAGGAACTCGCCGGAGGCGGCGCCCTGGATGACCCGGTGGTCGTAGGTCGACGTGAGCGTCATGACCTTCGAGATGCCGAGCTTGTTGAGGGTGTCCTGGGACGTGCCCTGGAACTCCGCCGGGTAGTCCATCGAGCCGACGCCCATGATGACCGACTGTCCGGGCATCAGGCGGGGGACCGAGTGGACGGTGCCGAGGCCGCCGGGGTTGGTCAGCGAGACCGTGACGCCGGTGAAGTCGTCCATGCCCAGCTTGCCGTCACGGGCGCGGCGGACGATGTCCTCGTAGGCCTGCCAGAACTCGAAGAAGTTCAGCGTCTCGGCCTTCTTGATGCCCGCGACGACCAGCTGACGGTCGCCGTTGGGCTTCACGAGGTCGATGGCGAGGCCGAAGTTGATGTGCTCCGGCTTGACCAGGGTCGGCTTGCCGTCCTTGACCGCGAAGGAGTGGTTCATCGACGGCATGGCCTTGATGGCCTGCACCATCGCGTACCCGATGAGGTGCGTGAAGGAGATCTTCCCGCCGCGGGCGCGCTTGAGGTGGTTGTTGATGACGATGCGGTTGTCGAACAGCAGCTTCACCGGGACGGCGCGCACGGACGTGGCCGTGGGGACCTCGATGGAGGCGTTCATGTTCTTCGCGACGGCGGCGGCGGGACCGCGCAGCGTCACGAACTCGGGGCCGGCAGGGGCCTCGGTCGTCACTTCTTCAGCCTTCTTCGGTGCAGGAGCAGGTGCGGGAGTCGCGGCAGCGGCCGGCTTCGGCGCGGCGGGCGCCTGGGCGGGAGCTGGGGCGGCAGTCTGTGCGGCAGCCGGGGCGGCAGTCTGTGCGGGAGATGCGGCAACGGGCTGTGCGGGTGCGGGTGCGGGTGCGGCCGGGGCCGCGGGCTTCTGGGCCGGTGTCTTCACAGGCTCAGTCGGCGCAGCCCCCGCGGCTGCGGCACCGGGCTTGTAGTCGGCGAAGAAGTCCCACCAGGCTCGGTCTACCGAATTCGGGTCCTGGAGGTACTGCTGATAGATCTCGTCGACGAGCCACTCGTTGGGACCGAAGGCGGCAGCAGGGTTTTTGCCCTGCCCGGCTTGGTCGGTCTCGGTGGAGATGCTCGAGTTACTGGGGGACTGTGGCGACACGGCGTGAACCGCCCTCTTCCGCTTCTCACAAGGTGATGGACAGCGGGAATAAAGGCTACGCCTCCATCAGCGGCACGTGCAGACCGGGCCGGTGATCCGTCGCGTAAGTCACACTGGAAGTTGTGTTTCGGGCCTGGAAATGGCGGGAAACAACCGGGGTTTGCGTACGTTCGGATCCGCGCCCGGCGCGTCTGAGTACGCCCTGGCGCGGCTTGACCCCTGCCTGACCGAAACCCTACGTCAACTTTGCGTTCTCGGCTCTCCCGGAAGAGTGACCTTGATCCGGCAGCCGCGTGCCGATTCGGCCACGCCGATCCGGCCGCCGTGCAGGTCCACGGCCCAGCGCGCGATGGCGAGCCCGAGTCCCGTGCCGCCGTCGCCCTTGCCCTGTGCGCCCTTGGCCGCGGCGCCCCGGTTGAAGCGCTCGAAGACCCGGTGCCACTCGGACTGCGGGATGCCGGGGCCCTCGTCGAGGACCTCGAGGTCCAGGGACTCCGGGTAGGGCCCGCGCCGGGCCCGTACGGTGACGCGGCCGTGCGCGGGGGAGTGCTTCACCGCGTTGTCGATGAGATTCGCCACGACCTGGTGGATGCGCTCCGGGTCGGCGTGCGCGGTCAGCTCGGGCGGTGAGACGTCGAGGTGCAGATGGACGTCGGTCCGGGTGTGCGTGCCGGAGCCCGAGGCGATGCCGGCGCGCTGGGAGACGGCCATGTTGGCCTCCTTCAGCACTCCCGACAGATAGGGCCAGACCTCGAAGCGGCGGGCCTTGAGCGGCACGACACCGTTGTCCAGACGGGAGAGGTCGAGGAGGGTCTCGACGAGCCGGCCGAGCCGCTCCGTCTGCTTCAGCGCCGTACGCATCGTCTCGGGATCGGCGCTCATCACGCCGTCGACCACGTTCTCCAGGACCGCGCGCAGGCCCGCGATGGGGGTGCGCAGCTCATGGGAGACATTCGCCACGAGTTCCTTGCGCTGCTGGTCCTGCGCGGCCAGCTCGTCGGCCATGCGGTTGATCGTCACCGCCAGGTCGCCCAGTTCGTCGCGGCGGCCGTCGCCGCGCACCCGGCGCGTGTAGTCCCCGTTCGAGATGGAGCGGGCCACCGTGTTCATCTCGTCCAGCGGCGCGGTCAGCGAGTGCGCCACGAACTGCGTGATCAGCAGTGTCGCGATGATCGAGAACACCGTGATGAAGCGGAGCTCCGTCGCCGTGTACATCGCCACCATGAGCAGGCCCGTGGTGATGAAGACGGAGACGACCACGAGCGTGCCGAGCTTCGCCTTGATCGAGAACGGGCGCAGGCCGCCGGTCGCCCAGTGCGGGTTGAGGGGCGGCTTGAGCGGCCGTGAGTGCGGTGCCCGGTCCCCGGCGCTCATGGGGTCGGCGTCTCCAGCGCGTAACCGACGCCGTGCACGGTCCGGATGCGCTCCGCCCCGATCTTCCGGCGCAGCGCCTTGATGTGGCTGTCGACGGTACGGGTGCCCGAGGCGTCGGCCCAGTCCCACACCTCGGCGAGCAGCTGCTCGCGGGAGAGGACGGCGCGCGGCGTGTTCGCCAGGCAGACCAGCAGGTCGAACTCGGTCGGAGTGAGGTGGACGTCCTCGCTCCTGACCCGCACGCGGCGCTGCGCGTGGTCGATCTCCAGTTCGCCGAGGCGGAGGATCCCGCTGCGCGGAGTCGCGGCGGCGAGCGCGGCCCGCTCGACGCGGCGCAGCAGGACGTGGACCCGCGCCGCCAGCTCTCTCATGGAGAACGGCTTCGTCATGTAGTCGTCGGCGCCGACGCCGAGACCGACCAGCATGTCGGTCTCGTCGTCGCGCGCCGTCAGCATCAGCACCGGCACCGGCCGCTGGGCCTGCACGCGACGGCAGACCTCGAGGCCGTCGAAGCCGGGCAGCATGATGTCGAGAATCAGCAGGTCGGGCTGCCAGGCCTCGGCCGTGTCGACCGCTGACGGGCCGTCCTGTGCGGTTTGCACGAGGAATCCCTCGGCACGCAGCCGGGCGGCGATGGCCTCCACGATCGTGGGGTCGTCCTCGACGACGAGTACCCGTCGCTGGGCGCCCGGCGCCGCCGTGCTGGTGTTGTGGGAGGTGTGTGTCTGCTCCATCGCCCCGCCCCTGAATGCGCGCCACCGTGGCGCGCTTGACGCTTGAATGATCTGGGTTTCGGACGTCAGCGTACGGGGAGTTACCGCCGGTCGGCTACGCGGCCCGTACTGCGAGGTGCACCACGTCGGGTACGCCTCGGACAACGGGGATCTCTTCGGTGCGGACCGCCCGGAATCCGGCATTCCGCAAGGTTCTTTCAAAATTTGCGGAGGGCTGTGCGGACCAAACGGCCAGCACGCCACCGGAGTTGAGACGAGCGGCACAGGCGGCGAGGCCCGCGGGCGAGTAGAGGTTCTCGTTGTCCTCGGTCACGGTCCAGTCCGGGCCGTTGTCGATGTCGAGGCAGAGCGCGTCATATGTCGCGGTGGTTGTGTGGATGTGGTGCACGAGATCGGCCTCGACGATCTCGGTGCGCGGATCGGCGAGCGCCTCGGCCGAGAGGTGGGTCAGCGGACCGTCGCGATGCCAGTCGATGATCGCCGGTTCGCGCTCGACGACGGTGATCCGGCCCCAGCGCGGATCCGCCGCCGCGTGGGCGAGCGAGAAGCCGACGCCCAGGCCGCCGATGAGGACGTCGGGGTGTTCGCGATCGTCGGGCAGCGCGTCCAGGGCCGCGTCCACGAGCAGTCGCTCGGAGCGGCCGTCGGACGTGTCCATCAGGAACGTGCCGTTGGCGATGATCTGGAGCAGGTCGTGGCGGCGCCTCAGGACGATTTCGCCGAAGGGGCCCTCACGGCGGTCCAGGACGACGGTGGTTTCTTCCGGGTACGCGGTGCTCATGCGGGCCAGTTTCACGTACGGGGCGGTGGGCGCGGGCGGAGGTGCGCGGACCGGCTCATAGGGTGGACACATGGAGCGCAGTCAGGAGCAGAAGTCCCGTAGACCCGCGGTCCGCGGCAGCTATGCCGTGGGGGACGAGCGGCGCGCCCGGATCCTGGACACCGCCGTCGAGCACTACGCGCGGTGGGGCTTCCACGCCTCCTCGCTGGCCCGGATCGCCAAGGACGTGGGGATCACGCAGGGCGGGCTGCTGCACCACTTCCGCTCCAAGGAGGACCTGCTCGTCTCGGTGCTGCGGCGCAGCGACGAGCAGGACGTCGAGCGGTTCTTCTCGCGGGAGCCGGCCACGCCCGTCGAGGTGTTCGAACTGCTCGTCGAGCTCGCCGCGCACAACGCCGAGCGCCCCGGCCGCACCAAGATGTTCAACGTCCTGGCCGGCGAGGCCGGTGAGCCGGGCCACCCCGCCCACGACTTCTTCGTACGCCGGTACCGCACCGTCATCGCGAAGACCGCGGCCCCGCTGCGGGCCGCCGTCGAGCGCGGCGAGCTGAGGCCGGACACCGACCCCGAGGGCGTCGCCGCCGAGCTCGCCGCTGTCATGGACGGGCTCCAGCTCCAGTGGGCGCTCGCCCCCGACACGTACGACATGGTGGGGCGGCTCCGCTCCTATCTCGACCGTCTGCTGCGCTCCGTCACGGTCGACGGGGCCGGGCTGCCCGCGCGTCGCTGAGGGCGGGTTGCGGACGTCGCCCGCTGCTGTGAGGTTGCTGTGCATCGCGCCTCACGTGTCGCCGGTCACAGACAACGGCACCCGGTGGGGCGAAGGGTGGGGTGGATCGGCAGGAAAGGGGTGTCCCGGGTGGAACCGGATGTGACGGCCGACGCCGACATACGCGAGCTGCGCGACCCGCGGGGTCCGCTGCCCGCCGTTCCCGCGCAGCCCGGGGCGCCGGTCCCGGAGCGGCTGCCCCGCGGACGCCTCGCCCGGCTGCGGCCGTGGCGGCTGCTGCCCACGCCGTCCGGCACACCGTTCACCTTCACGTACGCCGTCGTCCTCGTCGGCACCTCGCTGTACATGCAGTTCGGGGACCCGGACACGGTCTCCTCGCTGCTCCGCGCATCCAGCACCGATGTCGCCCATCTGGCCCAGTCGCCGGTGCTCGTGCTGCTGGCCAGCGCGCTGTGGATCGCGGGCGGCATCACGTCACCGTTCGTGATCGCCTTCGTCGTCGTCCTGACCGCCCTGGAGCGGCGTATAGGAGGAGTGCGCGCGGCCGGCGTCTTCCTGCTCGGCCACGTCCTCGCGACCCTCGCCACGGAGGTCCCGGTCGGCTTCTCCGTGCTGGCGGGCCACCTTCCCGACAGCTCCCTGCACCGCCTCGACTACGGCATCAGCTTCGGTGTCGCCGCGAGCATAGGAGCGCTGGCCGGCCTGCTCACCCCGTGGCCCCGCCTCCTGGTGCTGCTCGGCTTCGGCGGAATGCTCGTCGCGGACCTGATCGCGTTCACCGATCCGCTGAGCAACTGGGGACATCTGCTGGCCCTGGCCATCGGTGTGGCGACCTGGCCCCTGGTCCGCCGCTGGACCCGCCCCCGACCGGCGGCGGAGACACCCCGAACCGCACGAGGCAGTGCCACAGCTGCTTGACGTACTGCAGGACCGCGTCCTGGCCGCCGTGGGCCGACCAGCTCCGCGGTGACCTGACGACCGAGGCGGCCGCCCGTCCGACGGCCGCCGCGTCGAGGGCGCCGCCGGTCCCGAACTCGCCGGCCACCCGCGCCGCGACCGACGGCAGCGCGGGGCCGCGGAACGCGGCGAGTTCCGCGTCCCGGCCCGCCGGGCGCAGGACGAACCCGCAGTGCCACTCCACCGGCAGTCCGAGGCCGGCGAGCAGGTCGCCGCTCCGGGTGCCGCGGAAGGACGGGTCGAGGACGAGCGCCTCCGCGTCCCTGGCCAGGTCCACGTCGCCGTGCACCTGCGCCTCCACGGAGAAGTCGAGGGAGCGGCCGATGGGCCGCGGTGCGCCTTCCGGCAGCGCGCGGATCGCCGTCACCGGGTCGGCGCCCCGCACACCGAGCGACGCGCCCGTCATCGCCGCGTCCGCCACGAGAGCGGCGAGCACGGGGTGCAGCGCGTCCGCCGTGCCGATGTCGGCCGGGCCGACATGGCTGTCGCCGAAGCAGAAACTGGTCCGCTCGTTCACCTCGGGCCGCAGCCGCACATGGCACGACCCGAACCGGGGCGCGGCGCCGTCCGCGTGCCGCATGAGGTTCAACGCCCCGTACGTGGGCCGCTGCTCGGGGGCGGCGCTCCGGTAGGCCCCGCCGAACAGCCGCTCTTCCCACCCGTCGCGCGGGCCGCCCGGGTGCGCGCTGCGGCTGCCGTTCGACAGACCCGTCTCGTACTGGCCGCGGTACCGGCCGTCGGCGGCGAGCCGCTCGGCGACGGTGGCGCGGTGGCCGAGCGCGGGCACGAGGCGGTCCGGGTGGAAGTTCAGGGTCACGCGCGCGTGGGCGCGCACCGTCGCGATCAGTGCGGCCGCCTTGGCGGGCGTGACTCCGTGGCCGCGCAGCCGGGCGAGGGCGTCGGCGCGGCCCGCGCGACCGGCCGCGCGCACGTGCCGCAGGGCGGCCTGCTGCGCGGGGGTCGGCGGGGGCGGGGTCATGCGCCGCAGTATCGGGGTGTGCGACCGGGCCGGGCAAAGGGATTCCGGTACGGGCCCGGCCGCTCAGGGGCGGGCGGGGCAGGTGCTCAGCGCGGGCCCACGTACGTCGCGTTCGTCAGGGGGGCCACCGTCCGCCAGCCCACCGCCTTGTAGAGGAGGTGGCCCTCGGGGGTGCAGGCGAGGACGGCTCGGGTGGCGCCCGTGGCGTGGGCCGCCGCGTGGAGCGTGCCCATGATGACCCGGCCGAGGCCCTTGCGGCGGTGGTCCTCGGACGTCTCGATCTGGTCGACCACCGCGCTCGCGCCGGTCGGCACGACCTGGCCGCGCGCCGCGAAGGCGCCGTCGGCGTCGGTGATCAGGAGGCGGGTGACGGCTCCGCGGGTCCAGGAGCGCAGGTGGTAGCCGGAGGGGACCTCGGGGGCCGGTGCCGGGGTCAGCTCCGTCGTCATCAGGTAGTCGTCCGAGCCGTACGGCTCCCATTCCGGGCCGAGCCAGGGCAGCACCCGGGCCGGGTCCGCGAAGACCTTCAGGTGGGTGTTCCTGGCGCGCGTCGACTCCGTCGCCTTGCGGACGTCCTCCTCGCGCACCGCGTCGTTCGTGGCGCCGATGACGTGCCGGCCGACCTGCTGCGGCAGGCCCACGTGGATCGTGTAGCCCCAGGGCTCGACGAGCGGGGGAGTCGCCCCGCGCGAGACGACCCAGCCGTCGACCCAGTCCCGTACGTGATCCACACGATCCACGCCCGCGTCCGCCATGGCCACTCCCCGGATGTAATGGTTGCTTGTGGTGAGTGAACCTTACGTGTGCGGTGTTCCGGCGCGACAGAGGTGATCGCTGACAGCGAACGCGCGGTCGGGAACATTCGGAGGTGCTCAAGCATTGAGTCGACATAGCTCAACTTGACTGCCTAGGGAGAGATCATGGCTTCGACGTCCAACCCACTCACCCTGCCGGTGCTGCCCCTCGACGACGAGGTCGTGCTGCCCGGAATGGTGGTGCCGCTGGACCTGAACGACACCGACGTACGCGCCGCGGTGGAGGCCGCTCAGGCCGCCGCCCGCTCCAGCGGGCCCGACGGGGGAACCAAGCCGAAGGTGCTCCTTGTTCCGCGGGTCGACGGCACGTACGCGAACACCGGTGTGCTCGGCACCGTCGAGCAGGTGGGGCGCCTCGCCGACGGCGACCCGGGCGCGCTGATCCGCGGCCGCGGCCGCGTGCGCATCGGCGCGGGCACGACCGGGCCCGGCGCCGCTCTGTGGGTGGAGGGCGTGACCGTCGAGGAGGAGGTGCCCGAGCCGCTGCCCGGCGCGGTCACCGAACTCGTCAAGGAGTACAAGGCGCTCGCCACGAACTGGCTGAAGAAGCGCGGAGCCTGGCAGGTCGTGGACCGCGTCCAGCAGATCGACGACGTGTCCGCCCTCGCCGACAACTCCGGCTACTCCCCGTTCCTCACGACCGCGCAGAAGGTCGAACTCCTGGAGACCGCCGACCCGGTCGCCCGCCTCAAGCTCGCCACCGCCCAGCTGCGTGAGCACCTCGCCGAGCAGGACGTCGCCGAGACCATCGCCAAGGACGTGCAGGAAGGCGTCGACAAGCAGCAGCGCGAGTTCCTGCTGCGCCGCCAGCTCGAAGCCGTACGCAAGGAACTGCGCGAGATCAACGGCGAGCAGGACGGCGAGGAGTCCGACGACTACCGGGCCCGCGTCGAGGCCGCCGACCTGCCCGAGAAGGTCCGCGAGGCGGCCCTCAAGGAGGTCGACAAGCTGGAGCGGTCCAGCGACCAGTCGCCGGAGGGCTCCTGGATCCGGACCTGGCTGGACACCGTCCTCGAACTGCCGTGGAACGAGCGGACCGAGGACGCGTACGACATCCGCGGCGCCCGCGCCGTCCTCGACGCCGAGCACTTCGGTCTCGACGACGTCAAGGAGCGGATCACCGAGTACCTGGCCGTGCGCAAGCGGCGCTCCGAGCGGGGGCTCGGGGTCGTCGGCGGGCGGCGCGGCGGTGCCGTGCTCGCGCTCGTCGGCCCGCCCGGAGTGGGAAAGACGAGCCTCGGTGAGTCCGTCGCCCACGCCATGGGCCGCAAGTTCGTCCGCGTCGCGCTCGGCGGCGTCCGGGACGAGGCCGAGATCCGCGGCCACCGGCGTACGTACGTGGGCGCGCTGCCGGGACGGATCGTGCGGGCCGTCAAGGAGGCCGGGTCCATGAACCCGGTCGTGCTGCTCGACGAGATCGACAAGGTGGGATCGGACTTCCGGGGCGACCCGGCCGCCGCCCTCCTCGAAGTGCTCGACCCGGCGCAGAACCACACCTTCCGGGACCACTACCTGGAGGTGGAGCTGGACCTGAGCGACGTCGTGTTCCTGGCGACCGCGAACGTGCTCGAAGCCATCCCCGAGGCACTGCTCGACCGGATGGAGCTCGTCCGCCTCGACGGCTACACCGAGGACGAGAAGGTCGTCATCGCGCGGGACCACCTGGTGCCGCGACAGCTGGAGCGCGCCGGACTCGCCGACGGTGAGGTCGCCCTCGACGAGGACGCGTTGCGCAAGCTCGCCGGTGAGTACACGCGGGAGGCCGGTGTCCGCAACCTGGAGCGGGCCGTCACGCGGGTGCTGCGCAAGGTCGCGGCCCAGCACGAACTCGGCGACCGGGAGCTGCCGTTCACGGTCGGCGAGGGTGACCTGCGGGCGCTCATCGGGCGGCCGCACCACGTGCCCGAGTCCGCGCAGGACCCGGCCGAGCGGCGCACGGCGGTGCCGGGTGTCGCGACCGGCCTCGCGGTCACCGGAGCCGGTGGCGACGTCCTCTTCGTCGAGGCGTCCCTCGCCGACGCGGAGACCGGGGCGGCCGGGCTGACCCTGACCGGTCAGCTGGGTGACGTCATGAAGGAGTCGGCGCAGATCGCCCTGTCCTTCCTGCGTTCCCACGGCGCCGAACTGGAGCTGCCCGTCGCCGACCTGAAGGAGCGGGGCGTGCACATCCACTTCCCCGCGGGCGCGGTGCCGAAGGACGGGCCGAGCGCGGGCGTCACGATGACGACCGCCCTCGCGTCGCTGCTGAGCGGACGCCTCGTCCGTACGGATGTGGCGATGACCGGTGAGGTCTCGCTGACGGGCCGGGTGCTGCCCATCGGCGGCGTGAAGCAGAAGCTGCTCGCCGCGCACCGGGCGGGCATCACGACCGTCATCATCCCGAAGCGCAACGAGGCCGACCTGGACGATGTCCCGGCGGAGGTCCTGGAGAAGCTGGAGGTGCACCCGGTGACGGACGTCCGACAGGTTCTCGAACTGGCCCTGGCCCCGGCCGAGGTGAAGGTGGAGGTCCCCGTCGCCGCGTGAGCCGCGCGCGGACCGTCAGGTGCCTGAGGGGCTGGAGTCGAGCCAGCCCCTCAGCGTCGCCCGCACACCCGCCTGGAAGCGGGTCTGCGCGTTCAGCATCGTCATCAGACGGGTGATGCGGCGGCGCACCGTGTGCACATGGAGGTCGAGGCGGCGGGCGATCGCCTCGTCCTTCAGGCCCGAGGCGAGCATCGTCAGGAGCTCGCGGTCCTCGTCCGTGACCTGGTCGGGGGAGTCCGAACCGATCGGCATGGAGCGCTCCCACACCGCCTCGAACAGCGGCACCAGGGCGTGGCTGAGTAGCGAGTCGTTCACCACGAGCGCGGAGGCCGTCGGGTCCGCCGCGTCGGTCGGCGGCAGCAGCGTCACCCGCCGGTCGACGGTGAACAGCTTGGTCGGCAGGTCCTGGCCGACCCGTATCTGAACCCCTTGCGCGGCAAGGTCGTTGAGGCCGCGCGCCCGCCCGGGAAAGGTGAAGCCCTCCCGGTCCACGACCGCCCGCACCCGTGCCCCGCGCCGCACGGGCGACGCCATGTCGAGCGGGGTCGGCATGCCGTCCGGCTGGGAGGACGCGTACGGCGGGCGGTCCAGGAGCGCCACCTCCTCGGTCGCCGACGCCAGCATCGCCGCGATGCGCTCGCTGATCGCCCGGCCGCCGCGGACCGTCTCGATGCCCATCGCCCGGACGTCCGCGGGGGTGGCGCTCAGGAGCTGCGCGGCGAGCCGGTCCACGGAACCGGTGAGCTCCTCCAACTCGGCCGACCGGTGCAGGAGTTCCGCCTGGCGGTGATGGAGCAGATTGCGCAGGGCCGTCGCGGGCGCGACCGCGACGGGCACCGTGCCGCCGCGCGGCTGCGGCACCGTGAAACCGCGGTCGGCGAGGTGGCCGAGGACGGCGCCGGTCCGCCGGACCGAGAGCCCGACCGCCCGCGCGAGCCCCGCCCGCGAAGTGAACGCGGGCGGTGTGAGCAGGGCTTCGTACACCCTGAGCTCTTCCTCGCCGAGTCCGAGAGCCTGCCACTGCGCGTCGTGCCCACCCGATGTCACCTGGGCATTTTCCGTTGATCGATGCAGGCCACACAAGTGTGCACGTACACAAGTAAGCACCCGGAACGCATTGTTCCCACGGGGTGCCCGGCCTTTGCATGGCCGCACCGACATCCGTTCACGCATCAGTGGCACCGGAGGGCAACTGTGGGGACCTCAGCACGCAGACGTAAGGACACGAGCCGGGGCCGGGGCATAGCCGCGGCCCACGGAGTGGCGGCACTGCTCGCCGCCGCGGGCCTGATGGTCACCGGAGTGTCGGCCGCGCAGGCGGCCGACACCACGGCCCCGGTCGTGAACGGCGCGGACACCGACACCGACACCCCCTCGCTCGTCACCGGGCTGCACGACGAGGTGTCCGCCACCGACAGCGCCGCCGACGCGGCCCGCGGCCACCTCGCCGGCAAGAAGGGCCGCTACCACATCGCGGACACCTCGGCGAAGGACCTCACCTCGCTCGGCACCACGACCGCCAAGGGCGGCCGCGAGACGGTCCGGCTCCAGCAGAAGTACCGGGGCGTCGAAGTGCTCGGCGGCCAGTACGTGGTCCGCATGGAGAAGAAGGACGGCAAGCGCACCGTCACCGGCACGTCCGGCAAGTACTTCACCGAGCTGAAGCTGGACACGGTCACGCCGAAGGTCTCCGAGAAGGTCGCGATCCAGCGCGCCGTCGCCGCCGCGGCCACCCAGCTCGGCACGGCCCCGCTGCGCGCACCCGCCAAGGGCGCCAAGGCCGGCGAGAACCCGCTCAGCGGCAAGGCCGAAGGAGTCGTCGTCCTGCCGCAGGGCGAGGGCGTGCTCGCCCGCCACATCACCGTCACGGGCAGCAACCCGGCCGACGGGACGCCGGTGCGGCAGGAGGTGTACGTCGACGCCCACTCCGGGTTCCCGCTGCTCCAGTACAGCGGCATCCAGTCCTTCGGCTCGACGGACACGGCCACCGGACAGACGCAGGACGCGGCGACGACCGCGGACGACGCCGCCACCACGTCCGTCCCGCCGTTCCTCGTCAAGGGCTCCGGCACCCGCTACAACGGCGAGAAGGCCGACCTCAACCTGTACAAGGGCGCCGACGGCACCTACCAGATGATCGACTACGGGTTCCGGACCGCCGAGGACCCGTACGAAGGCCCCATGCTGAAGACCTACGACGCGCGCGGCGTCGACGTCGCGTACGCGTCCGGCACCTGGCCGAGCGGCGTCAAGGTCTTCTCCTCGACCACCCCCGAGTTCGGCGCCGACGCCACCGACTCCGGTGCGGTGGACGCCCATTGGGCCGCCAACAAGGTCTACGGCTACTACAAGGACCACTTCGGCCGTAAGGGGCTCGACGACAAGGACGAGTACATCTACTCGCTCGTCGGCGTCACGGCCAACGGCGGCCCGTACAACAACGCCTTCTGGGACGGCAGCAAGATGGTGTACGGCCAGGGAGGCGGCGACTACCGCACCTTCTCGGCGGACGCCGACGTCGTGGGCCACGAGATGACGCACGGCGTCACCGAGCACAGCGCGAACCTCGTGTACGTGGGCCAGTCCGGCGCGATCAACGAGGCGATCTCGGACTACTTCGGCAACGCCATCGACCTGGAGTCGAGCGGTCAGTCGATGGACGACCCGGACTCGGGTCTGCTCGGCGAGGACCTGTGCACCACGCTGTCGCCGCGCGAGTGCGCGCTGCGCGACCTCAACAACGACATGACCACGCAGAAGGACTTCATCGGCGTCACCGCCCGCGGTGACAGCGGCGGCGTGCACCTCAACTCGCCGATCTTCTCGGGCGCGCTGTGGGACATCCGCAAGAGCTTCGGCGGCGACTTCGCCGACCAGGTCGTCTACCGCGCGCTGACCGCGTACATGACGCCGCTCGACGGCTTCACCGAGGGCCGCGCCGCCGTCCTCGCGGCCGCACAGGAGCTGGGCGCCACCAAGGCCCAGGTGCAGACCGTCGAGGACGCCTTCGCCCGGCACGGCATCGTGCCCGGCTGGGAGACCAAGCTCGGCGTCGACACGGACACCCTCCTGACCGCGGTCAACACGTCCTCCACCAACGTCGGCGCGGGCGGCGGCAAGTACGCCGTCTCGCGCAGCAACGAGGACGGCAGCGAGCCGTACTCGGTGTGGGTGGGCGACACCTCCGGCAAGGGCGCACCCCAGCAGGTGAGCCCCAACAACGGTGACTACAACGTCTACGCGAACACCGACGGCAAGACCGTGGTGTGGGCCGACTACAGCAGCAACGGCGTCTCCATCATGGCGCGCCCGGTCGGCGGCGGACTCGCCAAGCGGGTCGACGCCATCGGCAGCGACGTCTCCGGGCTCGTCGTGGACGGCGACTACGTCGCGTACACCGCGACCAACCCGCAGTACGGCGTGACGAACGTCCGGTACGTCAACATGAAGACCGGCGAGGTCGGCCTGGTCGACGGCGGCCGTCCCTACCGCATCTCGGGCCTGCCCTCCGTCAAGAACGGCAAGATCGCCTTCGCGGCGTTGACGCCCGACGCGAACGGCAACGCCGTGCTCGGCGTCAACGTCTTCGACGCGGCGGCCGGCACCACCAAGGCGATGCCCGTCAGCAGCGGCGTGCAGAGCGTCGGCCAGACCGCCATCACCGACGACGGCGTCTTCTGGATCGAGGACACGGACCTGACCGACGGCGGCAAGGCCATGGTGCGCCGCGCCGGCCTCGACGGCACGAACCCCCTCACCGTCACCCCGGAGTCCGGCACCGGCTCGCTGTACGCGTACACGCTCACCGCCTCGGACGACGCGGTCACCGTCACCCAGCTGCCCCCGGCCACCACGTGGGCCAACGCGACGCTGCCGAAGCTGTACCAGGTCGCTCCCGACGGCAAGGGCGGCCCCAAGCGCGTCTCCTGCAACCGCGGCGACCAGGCCTACGCGGCCGCCGACACCGGACAGCGCGTGCTGTGGCTGGACGGCACCACCGGCTCCACGAACCTCGTGAAGCGCGACAGGCCGGCGGGCAAGTGCTGAGCTGAGCCCACCCCAGACGAAGGCGGCCGGTTCCGTGGGGGAACCGGCCGCTTTCTCCTGTCTGCCGTACGGGTCTGCCGTACGGGCGGGACCGGCTCAGCCGTTGGCGAGCGCCTGTACGCGGTCCAGGGCGCCGTTGAACTTGTTGTGATCGCCGACCGTCGGACCGGACGACGTGTACTGCCACATCGTGTAGTAGCCCCAGCCCGCGGGCAGCGTGCCCGGGTCGGCGGCGTAGCGGGCGACCCACAGCGGGTTGGTGGCGCCGAAGGCCGAGGAGTTGCCGGTGCACTGCGTCCACCAGCTCGTCGCCGTGTAGATGACGGCGTCACGGCCGGTGCGGGCCTTGTACTGGTTCAGGAAGTCCCGGATCCAGGTCACCATCGCGCTCTGCGTCTTGCCGTAGCAGGCGGCGCCGTACGGGTTCCACTCGATGTCGAGCGCGCCCGGCAGGGTCTTGCCGTCCCGCGACCAGCCGCCCCCGTGGTCCACGAAGTAGTTGGCCTGCGTGGCGCCGCTCGTGGTGTCGGGGGTGGCGAAGTGGTACGAGCCGCGGATCATGCCCACGTTGTAGGAGCCGTTGTACTGCTGCGCGAAGTAGGGGTTCGTGTAGTACGTGCCCTCGGTGCCTTTGACGTAGGCCCACTTCACGCCGCTGCCCCAGAGCGTGGACCAGGACACGTTGCCCTGGTGGCTGCTGACGTCGACGCCCTCGGTCTGGGTGGCCCGGGTGACGGGGCCCTGGCCGGTGTCGCCGTCGTGCGCCGCGACGCCCATGCCGAGGTAGGCCTCGCCGCGGGTGGGGGTGTCGGCGGCGTGCGCCGCGCTCGGCAGGGTGAGGAAGAGGGAGAGCGCTGCGAACAGGGCTCCGGCCGCGGTGGCGCGGGTGCGGCGGCTGGTTCCGGGTCTGTGCACGGGCATGTGAGTGCCTCCGAAGGCCTCGTGGGGGATCAGGGGTGCTGATCGATGACCTGTGCTGTGCTGACCTGTGCGGGTGCCGGCCTGCGGGGTGCCGGCCTGGACAGTGCGGGCCTGGTGCTGTGCCGTGGGGAAGTGCGCAGCGGCGACCTGTCGACATGTCGATGGTATGAACATGCCATCCGCGCTGTCGTGCATGACGCTACGCATGTAGACCAGGGCGAGGGAAGGGGGCCTGGATGCCGCCGTTGGTCTACTCCTGCGAAATACTGGCGGAGCTGCGGCGATGGCGGCGATTGGCGAAAACTTTCAGAATTCGGAAACCCGGGGAATCTCTGGCCATGGGTGCTGACGTGCACGAAGACGGGAACGGCGAGCGGCGGAACGCGGAACGTGACGCGAACTCCGCCGCCGCGCCGACTGGTGTGGACCACGAATTCCTGTCCCTGGAGCGGGAGTTGACGGTCTTCCTGCGCCGCGCGCGGGCCTCCTCGGGGGAGATGGCCCGCGAGGTCCACCCGGACCTGGAACCGTCCGCGTACGGGCTCCTCGCCCGCCTGGACGAGTGCGGCGCGCAGCGGGCGACCACGCTCGCCGCGTACATCGGCGTCGGCAAGGCGACGATGAGCCGCCAGCTGCGCGCCCTGGAGGACCTCGGCCTGGTCTCCCGCGAACCCGACCCCGCGGACGGCCGCGCCTGGCTCGTCTCCCTCACCGGGCACGGCCGCGCCAACTGCCGCGAGGTGCGGGACGCGCGGCGGATGCGGTACGTGCGCCAGCTGGCGGGCTGGGACCGCCGTGAGGTCGCGGAACTGGCCCGGCTGCTGCACCAGTTGAACGCCGGAATCGAGGAGTGAACGGGCCCGCGGCCGTCACGCGCGGGGGCCCCGGGCCGTCACAGTTCCGCGAACACCACCGAGGCGTCGTCGTGGGTCTTGCTGCGGCGTAGGTGGGTCCGGGTGTGTTCGTCCGCGGTCTCCAGGGCGCGGACCCGGGACACCGTGCCCGAGGCGCCTTCCTTGCGGACGAGGGCGAACAGGTCCGTCCAGTCGCCCTCGCCGAACGTGTCCACCCAGCGGGTCACGCCGTCCGTCATCGCCGCGAGGGCGCGGACGTCGGCGCGGGGGAGCGTGCCGGTCACCGCGCGGGACGCCACCGCCGGGTCGGCCGCCGCCGTGAAGAAGCCGCCCTCCTTGTTGCGCACGGTCGCGTCGGCCACCTCGTCCGAGACCAGGCAGGCGCGCGGGACCCGGGACAGGCGGTCGTCGAGGAGCGCGGTCACCGTGCCGTCCGGCGCCTCGACGAGCAACGCCGAGTCGGAGAGCACCAGATGCTCGACCACGTCCGCGTCCCAGCGCGCGAGGACGACGGTTGCCTGAGGCGTGCGCGGGTGAGAAAGGTCACAGGTTCCGCGGTGGGTGTCGGCGGTCCGTGTGATGCCGGTGGAGAGGATGTCAAGCAGGGTCATATCCCGCCGCGTAGCGGACAGTTCGGACAGTGCGCCGCCGAGGTGGGCCGTGAACCAGGGGACGGAATGCAGACAGCCCGCGTCGCCGGACGGAGGGGTGACGCCGTCGAGGACGACGAGTGATCCGCCCTGTCCGGACGCCGGAACCGCGACGGATGCGTAGTCCTCGTTCGGGCGGGCGGGGTCACCGGGCTCGGTGGTCAGGTCGATGCGCATCCGGCCAGTCTGCACGGCGTCTTCACAAGGTGGACGAATCGCGGGAGTTGGACCGTACCAGCAGGTCATGGTGGGGGGTTTGGGGCGGAATGATCAACTCCGGTGGACGGGTGGCGGGGCATCTTGCCAAAGCCTGTGAAGGACGTCCAACCGGCTCTCCGGGAAAGGATGGTGAAGTCGAGCGGGGAACTTGCTCCTCAACTCCCGGTCGATGTTCACTCCTTCGGGTGGCGGGGCAGGTGATGCACGCCCGCTGCTCACCGGCACTGGAATGGTCAGGAGCCATGCCAGAGGGGCACCTGTGTTGACGGACCGTCATCCGGCCCAGGGGTACGACGAGTCAGGAATGCGAGCACCAGGTTGCGTAACACCTCCGGCGGTAACGGGGACAGCGGTCTTGGCGCCCCACCCGTGATCGGGACCGGCAAACGCGCGCGCGTGCGCAACCGGCTGATCGTCGCGGTGGCCGTCGTGGCCGCCGCCATCGCGGGGGCGGGAGTCCCCTCCGTCGTCGCCGCGTCGGGCCGGCTCAGCGACACGCAGGAGCTGGTCGACGACGCCGCGCGCACCCAGCTCGCGCTCTCCCTGTCGCACGCCCTCGCCGACGAGCGCGACGAGGTCACCGTCTACATCGCCGCCGGGCGCCCCAAGGGCCAGGGGCTCACCGAGGCGCGCAGCGCGCGGGTCGACCGGCAGGTGCAGGAGCTGCGGGCCGACGCGCCCGGGACCCTGCGCCGCTCCATCGACGAGATCGCCGCCGTGCGCCGCGCCGCCCTCACCGGCAAGGGCTCGGCCCTGGAGGCGCACACCGCGTACTCGAAGGCCATCGCCGAGCTGCACCGGCTCGCCGAGGACCTGGCGGACCGGATCCCGGCCCGCGCCGGCGCCGGCGCGCACGCCCTCGCCGACCTGGACCGCGCCGTCGAGCAGGCGTCGGCCGCACGGGGGCTGCTGCTCGCCGCGTACGCCGTCCCGCGCTCCACGGACACCACGACCGTCGTCGACCCCGTCACGGGCCTGCCGAAGACCGTGGTGAGCGAGGACTCCGCCGACAGCGGGCAGCGGGACGAGCTGAGCGCCGCGGCCCAGCTGGCCCGGGTGCGCGAGCGGGCCGCCCTCGACGACTTCCGCGAGTCCGCCCCGGCCGCCTCCGTGAACGCGTACGACTCGACGGTCACCGGACCCGACGCCGCCAAGGCCGACTCCTACCTGAAGCGGCTCACCGACGCGCCCACGCTCTCCGACGCCGAGCTCGGCTACAGGAGCAAGAGCGTCGACGCCGCCCTGACCGCCCGCATCGACCTCATGCGGGGCGCCGAGGCCGCCCTCGGCGACCAGCGCGTCAAGCGCCTGGAGCAGCTGCGCGACGACGACGTGACCGCCCTGGAGCTGCGGATCGCGCTCATCGGCGTCCTGCTCCTCTCGGCGGTGGGCGTGGCCATGGGCGCCGCCCGCTCGCTGACCCGGCCGCTGGCCGTGCTGCGGATCGGCTCGGCCCGCGTCGCCGAGGCGCCGCTGACGGAGGAGCCGGTCAAGTTCACCGGCCGCAACGACGAGTTCGCCCAGGTCGTCCGCTCCGTCAACGCCCTGCACGCGCACGCCGTCGCCCTCAACGAGCGCCAGGCCACCCTGGAGTCCGACCGCAAGCACCTGATCGGCGAGCGCCAGCGGATGGCCGACGAGCGCGACGCGCTGCGCGCCGAACTGGCCGAGGCGGCTGTCCAGTTGGAGCGCGCCAGGCACTCCATCCACGGCACGTTCGTCAACCTGGCCCTGCGCACCCTCGGCCTCGTCGAGCGCCAACTCGGCGTCATCGAGGGCCTGGAGGAGCGCGAGCAGGACCCGGAGCGGCTCGCTACCCTCTTCAAGCTCGATCACTTCGCCACCGTCATGCGGCGCCACAGCGAGAACCTGCTGGTCCTCGCGGGCGCCGAGCACGGACAGCAGCACGCCGGATCCGTCCCCCTCGTCGACGTCGCGCGCGCCGCCGTCTCCGAGATCGAGCGGTACGAGCGGGTACGCATCGCCGCGCTGCCGCCGCACGCGCACATCGCCGGGTTCGCGGCCGACGACCTCAGCCACCTCGTGGCCGAACTCCTGGAGAACGCCACGTCGTTCTCGCCGCCGGACGCCGCCGTCGAGGTCTCCGGCTGGCTCCTGGAGAACGGCGAGGTGATGCTCTCCGTGCAGGACGAGGGCATCGGCATGGCCGAGGACCGGATGCGCGAGCTGAACGCCCGGCTCGCCGCCTTCAGCGCCGAGCAGGCGCACGACCCGGAGGACACCGACGGGCTCGGCCTCGGCCTGTACGTCGTCGCGCGCCTCGCCGCCCGGCACGGCCTGCGGGTCCGGCTGCGCGAGCAGAAGCAGGGCGGCATCGCGGCCGTCGTCGTCCTGCCCACCGCGCTGCTCGCCCCGGTCCCCGCGGCGGCCGTACCGCCCGCCGTACCCGTGCCCGGCGGCGCGCCCGCCGTACACCTGCCGGGCTCCGAGGCCGAGGCCAACTCCAACGTCCTCGACGGCCGTACGCTGCCCGCCCCCGGCGCCGCTGACCCGCTGATCCAGGCCGCCGAGCACGCCGTACGGGAGTCCGAGGCCGAGACGACGATGGAGCTCGTCGCGCCGCCGGCCCGCTACGACGCGGAGCCCGACACGCACGAGCGCACCGCGGACGAGAGCCCCGCCGAGCCGCCGGCGCCCGCTCCCGCCGCCGAGGTGCCGCCGCAGCGCACGCCCGCCGAGCCGCCCGCCCCCACCGGCGAGCGCCTCACCGACAAGGGCCTGCCCAAGCGCACCCCGAAGGTCACCGCCGCCGCCCCCGCTCCGAAGCCGCGCACCGGCTCCGTCGACGCGGACGCGCTGCGGCGCCGGCTCGGCGGCTTCCACCGCGGCGCCCAGGAGGGCCGCAGGGACGTGGAGGTCGAGCTGGCCGAGGACCCAGTACTTAGTGGAGAAGCCAAGGGGGACACCGCCGAGGAGGCAAGCAGTTGACTGCGCCCACCCCTGCACTGAGTTCGGCAGCACGCAACCTGCACTGGCTGCTGACCAATCTGGTCGAGGAGGTGCCAGGGCTCCTCTCCGTCGCCGTCGTCTCGTCCGACGGACTGCTCCTGCTCTCCTCGGACCCGGGGAGGAACCGACAGACCCCGGCCGGCCACAGCGGCGGCCCCAAGGGATCGAGTGCCGACCTGGCCACCATCGTGTCCGGCGTCGGCTCCCTGACCATCGGCGCCGCCAAGCTGATGGACGGCGGAGGCGTCAAGCAGACCATGGTCGCGATGGAAGAGGGCAGCCTCTTCGTCATGTCGATCAGTGACGGTTCCCTGCTCGGCGTGCACGCCACCCCGGACTGCGACATGAGCGTCATCGCGTACCACATGGCGCTCTTCGTCGGCCGTGCCGGGCACGTCCTGACGCCCGAACTCCGCAGCGAACTGCGCCAGTCGATGGAGACCACCCGATGACAGCCGGCAGTACGAGCAGTACGAGCAAACTCCCCGTGCGCGGCGGGGGGCGCAGGCCCGCCCGTGTCCGCCCCTACTCCCTCACCGGCGGCCGGACCCGCTTCGGGCACGTGCTGCTCGTCGAGACGTTCGTGGCCGCGCTCGAACTCGAAGCGGCCGACGAGCGCCTCGAACTGGGCAAGGGCACCCTCGCGGGCGTCATGCCGGAGATGCGGGCCATCGTCGAGCTGTGCCGCCGCATGCGCACGGTCGCCGAGATCGCCGCGCTCCTCAAGATGCCCCTGGGCGTGGTCCGCGTGCTCCTCAGCGACCTCGCCGACCAGGGAAAGATCCGCGTGTACGGAACAGGTCACGGCCCGGGACAGCCGGACCGCGCGCTCCTGGAAAGGGTGCTGAGTGGACTCCGCCGTCTCTGAACTCGTCGCGGGACTCCCCGGCGAGGACGAGCAGTTGCAGGCCTGGCAGACGGACCGGACCCGGGCCCCGATCGCCACGAAGATCGTCGTCGCGGGTGGCTTCGGCGTCGGCAAGACGACGCTGGTGACCGCCGTCTCGGAGATCCAGCCCCTCCAGACGGAGGCGCTGATGACCCGGGCGAGCGAGGACACCGACGACCTCACCGCGACGCCCGACAAGACGACCACCACGGTCGCCATGGACTTCGGCCGCATCACGCTCGACGACGACCTGGTGCTCTACCTCTTCGGTACGCCGGGCCAGCAGCGCTTCTGGTTCATGTGGGACGACCTGGTGCGCGGCGCGATCGGCGCCGTCGTGCTCGCCGACACCCGCCGCCTGTCCGACTGCTTCCCCGCGCTCGACTACTTCGAGAGCTGCGGACTGCCGTACGTCGTGGCCGTCAACCACTTCGACGGGAGCGAGGAGTTCGCGCCGGACGACGTGCGCGAGGCGCTCACCGTGCCGCCGCACGTGCCCGTCCTCGTGATGGACGCGCGCCGCCGGATCTCGGCGATCGAGACGCTGCTCGCCCTGGTCGGCCACGCCCTGGACGCCACCCCCGAGTAGCGCCGAAGTCCCCGTACCCATACGCCAGTTATCAGTGAGTTAGAGGCAGTCGATATGTCGCGGAAGATACTCGTCGTCGGAGCCGGTCAGTCCGGTCTCCAGCTCGCCCTGGGCCTCCAGTCCCACGGGTACGAGGTCACCCTGATGTCCAACCGCACGGCCGACGAGATCCGCTCCGGGCGGGTCATGTCGACGCAGTGCATGTTCCACACCGCGCTCCAGCACGAGCGCGACCTCCAGCTCAACTTCTGGGAGTCGCAGGCCCCGAGGATCGAGGGCCTCGGCGTCTCCGTCGCCGCCCCCGGCTCGCACGACCCGGGCCCCACCCAGCGCGCCATCGACTGGGTCGGCAAGCTGGACGGCTTCGCGCAGTCCGTCGACCAGCGCGTGAAGATGGCCGGCTGGATGGAGACGTTCGCGCAGCGCGGCGGCCAGCTCGTCATCCACGGCGCGGCGGTCTCCGACCTCGACTACTTCTCGCGCACGTACGACCTGGTCCTCGTCTCCGCGGGCAAGGGCGAACTGGTGTCGATGTTCGGCCGCGACGCCGAGAAGTCCCCGTACAGCGAGCCGCAGCGCGCCCTCGCCGTCGCCTACGTCCACGGCCTGGGCGTACGCCCCGAGCACCCGGACATGGACGCGGTCCGCTGCAACCTCGTCCCCGGCGTCGGCGAGCTCTTCGTCATGCCGACCCTCACCACCTCCGGCCGCGCCGACATCCTCTTCTGGGAGGGCGTCCCCGGCGGCCCGGTCGACGCGTTCAAGGGCGTCAAGGACCCCTCCGAGCACCTCGCGCTCACCCTGGAGCTGATGGAGAAGTTCACGCCCTGGGAGTACGCGCGCGCCACGAAGGTCGAACTGACCGACGCGAACGGCACGCTGGCGGGCCGCTACGCCCCCACCGTCCGCAACCCCATCGGCCGGCTGCCCGGCGGCGGCGCGGTCCTCGGTGTCGCCGACGTCGTCGTCGCCAACGACCCGATCACCGGCCAGGGCTCCAACTCGGCGTCCAAGTGCGCCGCCGCGTACCTCGCCGCGATCGTCGAGCACGGCGACAAGCCGTTCGACGAGGAGTGGATGCAGTCGGCGTTCGACCGCTACTGGGACACCGCGCAGCACGTCACCAAGTGGACGAACACCATGCTCCAGGCGCCGCCGGAGCACGTCCTCAACCTGATCGGCGCGGCCGGCCAGCTGCCGCCCGTCGCCGACCGGTTCGCGAACGGCTTCAACAACCCGGCCGACTTCGAGAACTTCTTCTACGAGCCGGAGAAGACCGGCGCGTACCTGGCCTCCGTGTCCGGGTCGTAGCCGAGGCCGCGGTCCACGGTCGCGACGGCCAGCTCCGCCAGCAGGTCCACGCCCCGCGGGCCGAGCCCGTCGCCCGCGACGGCCAGCGCGTCCAGGCAGCGGCGCCGCTCACGGGCGATCGCCTGCCGGGTCGCGTCGAGCGCCCGCTCGCGCGGACCCGGTCGGCGGCCGCCGCGGCCGGACCGGCCCGCGGGCCGTCGTGCCGGGCCAGGTCGAGCAGCAGCGGGCGCAGCCCCGGATCGTGGTGCAGCGCCCAGATCGTCGGGTACGTGTAGACGCCCTCGGCGAGATCGTGACCTGTCGGTTTGCCGAGGGCCGCCGAGTCCTCGGTGAGGTCCGTCAGGTCGTCGAGGAGCTGGTACGCGATGCCGAGGTGGTGGCCGAAGCGGCCGAGCGCGGCGCCGGTCGCGGCGTCGTACCCGGCGGCGAGCGCGCCCATCCGGCAGGACGCCTCGATCAGCGCCCCCGTCTTCCCGGCGATCGCGCTGAAGTAGGAGTGCGCGGAGCGGTCCGCGTCGAAGAGGTGCCCCGCCTCCTCGGCCTGCCCCTCGCAGAGCCGCACCAGGGTGCGGCCGACCAGCGCGGCGGCGTCGGCGCCCAGCCCGGCCGCCGCGGTGTACGCGTGGCCGAGCAGCACGTCACCGGCGAGCAGGGCGCGGCCGGCACCGGCCCGCGCGCTGATCGTCGCGACCCCGTGCCGGGTCGCGGCGTCGTCCATGAGGTCGTCGTGCACGAGGCTCGCCAGGTGCAGCAGCTCCACCGCGCAGGCGCCGCCCACGGCCCTCTCCCGCAGCCGTGCGGCGCCGGTGCGGCCCGCCCACGCGGTGGCCAGCACGAACAGCGGGCGCAGCCGCTTGCCGCCGGAGAGGACCTCGGCCATGGCGGGCGGCACGGCCAGCGGGCTGCCGCGCACCGCGGCGCCGATCGCGTCCAGGACGGCCCGGAGGTCCGCGTCGAGGCCGGTCGCCCCCAGATGGCGGGCCAGCACCCCGTACGCCTCGGTCCGCGGCACCTGCGGCCGCGGCCTGATCATCGTCGTGTTCCCTGTCATGACGCCACCGCCTCGTGTCGTGCCGTGTGGTCGACGGCGCCGCGGGCGCGCCGCTCGACCGTCATCGCAACCCGCCCCGCGCCCAGCGACGCCCGCGCGAGGGGGCGTACCACGGTGCCCGGCACCGGCCGCAGCCGGAAACGGGCGGCGACCGCGGCGACCACCAGCGTCAGTTCGGTCAGCGCCACCTCGTCGCCGATGCACTTGCGGTTGCCCGCGCCGAAGGGCAGCAGCGCGGCCCGGGACATCGGCGACGGGTCGAGCCAGCGGTCCGGATCGAAGCGCAGGGGATCGGGGAAGAGCGCCGGATCGTGGTGCAGCTGGTACGGGCTGAACAGCACCGTGGCCCCCCGTGCGAGCCGGTGCCCGCCCAGGGTGGTGTCCCGGGTGACGGTCCGGCTGAGCAGCCAGGCGGGCGGGTAGCGGCGCAGCGTCTCCAGGATCACGCGCCGGGTCAGCTCCAGGTTCGGCAGCGCGTCGGGGCCGAGCGGCCCGGCGTGCGCGCGGGTGGCGTCGTCGATCTCGGCGTGCAGCGCGCGCTCGATCCGCGGGTGCGCGGCGAGCAGGTGGAACACCCAGGTCAGCGCGTCGCCCGGCGGTTCGGTCGCGCCGATCATCAGCGTCATCACCTGGTCGTGGATCTCCTGGTCGCTCAGCGCGTCGCCGTGGTCGTCGCGCGAACTCACCAGGATCGACAGCACGTCCCCGTGGTCGCGGCCCGCCTCGCGGTAGGCGTGGACGGTGTCGCGGATGACGCGGTGCAGGGTGGCGCGGGCCCGTGCGAAGCGGCGGTTGGCGGGCAGCGGCAGCCGGTGCGCCCAGCCGGCCGGGACGAGCATGCGCTGGTAGACGCCCCGCATGATGACGGGCATGGAGTCGACGACCTCGGCGACGGCCCGCTCGCCGAGCTGCCCGCCGAACAGCGAGCGGGCGGCGATCCGCAGGGTCAGCCGGTGCATCTCGTGGCCCACGTCGACCGTCCGGCCCGGGTGCCAGTCGGCCAGCGTCGCGGCGGTCTCCTCGGCGACCGGCCGGGCGTGCGCCGGCAGCCGGGCCGAGGCGAACGCGGGCTGCATCAGCAGGCGTTGGCGGCGGTGCGTCACGAAGTCCGAGCTGACGAGTCCGTCGCCCACCAGCAGCCGGGCCTTCTCGAACAGCGGGCCGCCCTTGTCGAAGGTCCGCGGATCGTGCAGGACCGTCATCACCGCTTCGGGACCGCAGGCCAGGTAGGCGCGGGCGGGTCCCAGGCGGAGCGTCACCAGGCCCTCGTGGTGCGGCAGTTCGCGCAGGAAGGGGAGCGGGCGGCGCCACAGGTGCAGGGCGTGGCCGAGCAGCGGCAGCGCGTGCGGGGCCTCGGCGGGGCCCGGCCGGGCGGCGCTCACGCCGTGCCGCCCGTGTAGGGGCAGCGGCCGGTCTCGGCGGGGGCCGCCGTGCGGTGCGTCACCGTCCGCCGGCGCAGCACCATCGGCATCGGGCCGGGCCCGAGCGTCGCCTCCGGCAGCGGTGTGCGCTTCGCGTCCGGGACCGGGCGCAGCGTCCAGCGGGCGAGGATCGAGGCGATGACGAGCATCGCCTCGGTGAGCGCGAACTTGTCGCCGATGCACTTGCGGTTGCCCATGATGAACGGCTGCATGGCCGCCTCGGTGACATCGTCGACGCGCTCCGGCAGCCACCGGTCGGGGTCGAACGTCTCCGGGTCCGCGAACAGTTCCGGGTTGTGGTGCAGCAGATAGGGGCTGAGCAGCACGATGGCGCCCTCGGGGATCGGACGGCCGCCCAGCTCGGTGGCGTGGGTGGTCGTCCGCGTCAGGAGCCACACCGGCGGCCGCAGCCGCAGGGTCTCGTACAGCACCCGGTTGAGGTACGGGAGCCGGGGGATGTCCTCGAACGTCGCGGGCCGGCCGCCGAGCACCGTGTCGAGCTCCGCGCACAGCCTCCGTTCGACCTCCGGGTGCGTGGTGATCTGGTGCAGCGTCGAGCAGATGGCGTTCGCCGTGGTCTCCATGCCGCCGGCGAGCAGCGTCATGACCTGCTTGTGGATCTCCGTCTCGGACAGGCCGCGGCCCGTCTCCTCGTCCACGGCGCCGATCAGGATGGACATCAGGTCGCCGTGGTCCACGCCCGCGGCGCGGTACTGCCCGATGGTCTCGTCGACCACCACGCGCATCCGCTCGTGAGCGAGGGCGAACTCCCGGTTCTCGCGGGTCGGCAGCTTCTCCAGGAGGGCCGTGGGCGCGACCATGCGCTTGTAGACGCCGCGGTTGATGATCGGCATGCACTCCTGCACCTCGGCCGCGGCCCGCCCGCTGACCGGGTTGGTGAACATGGTGCGGGAGGCGATGCGCAGGGTCACCGTGTGCATCTCGTCGCGGACATCGCCCTGCTGCCCGTCGCTCCAGCCGTCGAGCAGCGCCGCGATCTCCTCCCGCATGACGGTCGCGTAGCCCGGCATCCGTGCCTGGTGGAAGCCCGGCTGCATCATCCGGCGCTGCCGGCGGTGCGGCTCCCAGGTCGCCGCGAACAGGCCGCTGCCGACCAGCTCCTCGGCCTTGTCGAAGAGCGGTCCGCCCTTGTCGAAGGTGCGCGGCTCGAGGAGTACGCGCTTGATCAGGTCCGGGTGGCACACCATGACGGCGGGCCTGCGGCCCAGCCGGACCTCGACCAGGTCCCCGTACCGCGGCAGCCCCGTCAGGAACTCCAGCGGCCGCCGGGCCAGCGGCACGGCGTGGCCGAGCAGGGGCAGCGCGCCGGGCGCGACGGCGTACCGCGCCGTGCGGGGCGGCGCGGGCGAGACGGTGGTCATGACACTCCTCGGTCGGCACGGGGCGGGCAGGGGTGTACGCGGCGGGCGGTCCCCGGGCGGAGCCGGGACGGTCACACGGAGACGGTGGCGCGGTCGTGCGCCGGGGCCGGGCGGAAGCGGGCCACCGGGGCGGTGAGGCTGATCCAGCCCGACGTCGAGCCGTCCCAGACCGCGCCGTCACCGAAGTAGCGGGGCGTCAGGTACTCGAACTCCTGGCTCCCGCCGATGAGATGGTCGAGTCCGCGCAGATACGCGCGCACGTCGGCGGAGCCTCCGTGCGGCCCCGCGAGCAGCCGGTCCCGCGCGGCGATGTAGGCCCGCTCGTGGTGCGCGACCAGTCCGCACAGCCGGTCGACGGCGTCCTGGAGCGCGAGACCCTCGTGCTCGCACAGCACCCGCACGGTCGTCATCGTGTCGCGCTCGGCGTACTCCTTGCGCCACGACAGCAGGTCGTTGACCACGATCAGCTGCCGCATGCCGTGGTGGTGGACCTCGTCGAACACGCCGGCGGCAACCGGTCCGCTCAGGTCGGCCTCGGCCGCGTACTCGGTGAACAGCTCCAGGAACGCGCAGCCGAAGCTGTCGTCCCGTACGCGCATGCAGCTCTCGAAGTCGGTCACCCGGCCGTCCAGTTTGCAGCGGATCTCCGCCGCGCAGCCCCGCAGGAAGGCCTCCAGGCTCGCCACCAGACGATCGACCTGCGCCGGGCTCATCCCGGCGGAGATCCGCCGCCACAGGTCCTGCGCGGCGCGCCCGTACACGGTGGTCGCCACCGCGCCCCGCTCGCCGTCCCGCAGGTCGCTGAGGACGGCGGCGAACGCCTCGCCCGCCGCGGCGTGGTCGCCGCCGAGGGCCGCCTCGTCGGACACGAAGCTGTCGATGACGGTGACGAACTGGTACCAGTCGGCGATGTTCTGGGCCCGCTCCGGCCGCGCGTGCGGCACCGTCAGCGGCCCGTACAGGCCGTTGCGCTGGCGCAGGAAGAACAGGAGCGACTCCTCGGAGTCGAAGCAGGAGCCCAGCATCCGGCGCACCCAGCCGTTCGAGGTGATCTCGATCCGGGCGGCGTCGGGGTGGTAGCCCACGGGCAGCAGGCGCGGCAGCGGCGGCAGGAAGAACTCGTCGGCGGAGCTCACGGGCGGGCCTCCTTCGGCCTGGGGGACGGCCGGTTCAGGAGAAGACCTCGGCGAGCCGCGCGCCGAACCACTCGGCGGGCGTCGACGCCGTCTTGATCCGCTGCGAGGTGTGCGCGTTGCTGAACGGGAGGATCGGCTCGATCGTCGCGTCCGGGTTCGGGATGTGGAAGTACGGGATGCTGATCCGCGCCTCGCCCTCCTGTCCGGGCAGCGGATTGCGCACCCGGTGCATGGTCGAGACCCAGCGCCCGCCGGTCCAGAACTCCATCATGTCGCCGATGTTGATGACGAAACTGCCCCGCGTGTACGGGACGTCGCGCCAGCCGTGACCCTGCTGCTCGACCTGGAGTCCGCCCGCGCCGTCCTGGTGCAGGATCGTCAGGTTTCCCCAGTCGGCGTGCGGGCCCTTCCGCAATTGCCCGGCCATCGGCGGCTCGGTCAGCGGGTAGTAGTAGTTCGCCGAGATCGTCGACGACGCCTGGTCGGTCTTGTCGTCGAAGAAGTGCTCGTCGAGGCCGAGAGCGAGCGCGAAAAGGTGCAGGAGATCCTGCGAGAGTCTCTCCATCGCCGCGCTGTACTCGAGCCACACGGCACGGAAGTCGGCCGGTTCGGCGGGCCACTGGTTCACGGCTTCCCAGGGCAGCGTCAGCGCGTCGGCGCCCGCGGGCGGCGCGCTGTTGTCCCGGACGCTGGCGGCGAAGACCTCCTGGAGGTCGGGCAGGGACTCGATGCCGGAGCTCTTGGACCCGCAGCCGGCCTCGGCGTAGAAGCCGTTGGTGCCGGGGCCCACGCCGTGCGCGGCCTTCCGCTCGTCCGGCAGCGCGAAGAACGCGCGGCAGCTCTCGTACATGCGGTCCACGAGTTCCTCGTCCACACCGTGGCCTACGACGGTGAAGAAGCCGGACGTCTCACAGGCGGAGCCGATCGCCTTCGCGGCGAGCGCTTTTCCCTCGGGGGTGTCGGTACCGGACAGATCGATGACGGGTACGAAATCCTCCGCCACGGTGACGCCGTCGATCGCTGTGGACATCGGGGCTCCTTCCGTCGCATTCCCTTTCCGCGGAACGCCTGGAAGGTATGCCCCGGTCCTAAGGCCCGGGTTAAGAGCCCCGAGGGTGCCCTCAGGTGGCCGGCGCCCCCGCGTCGCCGTAGCCCGCGTCCCCGCCCGTCCGGGCGCCCGGCGGCAGCTTCGGTGCCCGGTACCCCGTCATGGACCCGGAGCCCGGGTCCGGCCGCACCGCCCCGAGCAGCGGGTTCGCCGCGATCGGCGAGACCTTGACGCGGGCCCCGGGGCGCGGGGCCTGCACCACCATTCCGTCGCCCAGGTACATCGCGACGTGCGTGGCCTCGGGGAAGTACACGACGAGATCGCCGGGGCGCAGCTCGGACAGCGGTACGCGCGGCAGCGTCGCCCACTGCTCCTGCGAGGTGCGCGGGATCGGGCGCCCGGCGTGCGCCCAGGCCTGCGAGGTGAGCCCGGAGCAGTCGTACGCCTGCGGGCCCTGCGCGCCCCACACGTACGGCTTCCCGATCTGCCGCACCGCGTACGCGAGCGCCCGGTCGCCCTCCCGCGACGGCGACCGGCCGACCGAGCTGAGCGCCCCCGACGCCATGAACTTCCGCTGCGCGTCCGCCGTTCCGTCGTTCTCCAGGCGGGCGAGCTCGGCCAGCTGGTCCGTGGTCAGGGAGGCGAGCAGCTCCTCGACCTCCTTGAGGTGACCGTCGACCGCGTCGCGTTCCTTCTTCTGCTTCTCGGCGAGCTGCAACTGCTCGTCGAGCGCGGCCCGTGCCTTCGTCGCCAGGTCGTCGGCCGTCTTCTCGCCGCTCACCAGCCGGTCGACGGTGGCCTCCTGCTCCTTGGCCGCCCGGCGCAGCACATGCCCCTGGTCGAGCGCGTGCTGCGGATCACGGGCGAGGAGCAGCCGTACGTACGGGGCGATCTCGCTGCGTCCCTGGTACTGCTCGCGGGCGAGGCGCCCGGCGTCGGTACGGCTGTCGTGCAGCGCGCCCCGCGCCCTGGCGAGCTTCCCGGCGAGGTCGTCCGCCTCCTTGCGGCGCTTCTTGAGCTCCTCCGCGGTGGCGTTGTACGTCTCGCTGGCCTCCTCGGCCTCCCGGTACAGACGCTGAAGGTCCGTCAGGAGTTCGGCGACCGACTTGTCGCCGGCCGGCTCCGGTACCGCCCCCGCGGGTCCCGGCGCGAGCAGCGCCCCCGCGACCGCCGCCGTGCAAGCCCACCGCACCAGTCTGCCTGACACGTCATCACCTCCGGTGCGGGGCAGCCTTCGCACCCCACACCGTGAACATCAACAGACAGGCACCCGGTCCACTCGGCGGGCTGCTCGCTTCGGCCCAACTCCGCCACTCCTGCGGTGGACGCGCGGCGAGGCGCCTTTACGGCTTCGACCACGGCCACCGCACGGTGCGTCCGGCCTTCCCCTCGGGCGCGAACACGTACCGCCACCGCACCAGCCGCACGGCCTTCTCGCCGGGCACGGGCTCCCGTACGTACACGAGCACGGTGTCGGGGCCGCCGTCCCGGTCGGGCACGGGCACCCGGTAGACCTTGGGCGGGTTGCCGGTGGCGGTGGTCAGGACGGGCAGCACGCGGCCGTCGAGGGGTCCGCCGACGAACGGGATGTCTTGGCTCTTCACGCTGGCCAGTGTCCCTGACGTGCCTCCCCGGACCGCGTCACCTCAGGTGTTCCGCCGCGGGCGGCGCGGGAGGTCCAGCGGGCGGACGCACCCCGGTCACAGCAGGTGCGCCGCCTCGCCCACCACCGGCAGCACCCGGCGTGCCAGCTCGCCGACCGGCCCGTCCGGGGTCTCCAGGGCGAGGGCCTGCCGGACGACGTCCGCGGTCTGGGGGTCGCGGGCCGCCGTCGCCGTGAGGACCGCCATGAACTGGTCGACGAGGCCGTCGCGGAGTTCGTCCAGCGGGGGTTGCTTGTCCTCGTCGAGCCAGATCAGGGACGCCGCCTCGACGGCCGTGATCCACATGCGGACGGTCATGCGCAGCCGCGGTCCTGGTTCGGCGGCGGCCAGGTGGCTGAGGATGTGCTCGGCCGCCGCCCGGCGCACGCCGTCCACGATCGCCGTCGTACGGGACGTCTCGACGACGCTGCCGCCTTGCAGGAGCGCGGCGAACCCCATGTCGTGCTCGTCGACGAAGGCCAGGTAGCGGTCGAGCGCGCGGGTCAGTCGCGAGGTGAGGGAGCCCTCGGGCGGCTCCGCGAAGCACTGTTCGAGGACATCCGCGGCGGAGCGCAGCGCGGCCTCGTACAACTGCTGCTTGCCGCCGGGGAAGTAGCGGTAGACCAGCGGCCGCGAGACACCGGCGGCCTCCGCGACGTCGTCGAGCGAGACCTCCTCCGGCGCCCGGTGCGCGAACAGCGACAGGGCCGCTTCGAGGAGCTGCGCCCGCCGCTCCTCCACGCTGAGCCGTCGGTAGGCGGGCGTGCCGGTTGCCGAGGTCATGCCCGGAAGCGTAACCGGCACGCCCACCGGCGTCGTCAGGCCAGCAGTCCCGACGACTGCCACAGCTTGCGGCCCACGCCGCGCAGGACGCCGATGTCGTCCAGGAAGTCGGTGAGGCGCTTCGCCCCGGTCTGCATGATCTCGCGGCGGTGGCCGGACGCCTTGACCTCGGCCATGGCCTGCCGCTTGTCGAGGCCGACGTTCGTGTAGACGTCGGGGTTGATGAAGGCCACCGAGAAGACGCGGGCGAACTCGCCGGAGGTGATGCGGGTGAACTCCTGGCTCCAGCGGGGCGCCGTCACCATCTGGCGCCGCAACTCCTCACGGGCGTACCGGACATGGCGCGCCTCCTCGACGACGTGGATGCGGGTCACGCCGCGCACCAGCGTCTGGACGCGCTCGTCCGGGAAGGTCAGGCGCTGCATCCAGTCGAGGATCTCCTCGCCGAGCAGCGTCGCCGTGAAGGAGCCCGGCGTCGTGGAGATGGTCTTGAAGAGGCGGCCCAGGTTGTGGTGGACGGGCGCCACCGGATAGTGCGGGGTCTCGCCGCGCGTGATCAGGCGCGCGAACATCTTCGAGTGCCGGCACTCGTCCTCGATCTCCGTGAGGGCGTACCGGACGTGCGCGCTCGTCGCCGCCTTGTCGTAGACGTGGCGCACGAGCAGCTGCATCAGGATCAGTTCGAACCAGATGCCGAGGGACGCGAGCGCCGCCGCCTCGTGGCGGGAGAGGTCGATGCGCTGCTCCTCGCTCATCTTCTTCCAGAGCGGAGTGCCGTACAGGGACACGAGCTCCGGCGGCCAGAACCATTTGCCGTCCTCGAACGGCGCGTCCCAGTCCAGCTCCTTGTCCGGGTCGAAGGAGTGCTTGGCGGAAGAGTCGAGCAGCCGCTCGGCCACCTGCTCCCGGTCCTTGAGCAGACCGAGCGCGTCCCGCAGCCCCTCCAGGGCGTCGGCTTCCGTCATGGTCGTCATTGGCTGTCCCCAGTCTCTGGTTACCGGCGGTCACGCTTGTCTTCCGTCTTATGAGACTGCTTGTCAGCAAGGGCGTCAATCCCTTGTGCGCGACTTGTTGACCCCGCGTCTACCAACGTGTGAGCCTGCCGGTATGGCGACGCATGAGCTGTACACCAGGGCACCGGACGAGCCCAACTGGCAGGTACCGTCAGCCAGTTCGGCCCGCTTCAGCTGGGAATACGACGACGGACGCGACCGTCTCCTGGCCCTCTACCAGAAGGGCAAGGACAAGCAGTGGGACGGCGCCAAGCGCATCGACTGGGATCTGGAGGTCGATCCGTACGACCCCCTCGGCACCCCCGACGAGGCGATGTCCCTGTACGGCACGCCCCACTGGGCGAAGATGACCGACAAGGACAAGGGGGAGCTGCGCAAGCACTACGCCTCCTGGCAGTTCAGCCAGTTCCTCCACGGTGAGCAGGGCGCGATGGTCTGCGCGGCCCGGATCGTGGAGTCCGTGCCGGACCTGGACGCCAAGTTCTACTCCGCCACCCAGACCATGGACGAGGCCCGGCACGCCGAGATCTACGGCCGCTTCCTGCACGAGAAGATCGGGCTGCTCTACCCGATCAACGACAACCTCCAGGCGCTGCTCGGCGACACCCTGCGCGACTCCCGCTGGGACATGCCCTACCTCGGCATGCAGGTCCTCATCGAAGGACTCGCGCTCGCCGCGTTCGGCATGATCCGCGACACCACCGACAAGCCGCTGCCCCGGCAGATCCTGGCCTACATCATGCAGGACGAGGCCCGGCACGTGGCCTTCGGGCGGATGGCGCTGCGCGACTACTACAAGCAGCTCACCGACGCCGAGCTCCGCGAACGCGAGGAGTTCGTCATCGAGGGCTGCTACCTGATGCGCGACCGGCTGCGCGGCGTGGAGGTCCTGGAGGACTTCGGCATCCCCAAGGCACAGGCCGACGAGTACACGGAGCAGTCCGAGTTCCTGGCCCTGTTCCGGCAGTTGCTGTTCAGCCGGATCGTGCCGTGCGTCAAGGACATCGGCCTGTGGGGCAAGCGGCTCCAGCAGGCGTACGTCGACATGGGCGTCTTCGAGATGGGCGACTCCAACCTCGACCTGCTGATGGCGCAGGACGAGGAGATCGCCGAGAAGCTCGACGCCGAGCGGTTCGCGGCGGAGGAGCACGAGCGGGTCGCCGAGGTCGACGCGGCGATCCGGGCGGGCACCACCGGCTGACCCGGGCGGGGCGGCGCCCATGCAGTAGCGTTCCCGACGTGTCCACGCCACCGCCGCCCCAGCCCGGCCCGTACGAGCAGCAGCCGCAGCCCTACGGTGCCCCGCAGCCCCACGGCGCCCCGCAGTCCTACGGCGCCCCGCAGCCGCAGCCTCCGTATTACGGCCAACAGCCCGGCCCCTACGGCGGGCCGCCCGCCTACCCGGGCTTCCCGCAGCAGGGCGGTGCGCCGTACCCCGCGCCGTGGGGTGCTCCGCCGCCGCCCAAGAAGCGGACCGGGCTCATCATCGGCATCGTCGCCGGCGTCGTGGGCGTGGTCGTCGTCGGGATCGGCGCGCTCGCGTTCATCGGGTCGCGGGTCGAGGGATCGTTCCCCGAGGCCGAGTACCAGCTGGCGCTGCCGCAGAAGCTCCTCGACGGGAAGTACGAGCTCGCCGACGACATGTCGGACGGCCCGGAGGGGCAGCAGATCGAGGACGAGGCCGACGGCGCCTGGAACGCCAAGGACGCCACGGCCGTCGTCGCCCAGTACGCCCCCGACGGCGACGCGGGCAAGGGCGTCCTCGTCGTCTCCGGGATGTACGGCCGCTTCAAGGACACCGACGACTCCCGCGACAACATGATGAAGGGCGCCGCGAAGTCCGACGGCGCGAAGGTCGTCGTCGCGCCGCGCGACTTCCACCCGGCCGGTGCCGACACCACGATCACCTGCGAGGTGCTCACCAAGAACCAGGCGGGCACCGAGCTCACCATGGCGATGTGCGCCTGGGTCGACGACAACACCGGCGCCTCCGTCGGCGAGATCGACGCGGCGAACCTCAGCCCCGACCCGCAGGACATCGACCTGGAGGCGGCCGCCGAGACGGCCGCCAAGGTCCGCGCGGAACTCAGGAAGCCGGTGGGCCGAACGTCTTCCGCAGGGTGAAGGCGTGGTCGGTGGGGCCGTGCTCACGCAGCCGCGTGAGCCGGTCCTCCGCCTCCCGGACCGTGGGCCGGTGCCCGGCGGGCACCCACCACAGGGCCGTCACCGCCTCGCTCAGCCGCTCGAAGAACTCCCGTCTGCGGGCGAGGAGTTCACGGTGCGTGCCCTGGTACATGAACGCCTTCAGCGCCTCCGTGTCGCGCCACACCGACATGTTCACCAGCAGCCACTCGTCGCCGTAGATCCGGAAGTCGGTCGCGTCGCCCGACTCGTCCTGGAGCCGCCACACGAAGCCGTCCGCCGCGTCGGCGACCGCGTTCACCGGCTCCAGATTGTTCGTGAAGTCCTTCATCTCCGGGGTGTCGAGCGGCGCCCGGAGGCGGCCTATGTTCACCTGCGCGAGTTCGTACGTCGTCATGATCGCGACGGTACGGGGCGGGCGGGGGCGCGCACAGGGCCACTCCGCGGAGTGGGACGGGGGCCACTTCCCGCCCTACGAGTCCGAGGAGTTGAGGACCGCCTCCATCACGGCGCGGGCGATCGGCGCCGCGCTGCCGCCGCCGCTGATGTCGTCCCGGTCCGCGGAGGCGTCCTCCACCACGACGGCCACCGCGACCTGCGGCTGCGAGGCGTCGTCCGCCTGCGCGTAGGAGATGAACCAGGCGTACGGGATGCCCTCGTTGTTCACGCCGTTCTGCGCGGTGCCGGTCTTGCCGCCGACCGTCGCGCCGGAGATCCGCGCGTTGGTGCCCGTGCCCTTCTCGACCACGTTCACCATCATCTGCTGCAACTGGGTCGCCGTGTAGGGGGACATGGCCTGCTTGTAGGTCTTGTCCCCGGTGGACGAGACCGTGGTGCCGTCGTTCGTCGTCGTCCTGTCGACCAGGTGCGGCGACATCAGCGTCCCGCCGTTGGCCACGGCCGCCGCGACCATCGCCATCTGGAGCGGCGTGGCCGCCGTGTCGTACTGGCCGATCGAGGAGAGCGCCAGCTGCGACTTGTTCATGTCGGTGTCGAAGTTCGACTTGGCGGCGGTCATCGGCACCCTGATGCCGGTGTCGTTGAAGCCGAAGTTCTCCGACATCTTCACCATGTCGGAGAGCCCCACCTGTACGCCGAGGTTGGCGAAGACGGTGTTGCAGGAGACCTGGAGCGCGTATTCGAGCGTCGCGTCCTCGCAGGCCGCCGACGCGGACTCGTTCGTCAGCTGTGTCGTCGTACCGGGCAGCGTGTACGGGGACGGGGTGTCGGTCGGCGTGCTGATGCCGTTCACGACGTTGTTCTCCAGGACCGCGGCGGCCGTGACGACCTTGAACGTCGAACCCGGCGGATACGTCTGCCGGATCGCCCGGTTGAGCATCGGCTGGTCGGACGAGGCGTTCAGCCGTGACCACGCGTTCGTCGTGGAGCTGCCGGTCCCCGCGATGTCCCCCGGGTCGTACGAGGGGGTGGAGACCAGCGCCAGGATCTTCCCCGACGACGGATCGATCGCCGCGACCGCGCCCTTCTTGCCGCCGAGCCCGGAGTACGCGGCCTGCTGCGCGCTCGCGTCGATCGTGGTCACCACGTTGCCGCCGGGCTCCTGCGTCCGCGAGATCTCGTCCCAGAACGGGATCGGCGAGAGCATCGGATCGGTGCCGGAGAGGATGTCGTCCTCGGCGCTCTCCACGAACGTCGTCCCGTACGTCTGCGAGGCGTACCCGGTGACGGGGGAGTAGAGCGGCCCGTTCTTGTACGTGCGCTCGTAGCGCAGCGACTCCCCGGTGTCCTTCGATCCGGTGACCGGCTTGCCCTGGACGAGGATGTCGCCGCGCGGCTGGTCGTAGCGCTGGATGGTGGAGCGGCGGTTGGCCGCGTTGTCGTCGAGCGACTCGGCCTGGAAGACCTGGACGCGGGCCGCGTTGAGCAGCAGCGCGACCAGCAGGACCAGGCAGAAGACCGAGGCGCGGCGGATGTACTTGGTCACTTGGCGCCCTCCGCCGGGTTCATGGGGGCCGCGGACAGCAGCCCGCCGCGTGCCTGGTCGCTGACCCGGATCAGGATCGCGACGATGATCCAGTTGGTGACGAGGGACGAGCCGCCCTGCGCGAGGAACGGCATCGCCATGCCGGTCAGCGGGATCAGGCCCATCACGCCGCCCGCGATCACGAAGACCTGGAGCGCGACGATCGAGGCGAGACCGATCGACAGGAGCCGCCCGAACGGGTCGCGCAGCGCGAGCCCCGCCCGGTAGCCCCGCTCCACCAGCAGCGCGTACAGCAGGAAGATCGCGGTCAGTCCGACCAGGCCCAGCTCCTCGCCGGCGGTCGCCAGGATGAAGTCCGACTTGGCGGCGAAGCCGATGAGGATCGAGTGGCCGAGCCCGAGCCCGGCGCCGAGCATGCCGCCCGCCGCGAACGCGAACAGCGACTGCGCGAGCTGGCTGGCGCCCTCACCCGCGTCGATGGAGGCGAAGGGGTGCAGCCAGTCCTCGACGCGGCTGTGCACATGGGGTTCGAAGGAGGCGACGAGGACCGCGCCCGCCGCGGCGAGCACCAGCCCGATCAGGATCCAGCTGCCGCGGCCCGTGGCCACGTACAGCATCACGATGAAGAGGCCGAAGAACAGCAGGGACGTACCGAGGTCGGTCTCCAGGACCAGGACGCCCACGCTGATCAGCCAGATCGCGAGGATCGGCGCGAAGACGCGCATCGTCGGCAGCTGCAGTTTCCAGATCTTCTTGCCCGTGTATCTGAGGGCGTTGCGGTTCGCCGCCAGATAGCTGGCGAAGAAGATCGCGAGCAGGATCTTGGCGAACTCGCCGGGCTGGATGGAGAAGCCGCCGATGCGGATCCAGATCCGGGCGCCGTTCACGGCGGGGAAGAAGATCGGCAGGATCATCAGGATCAGCGCCGTGACGACCGACAGGTACGCGTAGCGCTGGAGCACGCGGTGGTCGCGCAGGAAGACCACGAACGCGATGAACAGACCCACGCCGAGCGTCGACCAGATCAGCTGGGTGGGGGCCGCCTCGTCGTTGGGGGTCTCCAGGTCGAGGCGGTAGATGAGGACCAGGCCGAGGCCGTTGAGGAGCACGGCGATCGGCAGCAGCAGCGGATCCGCGTACGGGGCGCGGAACCGGACCGCGAGGTGGGCGAGGAGCGCGAGCACGCCGAGCCCGGCGCCGTAACCGGCGGCGCCGGGCGGGACGGAACCATTCTTCGCGAGCCCCACGTCGCAGTATCCGTAGACGCTGAGCAGGACGGCCAGAACGATCAGGGCCAGTTCGGTGCCGCGCCTCTTCGGCACGCGGACCGCGGGTACCGAGGACGGTGCTGTTCTTCCCGTGGAGCCCGTTGATCCGGTCATGCCGGGAACGTAGCAAGCAAGTCCGCGATATCCGGTTATGTCAGCACCAGCGGGGCGCCGCGCCGATGTTGCTGATGTACTTCGCCGAACCCCACGCCCAGGTGCCGTCGGTCAGCAGGTACCAGAGGTGGTTGCCCTCGACGTTGTCGCCGCCCGTCTTGCAGAAGATCGGGACGATCGCGTTGTACGGCTCGGTGCGGATCACGCGGCTGCCGCGCGTCGGGGCGTCCCGCAGCAGCAGCCCCGACTTGGCGGTGACGCGGCCCTTGTAGATCGGCGGGTGGTTGTTCGCGCCGTCGTCGGCGAGAGCGGGGGTCGCTGTCGCGGCGACTCCGAGGAACACCGTGGCGGCGGCGACGGCTATGCCGAGGCGGCTGGTGACGGTCCGTGCGCTCATGGAGGCCTCCTGAGGAGAGCTGGGTGCCGGGCCGGTACGGGCCCTGCCTCTCACCTAATGCGCCGGGCGGGGCATGCGCACGGCAGCGGGCTCCGCCAGGGTGACGGCGGTGACCTGGGGCTATCCCGGCCAGGCCACCGGCTCGTCGTACGGCAGCGTCAGCGTCGCCAGCGCTCCGCCGTCCTCGGGGGCCGAGAACACGAGCCGGGCGCCCAGGACTTCGGCCTGCCCGAGCGCGATCGTCAGGCCGAGACCGTGGCCCTTCGCGCCGCCCTCGGTACGGAACCGCTGCGGGCCGTGCTCCACCAGGTACGCCGGATAGCCGTCGCCGTGGTCCCTGACCGTGATCACCGGACCGTTCACCGTGAGCACCACGGGCGGGCCGCCGTGCCGGTGGGCGTTGGCCACGAGATTGCCGAGGACCCGCTCCAGACGCCGCCGGTCGGTCATCACGCACACGTCCCGTACGACGACGACCTCGGTGACCGTGCCGGAGGCGCGCACCACCCGCTCGGCCACCGGGCCCAGCCAGTTCGCGTCCAGGTCGACGCGCTCGCTGCGCGCGTCCAGCCGGGAGATCTCCAGCAGGTCCTCGGTGAGCGTGCGCAGCGCGGCGACCCGGTCGCGGACCAGCTCGGTGGGGCGGCCCGGCGGCAGCAGCTCGGCCGCCGCGTGCAGACCGGTCAGCGGGGTGCGCAGCTCGTGCGCGACGTCCGCGGTGAAGCGCTGCTCGGTGAGGATCCGGGCCTGGAGCGAGGACGCCATGCTGTCCAGGGCGCCCGCCACCGCGGCGACCTCGTCCTGGTGGCGCGCGGGGTCCTTGGTCCGGGGGTCGTTGACCCGGGCGTCCAGCTCCCCGGCGCTGATCTTGCGCGCGACCCGGGCCGTCGTGTGCAGCCGCCGGGTCACACGGGTCACCGCGAACGCGCCGACCAGCAGCGTCGCCCCGATGGCGAGCACGGACGAGCCGAGGATCGCCTGGTCGAGGCCGTCGATGGTGCGCGAGCCCTGCGAGTAGTCGATCCGCACGGCGAGGGACCGGCCGCCCTCCGCCGGGCCCGCCGCCCACATCGTCGGCCGGGAGTCGTGGCGGCCGACCTCGGTGCCGCGCCGCCCCTGCACCGCGAGCGCGTGCAGCGCGGCGGGCAGGTCCGGCGGATCGACGCCCGCGCCGGGCGGCAGCCGGCCCCCGGCCTCGTACCGCGCGGTCGCCTCGCCGAGCAGGGTCAGCGCCCGCTCGCGGGCCTGGCCCACCGTCTGGTTGGTGACCGAGACGTGCACGAGGATGCCGAGCAGCGCGGCCAGGGCGCAGCACATCACCGTGATGAACGCGGCCGCCTTCCAGGTCAGCGACGCGGTCCAGGACGGCAGCCGCGGCCGCTGCGCGGACGTCATGAGCGGCTCGGTGACGGCGTGCGGGACGGGCGGGGGGAGACCGTCGGGGTGACGGACGGGGTGGGGGACGCGTCGGGCGCCGGGGTGCGGGGCGGCCCGGTGCGGATGATCTCGTCGCGCGTCGGCAGTATCGCCTTCTGGTGCGTGTCGTACGACCAGGACGTCCGGTACTCGTATCCGGGCAGGTCGGCGGCGGAGCGCACCACGACATTGCGCCCGGCGAGCTGGACGTTGATGACGGCGTCCTTGTCGTCCATGATCTGGATCAGCTTGCCGCCCGTGTACGTGTAGACCTGCGTGTACAGCTGACGCTTGGGGGCGCGCACCGCGACCAGCAGATCGTCCTCGCCGTCGCCGCTCAGATCCCGGTAGTACGCCTTCAGGACCGGGCATGCCGCGGTCCGCCGGCCCGGGGCGCCGCAGTCGGCGACCGCGTCCACGATGTCCTTGTAGTCCTCGGGGTCGGCGCTCACGCGGGCCCGCACGACGGCCACCGGATCGACCTCGCGCAGGTTCCCGTCCGGTACGTCGACGCCCTTGATCACGGCGGTCTCGCCCGCGCCGTAGTCGTCGGCGGCGCGGGAGGCGGGCGGCAGCGAGGGCCACAGCCGCTCCGGGCCCACCGCCGTCGGGGTCGCGCCCGCGCTGCGCAGACCGCCGGCGTCGCCGCAGCCCGCGAGGAGCGGGGCGGCGGCGCACACGGCGGCGGCCGCGACGGCGAGACGCCTGTTCGTCACTGCGCTCCTGACTGCCGGGCCGCTCTCCGGCGTCGGCTCACTCGGTGCCTCCGACGAGGTCCGCGAAGAGGATGATGTTGTCACTGCGGTGACCGTCCACGATCGGGCCGCCGCAGGTCACGAGGCGCAACGTGGGCCGGTCGGTGCTCGCGTACACCTTATGGGTGGGGAATTCCTTTTTATTGACCTGCTGGATCTCGCGCACCTCGAACGTCGCCGTGCTGCCGTCCGCCCGCGGCACCTCGATCCGGTCGCCCGCCCGCACCTTCGCCACGTGACGCATCAGCGCCGGGCCCCCGGCCGTGTCGTAGTGCGCGACGAGGACGGAGGCGCCCGTCTGCCCCGGCGTCGGCGACCCGGTCCACCAGCCCGGCTCCCCGGCCTTCGCGACCGGCGGCACCTGGAGCGCGCGGTCCGCGTCGAGCCCGAGGCGCAGCATGGAGTGCGCGTCGACCCCGGCGGCGGGGATGCGCAGGCCGGTCGGGGCGCTGCGGTCCATCGCGGGGGCGTCCCGCGCCGCCCGCCCGGCCGGGGCGGTGGTGGCGTGGACGCTCACGTCGGGCGCCGGGCCGCCGCTGTTCGCGCCGCCCTGCCCGCAGGCGGTGACCCCGGCGGCCAGGGAGGCCGCGAGGAGCGCGGTCGCGGCGATACGGGCGTGGATCTTCACGGGTGCTCCAGAGGGGACGGGGAGAAGGGCCGGGGTGCGGGGGAGGGGCTCAGGCGTCGGCGCGCCCGCGCCGCACCGTGGAGTACACGAGCCCCGCGGCGCCCGCGGCGGCCATCCCACCGCCCGCCGCGAGGAAGAACGGGTTGGCCGACACGTCCTCCGGTGACTGCGCCGCGGGCTGCTCGTGGCCGGGTTCGGCCGGGGGCCGGCCGTCCGCGAACGCCGCGGTGGGCACGAGCACGGCACCGCCGACCGCGGCGGCGACGAGGGCGCTGCGCAGGAGAGTGAGGCGCGGGCGCATGGGTGACTCCGTCCCTGTGAGGTGCGATGAGGTCGTGTGAGGACCCGTGACGAGCGGTCCTGTGGGTTCTCCGGCGCGAGGCCCCGTGAGGCGGGGTCCTCTGGCGTGCGGCCCCGATGACGTGGGGCCCTGTGATGTCCGGTGCGGCCTCTGGTGTGACCTGATGTGGTGCCTTCACCGTAAAAGTCGGGCATCACGGCACTTCGGCGACTGTGTAACAGCGAGCCCACGCTCTGCGCCCGATGTGGTTAATGCCGCCGGACCGAGGGGTTACGGGAGGCATGTCGCGCTTGCGGGCTTCTTGCCCTGCGGCGGCCCTTGCTGCTCCCATGGTCAGGAGGTGATGGGGCATGGACGGACTGCGCGTCGTACCGACCTGGCGGCACGGCCGGGAGCGGCTCTACGTGTGCGGGGGTGACGGCAGGAACGTCGCCTGGTACGACCGGGAGGCGGCCAGGGTCAACCTGCTCAGCGAGGCCGGCAGGGACGACGTCCTCGACGCGCTCGGCCCCTTCCTCACCGGGCAGGTGACGGTCGGGCCGCCACCGGTGCCCACCCCCGTCGAGCTGGCCAGGCTCAGCCTCCACCCCGACGACGACCTCGCGCCGAACCGGCCCGGCGAGGCCCTGGTGATCGCCCTCGACCGCGATCCGGGACCGCAGCGCAGGCTGCGCGTCGACCCGCGGCGCCGGGCGCTGGCCGCGCAGCAGCTCGTCGGCGAGATCCTCGACGGCCTGGAGGCGGCCGGGTGGCGGGTGCTGCACTCGGTGCCGCTGCCCGGCGGCTCGCACCTGCACCACCTGCTGATCGGGCCCGGCGGTCTGTTCGCGCTGCACGACCTGCCCGCGCGCCGCCAGCGGGTCCGGGTGAGCGATCCGACGGTCTCGGTCGGCCGCGGAGAACCGGAGCCGCTGCTGCGCCGGGTGCGGGCCGACGCGTCCCGTGCCTCGTTCGCCCTCACCGCCGAAGTGCGGGCCGCGCTGGTGGTGACGGAGCCCGTCGCGGTGGACGTGCTCGCGCCGCCGCGCGACGTACGGATCCTGACGGCGCCCGACGTCTCGGGGCTCGCGCGCTCCGGCGGACTGCTGAAACCGGCCGACGTGGAAGCCCTGCACGCGATGGCGAGGGACCGCGGGACATGGGCCCGCATATGAACCCGGGCACCGAATTATTTGCGTTATCGTCGCGCTCCTGCCGTTATGGAGCACACCCGTCCGCATGTATAGTCCAGTCGTTTGGGTGGTCGATGGGAGCAGCCGGATCAGCGGCTGGGGCCACCTCTGAGCTGGGGGATGTGCATGGCTATGCGGAACGGTCCGGTGTATCGAATTCTCGGTCCGCTCGAAGTCGCCTTCGAGACGGTGCCGGAGAGCCGGGTGCCGCGTGGCCGAAAACAGACGGTTCTGGCCGCCCTGCTCCTCGAAGCGAATCGTGTAGTCAGCACAGAGTCCCTGATGGAGGCGGTGTGGGGGGAATCTCCGCCCCTTACCGCGCGGACACAGATACAGACGTGCATCTCTGGCCTGCGGACGTTGCTGGGGGAAAGTGGGCGCCCTTCGAGCATCGTCACGAAAGGCCCCGGCTACATGATTCAGGTTTCCGAAGGGGAGCTTGACAGCCAGGTTCTTCTTTCCGGAATTTCCGAAGCACGCGCACTTCTCAGGGAAAACCGCACCGACGAGGCGCAGGAGATTCTCCGCTCCGTCCTTTCCCTGTGGCGCGGCCCCGCAATGAGCGGTACGGGGAGCGAACTCCTCAGGCTGCGCGCCCAGCACCTGGAGGAGGCCCGCCTCACCGCCCTGGAGACGTACGCGGGGCTGCGGCTCGACGCGGGACGCCACACCGAACTGGTCGGCGAGCTCAGGACCTTGCTCGCCGAGCACCCGCTGCGCGAGCGCATACGGGGCCAGCTGATGCTCGCCCTGCACCGCTCGGGACGCACCGCCGAGGCGCTGGAGGCCTACCGCACCGGGCGCCGGCTCGCCGTGGAGGAGCTGGGCCTCGAACCCGGCGACGAGCTGAAGGAGATCCAGCTCGCCATCCTCTCCGGCGAGGCCGGGGTCGTCGCGCCCGCCGCGGCGCCGGGACCGCCGCCGCCCGTCGCCGCCGAGCCCGCCGCGGTCGCGGACGTGATCGTGGACCCCGATCCGTCCGAAGCGGCCGACGCCCCGCTCGTGCCGCGCCAACTGCCGCCGGACGTCGTGGGGTTCGTCGGCCGGACCGAGCGGCTCAGGACCGTCGAGGAACTGCTCACCGGACCCGGCGACTCGGGCGTCCGCGCGGTCGCCCTCACCGGACCGCCCGGCATCGGCAAGAGCGCCCTCGCGCTGCACGCCGCCCACCGGATCGCCCACGAGTTCCCCGACGGGCAGCTCTACTGCGACCTGGGCGGAGCGCCCGGCAGCAGGCTGACCGCGAGCGACGTGCTCGGCCGGTTCCTGCGGGCGCTCGGCGTACCGGGCGAGGCGATCCCCGCGTCCTGCGACGAACGTGCCGCGCTCTACCGGCAGTTGCTCGCCGGACGGCGCATGCTCGTCGTCCTCGACGACGTGACGGGCGAGGCGCAGCTCGGCCCGCTGCTGCCGGGCCCTGGACCCGGCGCGGTCCTCGTCACCGGCAGCCCCCGGGCGGCCGGTCTGCCCGGCGTACGGGCACTGACCGTGGACGTGCTGGAGGACGACGAGGTGCTGCGGATGCTCGCCGCCGTCGTCGGCGAGAAGCGGGTGTCGTGCGAGGCGCAGGCCGCCGAGACGCTGGGCCGCATCGTGGGCCGGCTGCCCCTGGCGCTGCGTATCGTCGCGGCCCGGCTCGCCGCCCGCCCGCACTGGTCGCTCGCGTGGATGGTCGAGCGGCTCTCCGACGAACACCGCCGCCTGGACGAACTGGCCTACGGGGACCTGGCGATCCGCACCGGGATCGCCCTGTCCTACGAGGCGCTGGACGACAGCGCCCGCCGCCTGCTGCGTCTGCTGAGCCTGCCGGACGGGCCCTGGACCGGCGGCTGGGTCGCCGCCGCCCTGCTCGACGTGGACCTCTTCCAGGCGGTCGACCTCCTCGACCAGCTGGTGGAGGCGCAACTCCTCGAAGTGGTGGGCAACGACCCGACGTCCAGCCCCCGGTACCGGCTGCCCGGACTGATCCGGCTGTTCGCCCGCGAGGAGCTGGAGCGGCACCGGGACGCCGACGGCGGCGACGCCGCCCTGGAGCGGGTGGTCGGCGGCTGGCTCAGCCTCGTCGACGAGGCGCACCGACGGATCTACGGCGGCGACTTCACCGTCCTGCACGGCCCCGCGCCGCGCCGCCGCCCGGCCGGACTCGCCCTGGACCGGGTCCTCGCCGACCCGCTGGGCTGGCTGGAGTCCGAGCGCGCCAACGTGTGCGCGGCCGTCGGCCTCGCGGCCCGCACCGGACAGGTGGAGGCCTGCTGGGACCTGGCCACCGGACTGGTCTCGCTGTTCGAGGCGCGCTGCTACTTCGAGGACTGGGAGCGCACGCACCTCCAGGCGCTCGACAGCGTGCGGGACGCCGGCGCCGACCGGGGCCGCGCGGCGCTGCTGTGCTCGCTCGGCTCGCTGCACCTGAGCCGCTCGCAGCTCAAGGCGGCACGCCAGCGCCTGGTGCCCGCACTGGAGTTGTTCATCGGCCTCGGCGACGTGCACGGCTGCGCGCTGGCCCGGCGCAATCTCGCCCTCCTGGAGGCGCGCAACCGCAACCTGGAGGCCGCCCTCGGCCGCTTCTGGGTGGCGCTCGGCGAGTTCCGGGAGGCGGGCGACCAGGTGGGCGCGGCCAGCGTGCTGGTCCATATGGCCCGGCTCGAGGGCGACCGCGGCAACTGGAGCACCGCGGGCGGCTATCTGCACGAGGCCCTTGAGATCTGCCAGGGCGCCGGCAGCCGCCGCGTCGAGCTACAGGTGCGCTATGTGCTCAGTGATCTGATGCAGCGTCAGGGGCGGTACGAGGAGGCCGAGGACGTACTCACCGACCTGCTGCGGCAGGTGCGGGAGCGGCGGGACGTGGCGGGGGAGTCGCGGGTGCTCCAGCGGCTCGGCGGCGTCAGCGCCCGGCTCGGCCGCAACGACGACGCCCAGCGCCTGCTGCGGGCCGCCATCGCGACCAGGGAACGCATCATGGACCGGGTGGGCGCGGCCGAAGTGCGTCTGGAACTGGCCCAGTTGGAGGTCGCCCTGGAGGACAGGGTGACGCCGTCCGGGTCCGGCGGCTAGGGCCTGTCCGGCGGAGCGGAACCGGCTCCTGCACCAACAGCGCGGGGCCCGGTCCATGGACCGGGCCCCGTGACGTGTCAGCCCAGCGGCCACGGGGTGTCGTCGGTGGTGGCCGTCGTTCCGGTGCCGGTACCCGGGCCCGGCCACGGCGTGTCCAGCGGGGTCGCCGCCGCACTCACGCTCCGGTCGCTGGGGGAAGGCCAGGGGGTGTCGGCGGCAGCCTGCCCGCTGAGCGCCACCGGGAGGACGGCCGCTGCTACCAGGGAGGTCACCGCGATCGAGAGGGTCTTCCGCACGTCTGCTCGCTTTCCGAAGCCGATGAGTCGGCCGAGTAACTGGTTGCTCGGTGCAGCGATGCTATGCAGCCCCGCTATCGACTCGCTATCGCTGCGCCTATCACCGCGCTACCCGCCCCCGATATACGGCCGAAAGCGCACCGGTAGGAGCCCTCCCCAGGATGGGCCGCGGCGGTGACCGAAACCCGGTGACCGTGTCGATCCGCACCTGGAGGATGGTCCGTGGACGCCCAGTACGGCACGCACCCCCCGTCGATCGCAGCGCGCTTCGCGCGGCAGGCGTCCCTCGCCCCCGAGCGGACCGCCGTGCGCGGCGAGGACGCCGAGCTGACCTATGGGGAGCTCGACCGCCGCTCCGACCACCTGGCCCGGCACTTGCAGGACAGGGGAGTACGGCCCGGCGACGTGGTCGCCCTCGACGCCGACCGCCGCGCGGCGACCGTCGTCGCCCTCCTCGGCATCCTCAAGGCCGGCGCCGCCTATCTCGCCCTGGAGCGGCGCTACCCGGCCGAGCGCCGCCGGGTCGTGCTCGCCGACAGCGGCGCGAGCGTCGTCCTGACCCGCGACGACCTCGACACCGTGCCCGAGGGCCCGGCCCCGGACCCTGTCACGAGCGGCCCCGACGACGTCGCGTACGTCGCCTACACCTCGGGATCGACCGGCACCCCCAAGGGGGTCCGGGTGCCGCACCGCGCGGTCCTGCGGCTCGTCGTGGACGCCGACTTCCTCACCATCGGGCCCGACGACGTCGTCCTCCAGTACGCGCCCGTCGCCTTCGACGCCTCCACCCTGGAGATCTGGGGGCCGCTCCTCAACGGCGCCCGCCTCGACATCGCCCCCGACCGCGACCTCGCCGTCGGCGAACTGACCAAGCACATAGGCCACTTCGGCATCACCGTGCTCTGGCTCACCGCCGGTCTCTTCCAGCAGGTCGTGGAGTACGGCCTCGACGACCTCGGTGGCGTACGGGTCCTGCTGGCCGGCGGCGACGTCCTGTCGCCGCCGCACGTCAACCAGGCCCTCGCGGCGCTGCCCGGCCTCACCCTCGTCAACGGCTACGGGCCCACCGAGAACACCACGTTCACCTGCTGCCACACGATCACCGGCCCCGTGGACGGCGCCGTGCCGATCGGCCGCCCGATCCGCGGCACCGGGGTGCACATCCTCGACGCCGACCTGCGCCCGGTGCCCGACGGCGAGAGAGGCGAGCTGTACGCGACCGGCGACGGGCTCGCCCTCGACTACCTGGGCCACCCCGAGCAGACCGCCCGCGTCTTCCTGCCCGACCCCTTCGACGAGCGGCCCGGCGCCCGGATGTACCGCACCGGCGACCTGGTCAGCCGCCGCGCCGACGGCGTCCTGGAATACCACGGCCGCGCCGACCGCCAGGTGAAGATCCGGGGCTTCCGGATCGAGCCCGGCGAGATCGAGGCCGCGCTCGCCGCCCGCGACGACATCGCCGAGGCCGCCGTCGTCGCCCAGCCCCAACCGGGCGGCGGCAAGCGGCTCGTGGCCTTCGTGACCGGCCGCGGCGGTGCCCGGCCCGCCACCCTCGCGCTCCGGCGCGAACTGGGCGAGGTGCTGCCCTCGTACACCGTCCCCTCGCAGATCCGGGTCGTCGACGCGCTGCCGCTGACCGACAACGGGAAGGTCGACCGGGCCGCTCTCGCCACCGACACCTCACCGGCCAGGCCCGAGCTGAACGCCGAGTACCGCGCCCCCGCCCCCGGCATCGAGGCCGCCGTCGCCGGACTGTGGAGCGACCACCTCGGCATCGAGGGGATCGGCGCGGACGACGACTTCTTCGAGCTGGGCGGTCACTCGCTGGTCGGCGTGCGCATCACCGCCGACCTGGAGCGCGAGTACGGCGTGCAGATCTCCCCGGTCACCTTCTACCTCGCTCCCACCCCGGCGGGTCTCGCCGAGGCCGTCGCGCAGGCCGGGGGCGACCGATGAGGATCGCCGGTGCCCCCGTCGCCGGCCAGGCCGTGGACCCGGCCGCCGCCGACCTGTTCGACCCGGAGTTCCACGCGAGCGGCGACCCGCACGCCCTCTGGGCCCATCTGCGCGAGCACGCCCCGCTGCACCGCCAAGTCCTGCCCGACGGGCGGTGGTTCTGGTCGGTGACCCGCTACGACGACGTGTGCCGGGTGCTCGGCGACCACCGCGAGTTCACCTCCGAGCGCGGCTCCGTGCTCACCCAGCTCGGCCACGACGACGTGTCCTCGGGCAAGATGCTGGTCTCCACCGACCCGCCGCGCCACAGCGAACTGCGCCGCCCCATGAACCGCAAGGTCACCGCCCGCGCCCTCGCCGACTGGGAGGACCGGATTCGCCGGGCGGTCACCGAGTTCCTCGCCCCCGCGCTCGACGGCGGGGCCTGGGACGTGGCCGAGCGCGCCTACCGGCTGCCCATGACCGTGGCCGGCGCCCTCATGGGCGTACCGGAGAAGGACTGGGACGACCTCGTGCGCTGGACGGCGATGGCCGCGGCGCCCGACGACGCGGAGTTCCGCATCGGCAGCCCCGCCGCCACCCTCGCCGTCGCCCACCACCAGACCTTCGAGTACTTCGCCGCGCAGGTCCGCGAGCGCAGGAAGCGGTCCGGCGAAGGACCGGCCGAGGACCTCATCGGGCATCTGATGACGATGAGCGCGGGCGACGCCCCGCTCACCGACGAAGAGGTCATCTACAACTGCTACAGCATCCTGCTGGGCGCCAACGCGACCACCCCGCACACCGTCTCGGGCACGCTGCTCGCCCTGAGCGAGCACCCCGACCAGCTGCGCAAGGCGGCCGGTGACCCCGACGCGGTGATCCCCTCCCTGGTGGAGGAGGGCCTGCGCTGGACGTCGCCCGCCAGCAGCTTCCTGCGCTACGCCGTCCAGGACACCGAACTGGCCGGCGGCCGGGTGGCCGCCGGGGACGCCGTCGCCGTCTGGGTCGGCTCGGCCAACCGCGACGAACGCGTCTTCGCCGACCCGTACCGCTTCGACGTGCTGCGCGACGACAACCGGCACATCGCCTTCGGCTACGGCCCGCACTACTGCCTGGGCGCCCCGCTCGCCCGGATCACCTTCCGCGTCCTGTTCGACGAGTTCTTCCGCGCGTTCCGGTCGGTCGAGACCGCCGGGCCCGCCCGCCATCTGCGCTCGGTGTTCATCGCCGGGCTCACCCACCTGCCCGTGGTGACCGCACCGCGCTGACCCGCGCCCCGGCCCCCTTCCCTCGCCCCGCCACCCCACACGATTGCGAGACGGATCACCCATGTCCGCCGGCACCGCCCTGCCCCACTCCCGCTGGCTGCTGCGCAAACCCGCAGCCGACGCCACCGCCCGCGTCTTCTGCTTCCCCTACTCGGGCGTCGGCGCGTCCATGTTCAACGCCTGGCCCAAGCGGCTCGGACCCGACGACGGCATCGAGGTGTGCTCCGTCCAACTCCCCGGCCGTGAGGGCCGGCTGCGAGAGCCGCACTACGGCACCTACGAGCAGCTCGCCGAGCAGCTCGTCGACGCCCTCGCCCCGCACCTGGACCGGCCCTTCGTCTTCTTCGGGCACTGCGCCGGCTCGCTGCCCGCCTTCGAGACGGCGCGGCTGCTCGCGGAGCGGGGACTGCCGCTGCCCGAGCGGGTCTTCGTCTCCGCCCAGGTCGCGCCGCACCACTGCCCCCACGACCGTTTCCTCGACATGACGGACGCGGAGCTGCGCGCCGAACTGGAGGAGCTGACGCTGCTGCGGGGCGGCATCGCCCACCCCCAGCTGCTCGACCTCGCGCTCGCCGTCCTCAAGGAGGACCTCGACGCCAACCGGGTCTACCGCAGGCAGGCCCCCACACCGGTGCCGTTCCCGATCGGCGTGCTGCACTGGGACGATGACCCGGAGGTCACCCAGGACCAGCTGAAGGGCTGGCAGGAGTACGCCGACGACGTCACGTTCCCGGTGCTGCCCGGCGGCCACTACGCCTTCCTGAACGCGCCCGGCGCACTCCTCGACACCCTCGGCGCCGCGCTGGCGGCCCGCCCGTGACCGACCTCACGAGCCGGCCCGCCCCCGTCTCCGTCATGAAGCTGCCGGGCTTCCTGCGGCTGCTCACCGGACGCTCCCTGTCGTTCCTCGCCACCGCCCTGGTGCCCACCGCCCTCACCCTCGCCGTCATCGAGGCCACCGGCAGCGCCACCGACCTCGGCCTGGTGCTCGCCGCCGAACTCGTGCCGCAGCTCGCACTGCTGCCCATCGGCGGGGTCGTCGCCGACCGGTTCCCCGCCCAGCGGGTCGCCTTCGTCGCCGACCTGATCCGCGGTATCGCCCAACTCGCCATCGGCGCCGAGCTGCTGGCGGGATCCGTCCGCATCGTCGACCTGGCCGTACTGTCCGCCGTCACCGGCGCCGCCATCGCCTTCGGTACGCCCACGATGTCGCCGCTCGTCGCGGCCACCGTGCCGCAGGAGTCCCGGATGCAGGCCAACGGCCACCTCGGGGTGGCCCGCGGTATCGCGCTGGTCGCGGGCCCCGGCGTGGCCGGTGTCCTGGTCGTCGCCGTCGGCGCGGGCTGGGCGTTCCTCGCCACCGCCGCCGTGTTCGGCTGCGCCGCCGTCACCCTCGGCGGACTGCCCTCGGTCACCCCCGCCCGCGACGGGCGCCCCGGCTTCTTCCGCCAGCTCGCCGACGGCTGGCAGGAAGTGCGCAGCCGCCCCTGGTTCTGGTCCAACCTCATCGGCCACGGCGTCTCCAACCTGGCCGCCGGCGTCCTGATGACCCTCGGCCCGCTGATCGCCGTGGAACGGCTCGGCGGGGAGTTCGCCTGGGTGGTCGTCTACCAGGCGGGCATGGCGGGCATGCTGATCGGCGCGTTCGTCGCGCCCCGCCTGAACGTCCGGCGGCCGCTGGTGGTGACGTCGCTGTGCGGCGCCCTGTTCGCGCTGCCGCTGATCACCTTCGCCGCGCGCTGGCCGACCTGGACCGACGCGCTGGCGTACGGCATCGCCATGCTCGGCATCGGCGTGCTCAACACGCTGTGGCAGACCACCATGCAGCGGCACTTCCCGGCCGAGGCGCTGGCCCGCGCGGACTCCTACGACGCCCTGCTGTCGTTCGCCGCCCGGCCGCTGGGTCTCGCGGTCGCGGCGCCCGTAGCGGCCCTGACCGGCGAGGCGCTGCCGCTGCTGATCGCGGCGGTCCTGGTCGTCGTCGCCAACCTCGCCGTGATCGCGCTGCCGGACGCCCGCGCCCTCACCGCCCGCGCCCCTCAAGACGTCAACCCTCGCTGAAGAGGCAGGCTCCCCCATGGCCCACCCCGCCACCCCCGACCGACTCGCCGTGATCGGCGTCGCGTTCGAGTTCCCCGAAGCCGACGACTGGACCGCGCTGACCGCGCTGCTGCGCGGCGCGGGACACACCATGCGCCCGATGCCCGAGCGGCGCGTGCAGGACACCGGCCTCACGCCGACCCCCGAGGACCGGGCGGGCGGCTGGATCGAGGACATCACCGGGTTCGACCACCGCCGCTTCGGGCTCTCCCGCGCCGAAGCCGAACTCGTCGACCCGCGCCAGCGGCGCATGCTCCAGCTCGCGGTGCGCGCGATCGGCGCCGCCGGATACGCCCCCGCCGAGCTGGCCGGCACCAACACGGCCGTCCTCGTGGGCGGTTACGGCGCCCCGCACCCCAGCCTGTTCAACCTGCTGCCGCCCGAGGAGCAGCGCGGCGGCCCCGCCACCACCGGCAGCCTGCACGCCTACGCCGCCGGACGCATCTCGTACCACCTCGATCTGCGCGGCCCCGCCCAGGTCGTCGACACGTCCTGCTCCTCGTTCCTGGTGGCGCTGCACGAGGCCCGCTGGAAGCTGGCCAGGGGCGAGAGCGACCTCGCGCTCGTCGGTGGCTACGAGCTGGTGCTCGGCGCCGTGCCCCGGCACAGCGCCGCCGCCGACGACGGGCTCGGCGTGCTCTCCGCGACCGACCGCTGCCGCCCCTTCGACGCCGCCGCCGACGGCACCACGCACGGCGAGGGCGGCGGGTTCGTCCTGGTCAAGCGGCTCGCCGATGCCCTGCGCGACGGCGACACCGTGCACGCGGTGATCCGCGGCAGCGCCGTCAACCAGGACGCGGGCCGCAGCACGGGACTGACCGCGCCCAGCCCGCTCGCCCAGGGCGAGGTCGTCGCCGCCGCGTGGCGCGACGCCGGGGTGACCCCGTCCGACATCGGGTACGTCGAGGCGCACGGCACCGGCACGAAGATCGGCGACCCCATCGAGATCCAGGGCCTCGCCGCCGCGTTCGGCCCCGACTTCACCGGCGTACGACCGCTGTCCTCCGTCAAGGCCAACCTCGGGCACCTCGGGTGCATGGCGTCCTTCGCCGGACTCGTACGCGTCCTCGCCCAGTTCCGGGCCGGCGAGGTCTTCCCCACCGCCCACTTCACCGAGCCCTCCGAACTGCTCGCCCTGGACACCACCCCGCTGCGCGTCGCCGACCGCGTCGAGCCGTGGCCCGCGACGGACGGCACCCGCGTCGCCGGACTCAGCAGCTTCGGCCTCAGCGGGACCAACGCGCACCTGGTCGTCGAGCAGGGCCCCGTCCCGGCACGCCCCGACGACGAGCCCGCCGCCGAACGCCCCGTGGTCCTGTCTGCCCCCACCGAGCAGGGCCTGCGCGACCAACTGCGCGCCCTGCGCGACGTGGTGGCCGCCGACGTGAGCGGATTCGACCTGGCCGCGGCGAGCGAGACGCTCACCGTGGGCCGCGAGCACGCCGCCCACCGGTACGCGACGGCGGTCCACGACGGGGCCGGACTCCTCGACCGGCTCGACGCCGTGCTGCACGGCAAGGGCGCCGAGCCGGTGAAGCCCGGCGCGCTGGTGCTCGCCGTCGGCGACCTGCGCGACGCCGACCTCGACGCCCTGCGCCGACAGGCGCTGACGTCCCCGCGGTTCGCCGACGCGCTCGCCGCCGCCGAGGCGCATCTGCCGTCCGACACGTGGAACCCGGCGCAGCGCGCGCTGATGTGGCTCGTGGGCGCGCAGGCCGTCCTCGCCGCGGCCGGTGTCGCGGCCGACCTCGTCCTCGCGCACGGCCTCGGCAAGGCCGCGGCACGTGTGGCCGGCGGAGTGCCCGTCGCGGCCGAACTCGACGCGCTGACCGAGCCCGGCCCGGCGGTCGCGCCCCGGACGCGGCGGCGCTCGACGCGGCGCTCGCGTCCCGGGGCGAGCACCTCCTCGTCGTCGACCTCGCGCCGGGCAGCGCGCTGTCCACCCTGCTCGCCGGACGCGCCGCCGCCGTGGCGACCACCCCGGCCGAGGCCCTGTGCCACGTCTACGAGCAGGGCCGCGACGTCGACTGGGCCACGCTCCTCGGCCGCGCCCCGCGCCGCCGCGTGGAACTCCCCACGGCGGCCCCGGCCCAGGAACACTGCTGGCCGCGCACGGCCGCCGCTGCCCCGCAGCCCGCGCCCGCAGCGACCGGGACCGCCGCGCCCGCGCTCGGGGTCGACGACACGGTCCTCGCCTTCGCGCGTGATGTCCTGAAGGAGCCGGGGCTCGAGCTGTCCGACGACTTCTTCGACGCGGGCGGCAACTCTCTCAACGGTGGCCAGTTGGTGGCGCGTCTCAATGAGCGCTACGGCACGGAGATCGAGGTCCTCGACCTCTTCGACCTCCCGGACCTCGCCGCGCTCGCCGCGCACGTGACCGAACTCGCCCCTGAGCCGGTCGCCGCGCCCGCGCTCGGGGTCGACGACACGGTCCTCGCCTTCGCGCGTGATGTCCTGAAGGAGCCGGGGCTCGAGCTGCCCGACGACTTCTTCGACGCGGGCGGCAATTCCCTCAACGGTGGCCAGTTGGTGGCGCGTCTCAATGAGCGCTACGGCACGGAGATCGAGGTCCTCGACCTCTTCGACCTCCCGGACCTCGCCGCGCTCGCCGCGCACGTGGCCTCACTCATCCCCGTACCGGAGGAGTCGACGACTCCCGTCGAGACGGTGAGCAGGTCGGCCGACGCGGCCGGGAGCGGGCCGCTCTCCGGTGCGCAGACCGCCATCTGGGCCGCGGACCGGCTCGACCCCGACACCGGCGCCTACAACGTGCCCGCCGCCTTCCTGCTCGACCGGCCCGGCGACCCGCACGACCTCGCCGCGCGCCTGGCCGCCCTGGTGCACCGGCACCCGATGCTCCGCACCCACCTCCAGGACACCGACGACGGGCCGCACCAGCACGTCGTGCCCGAGGAGCGGGCGCACATCCCGCTGGAACGGCTCGACTGGGACCTCACCGCGCACACCGCCGCCGACGGGCACGAGACGCTGCTCGACCGGCTGCGCGCCGAGGTCGCGCGACCGCTCGACCCGTACGCGGAACTGCCCGCACGCCACCAGCTGATCCGGGTCGGGTTCGCCGACGCCGAGCGGGACGTGCTGCTCCTCACCCACCACCACCTCTTCGTCGACGGCTGGTCGTGGCGGATCCTCTTCGCCGACCTGGCGGGGGAGCCCGGCACCGACACCGACCGCACCTTCCTCGACCACGTCGACGACCAGCGGGCGCTCCTCGACTCGCCCAAGGGCGACGAACTCACCGCGTTCTGGTCCCGCTACCTCGCCGGCGCCCCGCAGACCGACCTGCCGGGCCCCACCGGTGACGGCGGACGGACCGAACTCGCCCTGGGCGACCGGCTCGTCGGCAGCCTGCGCGAGGTGGCGAGCACCGAGCGGTGCACCCCGCACATGGTCCTGCTCGCCGCCTGGGTGGCGCTCCAGTGGCGGATCACCGGCGAGCGCGACATCACCGTCGCCGTGCCGTCCGCCGGACGGGCCGCCGCCGACGAACCCGTCGTCGGCAACTACGCCAACACGCTCGTCGTCCGCGTCGAGGTGCGCCCCGACGAGCCGTTCAGCGCCCTGCTCGGCGCCGTCCGCGAGGCGTCCCTGACCACCCTCGCCCACCAGGGCCTGCCCACCGACCGGATCCGGCGCCTCGCCAGGCCCGGCTCGGCACGCCCCCTCGCCACCACGATGTTCGGCTTCAACAGCGACGTCGAGCCGCTGCGGGCGCTCGCCGACGGCGGCCCCGGCGTCGAACTCCTCGACGTAGGCCAGGGCGCCGCCACCTTCCCCGTCCAGCTCTCCGTCCTGGAGTACGGGGCACAGGTGCTGGCCACCGCCCAGTACGCCCCCGGCGGCCCGGCGGGCGACAGCGTGCGCGGCTGGCTCGACGACTACCGCGCGCTGCTCGACCGGATCGCCGCACAGGGCCCGGCCGTCCGCACCGCCGCGCTCTGCGCCGAACAAGCCGCCCAGGTCGCGCCGCGCACGGAACTCGAAAGCGTCCTCGCGCGGTTGTGGGCCAAGCACCTCAAGCGGGAGAGCGTCGGCGTCACCGAGGACTTCTTCGACCTCGGCGGCGACTCGCTCGTCGCCATCGCCATCGCCTCCCAGGCCGAGCGCCTCGGCCACTCCGTGCGCCCCCGCGCCATCCTGGACGGCCGCACCGTCGAAGCGGTGGCCGCCGCCGCGTCCCGCGCACCCGCCCCGCGCGCCGACACCGGCACAGCCGGTGACGTCGACGAGACGCTCGTACGGGAAGCGGCCGGACCCGACGGGCCCGCCGAACTCACCCCGCCACAAAGGGAGTTCCTCGCACGCGGCGCCAAGAACCCCGACCACTGGAACCACGGCGTCAGCTACGGGCTCGGCCGCACGGTCACCCTGGCCGAGGCCCGCCGCGCCCTCGACACCCTCGCCGCCCGCCACCCCGCGCTGCGCACCCGCCTCGCCGAGCACGACGGCGGCACGCTGCGCCAGTACGCCGCCGAACAGGCCCCGGACGTCGTCGAGTTCGACCTGCGCCTGCTGAGTGCCGGCGAAGCGCTCGACGCGCTCGACGAGCGGGCCACCGCTCTGCACGAGACGCTCGACCTGTACGAGGGCCCCGTGACCCGGGCCGCCCTCGTCCGGATGCCCGAGGCGCAGGGCGACCGGCTGCTGCTCGTCGTCCACCACCTGGCCGTCGACCTGTACTCCTGGAACGTCCTCACCGAGGAGCTCGACGCGCTGCTGCGCGACGGCGACGACCGGGCGCTCGGCACCCCGGGCCCGTCCTGCTTCCAGTGGGCGGACCGGCTCGGCCACTGGGCCCGCACCCGCCCCGACGCCCTCGACGGCGGCTACTGGCTCGACCGGGCCTGGGGCGAGGACGCCCAGCGCGCCACCGTCCCCGACGGGCCGCGCGGCGTCGAGGGCAACACCCGCGAACTCACCACCCACCACCCGCTGCCGGCCACCGCCGGACACACCCTCTACGAGGTGCTGCTCAGCGGACTCGCAAGCGCCTTCCAGACCTGGCTCGGCGCCCGCGGCGGCGAGGTCGCCGTGCAACTCGTCGCGCACGGACGCGAAGACCTCTTCGACGACCTCGAACTGGGCCGCACCGTCGGCTACTTCAACACCACCTACCCGTTCGCCCTGGCCCTGCCGGGCCGCCGCGACCGGGCCGCCCACCGCGCCCACATCGCCACCGAACTGCGCGCCGTGCCGCGCAGCGGCTTCGACTTCGAGGTGCTGCGCCACCACCACCCCGACGCCCGGCTGCGCCGCGCGCTCGGCGACATCCCGGTGCCCGGCGTCCTGTTCTCCTTCTGGGGCGCGCCCGCCTTCCGGACCAGCGACGGAGTGCTGCGCGACGTGGACACCGACCGCGTCGGCCGGGACCGCCCGGCCGACATGGAGCGGCCCTGCCCGCTGGAGGTCTACCCGAGCGTCGACGGCGACCGCCTCGCCGTCCTGTGGCGCTACAGCGGCGAACTGTTCGACGGCGACCGGATCGCCCGCCTCGCGGACGCCTACGGCACCGCCCTCACCGACCGCCCGGGGGCCTGATGCCCCCGGGGAACCACCCGATCCAGCCCCGCACCGCACGCAACGAGGAGCCCCCGCACATGAACGCGAGATCCCGGCGCACGCCGAGCCGTCTGCGGACACTGGCCGCCCTGGCGGCCGGCGCCGTCATCCTTCCGCTGGCCGCGTCCGCCCCGGCCGGCGCCGAGACCACGGCCATCCCCGCGGACGCCCTGGCCCGCGCCATGTCCAGCGACGTCACCGGCGCCAACACGTACAAGCGCCTGGAGGCGATCCAGCAGGCCACGGTCGACAACGGCGGCACCCGCGTCTCCGGCGGCGCCGGCTACGACGCCTCCGCCGACTACATCACCCGCACCCTGACCAGGGCCGGATACCAGGTCAAGAAGCAGCCGTTCGAGTTCCTCGACTACGACATCCTGTCGGAGAAGGGCTCCGAGGCCTCGCCCACCGCCCGCGAACTCCACCCCGTCATCGCCCGGTTCTCCGTCTCCACCCCCGACGGCGGCCTGCACGCCGAACTCGCCCAGCCCGCGGGCAAGAGCACCGGCTGCACCGCCGACGACTACGCCGGACAGGACGTCAAGGGGAAGATCGTCCTCGTCGACGTCGGCACCGACTGCTTCATCACGCAGAAGCAGCTGGTCCTCTCCGAGCTCGGCGCCTCCGCGATGCTGATGAACGTCAACTCGCCCAACGCGGACCTGAACCTGCGCTACCGCATGGTCCCGCCGAGCGACGCGCGCATCCCCACCGCGACCCTGACCCGCGCCGAGACCGAGGCGCTGCGCGCCGACGCGGCGAGCGGCCCGGTCACCCTCGACCTGGACCTGCGCGGCAACAACAAGATGACGAAGACGTACAACCTGATCGCGGACACCCCCACGGGCAGCGCGGACCACACCGTCGTCATGGGCGCCCACCTCGACACCGTCGACACCACCTCCGGCGCCAACGACAACGGCGCGGCCGCCGCCGCCGTCCTGGAGACCGCCGTCCAGCTCGCCCGGCACACACCGCAGGTGAAGAACCGCGTGCGGTTCGCGTGGTGGGCCGCGGAGGAGAAGGGCCTGGCCGGCTCGCAGTTCTACGTCGACCAGCTCACCGCCGACGAGAAGGCGAAGACGGCGCTCTACCTCAACCTGGAGATGATCGCCTCGCCGAACTTCGCCCGCCAGGTCTACAACGGGCAGACCGCGACCGGCGCCGCGCCCGCCGGCTCCACGCGCATCAGCGACCTCGTCAACGGCTACTTCGCGAAGCAGAAGCTGCCCACCGTCGGCCTGGTCCTCGACGGCCGCTCCGACCACTCGGCGTTCATCAACGCGGGCATCCCCGCGGGCGGTGTCAACGCGGGCTCCGACACCGTCAAGTCCCAGGCGTGGGCCGACCTGTTCGGCGGCACCGCAGGCCAGATGCTCGACCCCTGCTACCACCAGGCCTGCGACGTCCTGAGCGCGGTCAACAAGACCATCCTCGACCAGAACACGCGCGCCATGGCCTGGGCGATCGGCCGGTTCGCCGTCGACACCTCCGACATCGGGGCCGCGGCCCGCTAGCCGCACCCCGCGACGCACACCGCACCGCACACGAGCCGGGGGCCTCCCCGCCCCCGGCTCCCCGGGAAGGACGAGACATGTCATTCGGGATCGTGGCCCAAGGGCACGCCCTGGGCCGCCCCGTCACGGTGGCGGAGGCCGCCGAGCGATACGGCGCCGACCCACAGCGACTGGCCGGGCTCGGCTACCGCAGGCTGCACCGCGCCGACGACGGCGAGGGCCTGACCGACCTGGCGCTGCGCGCCGCCGAGTCCGCGCTGCGCAAGGCCCAGGTGGCCGCCGCGGACCTGGACCTGCTCGTGCTCGCGCTGCCCGACGTCCCCGAGTACCTGTACTGGGACGCGGCCGCCGCCCTCCAGGGACGGCTCGGCGCCACCGGCGCCGAGGCCGTCCTGATCGCCCAGGCCTGCGGCGGCGGCGTCACCGCCTTCGACACCGTCGCGGGCCGCCTCGCCACCCACCCCGGCTACGGCACGGCCCTGGTCGTCGCCGCCAACCGGATCACGGAGGCGTACTGGGACCGCACCGCCACCGGCACCTCGCTCTCCTCCGACGGCGCCGCCGCCGCGGTCCTGCGGCGCGGCCACGGCTCCGGCGCCTGGCTCGCCACCGAGACGATCAGCGACGGCCGGTACGCCGACTTCATGCGCATGGAGACCGGCGGCGCGGCCCGCCCCTTCGACGCCGAGCACCCCGAACCGGCCGTCATCGCCCCGCTGATCGAGCGGATGGACACGTTCTTCGCGGGCGACGGCAGAGCCACGTACGACTTCATGACCCTGCTGCACGACCGCACCCGCGAGGTCCTCGAACGGGCCTGCGCGCGCGTCGGGCTGACCCCCGGCGCCCTGGAGCGGGTGCTCTACCTGCACGACAACATCGGTGCCTTCCGCGACCTGGCCAAGAACCTAGGCATCCCGCTGGAAGCCACCAACGCCGAACTCGCCATGACCCTGGGCCACTTCGGCCCGGCCGACCAACTCCTCAGCCTGGAACGGCTGTCGGCGGCCGGAGAACTCGTCGAGGGCGACACCGTGGCCCTCCTGAGCATGGGCACCGGCATGCACTGGACCTGCACGCTGCTGCGCGTCTGAACCCCCCTGGAAGGACCCCCACACCCGATGGCTGACGACGACCTGCTGACCCGGGCCAGGCGCCTGACCGAACCCGGTGCCGCCGCCGACCCGGGCCTCACGGCCCGCCTTGCCGACCGCTTCGACACCCCCGTGGCCCGCGAGGCCGGCCGGATCCTGGCGGCCGTGGACCCGCGCCTGCTGTGCGCCCCCGGCCACGAGCCGCGCCCGCTGCGGGTGGCGCTCGCGCCCTCGTTCACCGCCGACCAGATGGCCGCCCCGCTGCGCGTCGCGCTGCTCGCCTCCGGCTTCGCCCCCGAGTTCCAGATCGCCGCCCCGGACCAGCAACTGCTGCGCCTGGGCGGGGCGGTGGCCGACCTCGACGCGTTCGGCGCCGACCTGACCCTGTGCCCGGTGCACGAGGAGGTCTTCCTGCCCCGCGACCTCGACCCCGGCGACCTCGACGCGCTGCGCGCCGCGGTCGACGAGCGCTGGGAGCGGTTCGCCGCCGCCGTCGGCTCCTACGCCGCGCGCACCACGGGCACCGTGCTCCTGAACACCGTGCCGCTGCCCGCCTCCGTGCTGCGCGGCGTCGTCCCGCACCGCGGCCGGGCCGCCCTCGCCCGACTCTGGCGCGAGCTGAACCTGCGCCTCCTCGACCTCGCCGAACAGGCCGACCGGGTGGACGTCGTCGACCTGGAGACGCTGCTCGCCGAACACCCGGGACCGCTGCGCGACGGGCGGCTGCACGCCTTCGCGCAGATGGCCTGGGCACCCGGCGTCGAGGACCGCTACGCCGCCGAAGTCGCCGCCTACACCCGGGCGTTCACCGGACGCGGCAAGAAGTGCCTGGTCCTCGACCTGGACAACACCCTGTGGGGCGGTGTCCTCGGCGACGACGGCCCGGAGAACATCCAGCTCGGCCCGCTCTACCCGGGCAACGCCTACGTCGCCGTGCAGCGCGCCGCCCTCGCCCTGCGCCGCCAGGGCGTGCTCCTCGCCGTCGCCAGCAAGAACGACCCCGACCTGGTCGCCCGCGTCCTCGACGAACACCCCGGACTCGTGCTGCGCGCCACCGACTTCGTCGCCGTGGAGGCGGGCTGGGGGCCCAAGGACGACAGCATCCGGCGGATCGCGGAGCAGCTCAACATCGGCCTCGACAGCATCGTCTTCGCCGACGACTCCGCCTTCGAGTGCGACCTCGTACGGCACTCCCTGCCCGAGGTCACCGTGATCCACCTGGCGGGCGACCCGGCCGACCACGCGGCGGCCCTCCTCGCCGGGGGCGGCTTCGACGCGCTCACCACGACCGACACCGACAAGGAACGCACCGGCCTGTACCGGGCGCGCGCCCAGCGGCACCGCTTCAGCGCCGACCAGTCCTCGCCCGAGGACTACCTGCACGGCCTCGGCCTGCGGGTCACGCTGCGCGCCGCCGACGCGTACACGCTGCCCCGGATCGTCCAGCTCGGCGGCCGCACCAACCAGTTCAACCTCATCGGCGGCTGCCACTCCGAGGCCGACACCCGCCGCATGGCCGACTCTCCCGAGCACGCCCTGTACGCCTTCGAGGTCGCCGACCGGTTCGGCGACGAGGGTGTCGTGGGCGCCCTGTGGATCGCCCGCCACCACGACCACTGGGTCCTGGAGAACGCGGTGATGAGCTGCCGCGTCTTCGCCCGCGGCGTGGAGCACGCGGTCCTCGGCGCCGTCGCCGACCACGCCCGCGCCGCGGGCGCCGCCCGCCTGGAGGCCGACCTGCGCCGCACCCCGCGCAACGGGCCCGCCGCCCGCTTCCTGGACGAGGCCGGGTTCGCCCTCGCCGAGCCCGGCGCCGACGGCACCGAGCGCCGGGTCCTCGCCCTGGACCCGGGCCCCGCCGCCACCGCCCCGTGGATCACCGTCACCGTCACCGCCCCGGCCGCCGCCGGCTCCCGAGAAGGACACCTCATCGCATGAGCGAGCACCTCGCCGCCTCGGCCCCCACCGCCCTGGCCGACGTCATCTCCACCGTCACCGACGTCCCCGCCGCACAGCTCACCAAAGACACCCGGTTCGACTCGCTCGGCCACTGGAACAGCTTCGCCGCGCTGCGCCTGCTCACCGCCGTGGAGGAGCACTTCGGCATCAAGCTCGACCTGCGCACCTACCTCGGCACCGAGACGGTCGACGGCCTCGCGGCCCTGATCGACACCGCGACCGCCGGACGGCAGCGGTGACCGCCGCGACCGCGTCCGCCTCGACCCACCGAACGGAGCACCCGATGACCAGCACCACCGCGACCCCGCGCACGGCGGCCCACGTCTTCGCGGCCACGGCACGCGACGCCGCCGCCCGCCCGGCCCTGCGCCAGAACGAGGAACGGCTGACCTACGCGGAGCTGGCGGCCGCCGCGGGCGAGAGCGCCGAGTGGCTGCGCGCCCAGGGCGTCGGCCGCGGCGACATCGTCGCGACCCTGATGGACCGCTCGCACCGCTGCATGATCGGCGTTCTCGCCGCCTGGGCCGTCGGCGCCGCCTACGTCCACATCGAGGCCACCGACCCGGACCACCGCGTCGCCACCCTGCTCGGCACCACCAAGGCCGCCGCCGTCCTCACCGACGCCCGCAACCGGCCCCGCCTCGCCGACGCCGCCGCGCCGGTGCGCACCGTCACCACCGACGGCCCCGGCGCCCCGTACACCGTCGACCCGGGCCTGCACCCCGACGACACCGCCTACCTGGTGTGCACCTCCGGGTCCACCGGCACCCCCAAGGCCGTCGAGGTGCAGCACCGGGCGCTGCTCAACTACTGCGCCGCGTTCGAGGAGCGGGTGAGCGCCACCGGCCTCGACAGCTACGGCCTCGCCACCACCTTCGCCGCCGACCTCGGCAAGGTGTCGGTGTACGGCGCGCTGCTCTCCGGGGCCCGGCTCGACGTCTACCCGCGCGACACCACGCTCGACCCGCGGGCACTCGCCGCCGACCTCGCCGCGCACCCCGCCGACGTCCTCACGTACACCCCGTCGCAGCTGGCCGCGCTCGCCGCCGAGGGCGACCTCGCCGCGCTGCTGCCGCGCCGGGTGCTCGTCGTGGCGGGGGAGGCGTTCCCGCCGCGCCTCGCCGAGCAGATCCTGCGCGTCCGCCCCGACCTGGAGGTGCACAACGGCTACGGCCCCTCCGAGGCGACCATCCTCGCCACCATGCACCGGGTGCGGCCCGGCGACACCATGGGCCCGCGCCTGTCCATCGGCACCCCGCTGGCCGGCGTCGAGGCCCGCGTCCTCGACGAGCGGCTCGCACCCGTGCCCGACGGCAGCCCCGGCATCCTCTACCTCGGCGGCGCCTGTGTCGCCGCCGGATACCGCGGCGAAGCGGGCCTGACCCAGGCCAAGTTCGTCGAACTGGACGGGCCCGGCGCGGGCGTCCACTACTGCACCGACGACCTCGTCATACGCGAGACGGACGGCACCCTCGACTATCTCGGGCGCGCCGACCGCCAGTTGAAGATCCGCGGCAACCGCGTCGAGCCCGGCGAGGTCGAGGCGGCGCTGCTCGCCCGCGCCGGCGTGCGCCAGGCCGTAGTCACCGGTGAACGCCCCACGCCGGACGCCCCGTTGGAGCTCGTCGCCTACCTCGTGGGCGACGCCGACCCGCGCGCGCTCGTGGCCGACCTGCGGGCCACGCTGCCCTCCGCGCTGGTGCCCGGCGCCGTGCACACCGTCGCCGCGATCCCGACGAACCTCAACGGCAAGACCGACTTCGCCGCGCTGCGCGAGACCGTACGCGCCGCCGCGACCGCACCGGCCGTGGCGCCCGCGCAGGCGCCGCGCGAAGGCACCGAGCAGCTCATCGCCGGGATCTGGGAAGAGGCGCTCGGCCGTACCGGCATCGGCCGCGACGAGCGCTTCCTCGACATCGGCGGCGACTCCTTCAAGGCGCTCACCGTCTTCGCCCGACTGCGCCGCCACCACCCCGACCTGGTCATCGCGCAGCTGTACGCGCACGCGACCGTCGCCGAACTGGCCGCCGCGCTGACCGGCGTCCAGGAACCGGCACAGGCCGAGCCCGCCCGGGTCACGGTGATCGACCTGTGAGGCGCCGACAACTGACCTCTCTGATCTGGGAGTTCACCGAACCGAAGACAGAACCGGCGACCGCCCCCGTAGCGGCGCAGGCGTCGCCGTCGCGCACCTTCGTCCTCGCCCCGTTCGGCGGCGGCAGCGCGTACGCCGTCGGTGACTGGCTGTCCGACCTGCGCGCCCCGGGGGAGCGGGTCCTCGCGCTCCAGTACCCCGGGCGCGGCCCCCGCTCCGCCGAACCGCACGCCACCGACCTGATGGCCCTGGCGCGGACCGCCGCCGAGGAGATCGCCGACCACACCGAGGGCCCGCTCGTCCTGGTCGGCCACAGCCTCGGCGCCGTCCTCGGCTACGAGATCGCCCACCGCCTCGAACTCCTCGGCAAGGACGTCGAGTTGGTCGCCGTGTCCGCGGCCCGCCCGCCGGACCTGCAACGCCTCGACCCGGCCGTCGTGCTCTCCATGACCCGGGGCGACTGGATCGAGGAGCTCGCCACGGGCGGCAACGCGGGCCTCGGCGCCTCCCCCCTCGCCGACGTCGCCGACCTCGCGATCCCCGTCCTGCGCGCCGACTACCTGCTCCTGGCCCGCTACCGCCCCGGCCCGCCGCGCCCCCTCGACTGCCCCCTGCTCGCCCTCGGCGGCACCGCCGACCCCTGGGTGGAACGCCCCCACCTCGACGCCTGGCGATCCTGGACCACCGGCCCGTTCGCCGCGGCCGTGCTGCCCGGCGACCACTTCTACTACCGGGGCGCCACCGCCGAGTTCGGCGGCCTGATCCGCTCCCGCCTGCGCCACCCGGCCCCTGCCGTCGCCCTCACCCCCGGAAGGCACCTGTGATGCCCCGCAAAACCCTCGTCGTCGTGTACGCGGACGGCGCCGCGCACCCCGGTGACATCGCCGTCGGCCTCGCCTCCTGGGCCGACTGCGTCTTCGTCGCCGAACCCGACGCGCACACCCGCGCGATGGAGCCGCTGCTCGCCCAGTTCGGTCCCGTCGTGCTCACCGACTCGGTGCCGCAGGCCGCCGAGCGGCTGCGCGCCCACGCCCCCGACGGCATCGTCACGTACAGCGAACGCGCCCTGCACCTGGCCGCCGCGCTCGCCGAGCAGCTCGCCCTGCCCTTCCACGACCGGCGCACCATCGGACTGCTCACCGACAAGTGGCAGCAGCGCGCCGCCCTGTCGGCCGCCGGCGTCGACGTCGTGCGCTGCCGCCGCGTCGAGCGCCTCGCCGACTGGGACGAGGCCGTCGCCGAGACCGGCCTGCCCGCCGTCCTCAAGCCCGCGCACGGCGGCGGCAGCCGCAACACCTTCTACGTCACCGACGCCGACGAGGGCCGCGAACTGGCCCGCACCCTGCTCGGCGACGAGCGGCCCGGCCTCGTCACGGGCGGCACCCTCGTCCTGGAGGAGTACCTGCGGGGCAGGGACTGCGGCCCGTTCGGCGACTACGTGTCCGTCGAGGCCGTCGTCCAGGGCGGCACCGTCACCGACCTCGCCGTCACCGGCAAGTTCCCGATGGTGCCCCCGTTCCGCGAGACCGGACGGTTCTGGCCCTCGCCGTTCACCGCCGACGAGGACGACGTCTGCCGCGACCTGGCCCGCCGGGCCGTCGAGGCGCTCGGGGTGCGCGACGGACTCACCCACACCGAGATCAAGCTGACCCCCGCGGGCCCGCGGCTCATCGAGGTCAACGGCCGGCTCGGCGGCGGCATCAACGAACTGTCCGTACGCGCCCAGAAGTTCGACCTGATCGAACTCGGCGGCCGCGTCGCCCTCGGCGAACGGCCCGAGCTGCCCGCCCCCTACACGGGCCGCGCCTACTTCCAGCTGTTCCACCCGGCGCCCCGCACCCCCGGCACCCTGCTGGGCATCGACGGCGCCGACGCGGTCAAGCGGCTGCCCGGCGTCACGCTCTACCGCCCGTACGCGCGGCCGGGCACCCCGCTGCCCGGCGGCGTGCAGACCCTGGAGCTGGACATCGTCATGGGCGAGGCCGACGACGTCGCCGAACTGGCCGCCATCGCCAAGGACGTCGACGCCACCCTGCGCTACCGCTTCGCCTTCGACGCCGAGGACCCCCGCGAGGTCACCGGCGCGGACCTGGGCGCGCTGTGACCGCGTAACGCCGCGCCCACCCGTACACCACCGAGCACCACGAGCATCACCGAGAGGGACACACCGCGATGAACGACAGCTCCACGACCCTGGCTCCCGAGGTCCTGCTCGCCGAGATCTGGAAGGACATCCTCGGCGCCGACGAGGTCGGCCCCGACGACGACTTCTTCTCGCTGGGCGGCGACTCCCTGCTCGCCCTGCAAGTCATCGGCGCCGCCCAGGAACAGGGCCTGACCCTGTCGCTGCTCGACCTGTTCCGCAACCCGACGCCGCGCGGCGCCTGCCAGGCCCTCGCCGACGCGGGCCCCGCCGCCCAGGGCCGCGCCACCGACCTGCTCAGCCCGCTCGACCGGGCCCGCGTGCCCGACGACGCCGAGGACGCCTTTCCCGCCGCCCGCCTCCAGCTCGGCCTGATCTACGAGAGCCTGGTCAGCGACGGCGCGTTCTACCTCGACGTCATCTCCCGCACCGTCAACCGCCCGCTCGACGCCGACGTGCTGCGCTCCGCCCTCGACCGGCTGTCGCGCCGCCACCCCACCCTGCGCACCCGCTTCGACCTCGGCACGTTCAGCGAACCGATGCAGCTCGTGCTGCGCGACGCCCCGATCCCGCTCACCCTCGACGACCACGAGGGCCTCGACGAGGAGAGCGCCGCCGCACGCTACGAGGAGGCGATGGCGGAGCTCGGCCGCCCCTTCGACGCGGAGCGCGCCCCGCTCCTGCGGGTGCACGCGGCCCGCCTGGACGCCGACCGCTTCCGGCTCTCGTACTCCTTCCACCACGCGATCCTCGACGGGTGGAGCGAGGCGGTCTTCTTCAACGAGCTCGTCCGCGGATACGCCGCCCTGCTCGCCGGCGAGGAGCTCGCGCTGCCCGAGCCCGTGCCCTACGCCGAGTTCGTCCGCCTGGAGCGGGAGGCCGTCGCCGACCCCGCCTGCGCCCGGCACTTCGAAGGGCTCAAGGAGCTGCTCCCCGCGCAGCGCAGCACGAGCGTCGAGGCCCCCGACCACCACAAGGTCAGCGCCACCGTCCCCGCCGACGACGCCCGCCGCCTCGACGAGCTGGCCGCCGCGTCGGGCCTGCCCGTCAAGAGCCTGCTGTTCGCCGCCGCCTGCGCCGCCGTCGGCGCGGCCTGGGAGACGCCCACACCGGTCGTCGGCCTGCTCCTGAACGGGCGGCCCGAGCGCACCGGCGCCGACGTCACCCTCGGCCTGTTCCTCAACCAGCTCCCGGTCCGCCTCGACCTCACCGGCGCCGACTGGCGCACCGCGGGCCGGCTCGCCCTGGACGCCGAGAACGACCTGCTGCCGCACCGCCGCTTCCCGCACTCGGAGGTGCGCCGACTGCTCGGGCACAACCCGTTCGAGGTGACGTTCAACTACGTACGCTTCCACCCGCGCGACGAACTGCTCACCGCCGGACTGCTCGCGGTCGAGGAGGACATGCGCGACCACACCAGCCTGCCCGTGCGCATCGAGGCGCTGAACGAGACGGCAGGCTCGGGCCTGAGCCTGCACGTCACGGCCGATGTGAACCGGTGCGGCGACGACCTGCCCGGCGACCTGCTCGCCAAGCTGCTCGGCGCGGTGCACGCGCTGGTCACCACCCCCGACGGGCCGGTCGGCGTCCGGTGATGCGGGGGCTCCTGCCGGCCTGGGTGGCGGTGGCCGAGAGCGACGGCGGTGCGGGCCCGCGACAGCCGCCCGCCTTCCCGGAGGAGCTGGACCACATCGCGCACGCGGTCCCGGCGCGGCGCGCGGAGTTCCTCCAGGTACGGCACTGCGCCCGGCGCGCCCTGACGGCGGCCGGGTTCCAGGCGGGCCCGCTGCTGCCCGGACCCGACCGGGCGCCGCGCTGGCCGGCCGGCGCGGTGGGCAGCATGACCCACTGCACGGGCTACCGGGCGGCGGCCGTCGCGGCGGCGGGCCGGGTCCGCGCCGTGGGCATCGACGCCGAACCGCACGAGGCGCTGCCGCCCGAGGTCCGCACGCTCGTCGCGGACCCCGAGGAGCAGGCCGCGCTGCGGCGGCTGGAGCGGCTGCATCCGCGGGTGCACTGGGACCGGCTGCTGTTCTCCGCGAAGGAGAGCGTCTTCAAGGCGTGGTACCCGCTCACCGGGCAGTGGCTGGACTTCCACGACGCGCGGGTGACGATCCACCCGGGCGACGGCGGGTTCACCGCGCGGCTCGCCACGACCGAGCTGCACGGCCGCTGGGCGGCGACACCCCGGCTGCTCACGACGGCCGTCACGCTGCCCGCTCAGCGGAACCTGACCGGCTCGGCCGAGAACGCGCCGTGCCGCGTCGAACGCTGACGCACCTCCAGGGTCAACTCCGGCTCCTGTGCCAGGAGTTCGTACGTCACCTCGCCCACGCCCACCGCCGTGACGACGGCGCTCTCCCCGGTGGGCGCGGGCAGCAGTCGCGCCGCCTCGGCGCGCAGCGCGGCGGGCAGCGGCGTGGTGAGGATCGGCGAGCCGTCGCCCGGCAGCGCGACGACCAGCGCGCGCGGCCCGGTCGGCGGCCCGGTGAAGCCGACGACCAGCGCGTCCCGGGTGTCGCTGTGCCGCACCTTCAGCCAGGCCCGCCGCCCGCCCGCGTACCGTCCGTCGAGCCGCTTGGCGACCAGCCCCTCGACGCCGGTCGCGGGCAGGGCCTCGTACCAGGTCAGAGCCGTGTCGCGGTCGGTCGTGGACGGGACGGCCTGGAGCGGCGGGCCCACCGGCGCGAGCAGGGCGACCAGGCGGTCCCGCCGCTCGGCGTACGGCAGCCGGCGCAGGTCGCTCCCGTCCTCGGCGAGCAGGTCGAAGGCGGCGTACGAGGCGGGCAGCTCGCGGGCCAGGACCCGCGCCCTGGCCGCCGACGCGGCGGCCGCCCGGCGCTGCACCGCCGCGAAGTCGGTGCGGCCGCCGTGCCAGACGACGACCTCGCCGTCCAGGACCGTCCCCGCGGGCAGCGCGAGCGCCGCGTCGACGAGATCGGGGAACGCGCGGCCCACCAGCCGCCCGGACCGGGCCTGGAGCACCACCCCGGCGTCCTCCCTGACGATCACCATGCGGTGCCCGTCGAACTTCGGCTCGTAGGCCCAGCCGCCCCCGTCCGGCAGGGCGTCGACGGCCTCCGCCAGGGCGACCTCGACCGGCACCCTCACGGCAGCCGCCCGGCCTGGTCGGCAGCGAGCAGCGGCGCGAGCAGATCCCCGTGGAGCCGGAGCCGCGCAGCGAGGTCGTCGGCGAGGAACACCAGGTCAGCGGCGTGCTCGCAGTGCTCCACCTCGTCCCAGGTGACCGGCGTCGACACGGTCGGTTCGGGGCGGGCGCGCAGTGTGTAGGGCGCGGCGGTGGTCTTGGCCGCCGCGTTCTGGCTGTGGTCCACGAACACCTTGCCCGGCCGCAGGGCCTTCGCCATCCGGTGCACCACGAGCCGCGGCAGCTCCCGCTCGGCCTCCTGCGCCAGCCCCTTCGCGTACGCGCTGACCTGCTCGGACGGTGTCGGCTCCAGGGGCACGAGCAGATGCAGGCCCTTGGACCCGGACGTCTTCGCGTACGCGCGCAGCCCGTCCGCGGCGAGCCGCTCCCGCAGCCATACGCCGACCTCGCAGCACTGCACGATGTCGGCGGGCGCCCCGGGGTCGAGGTCGAGGACGAGCCGGTCGGCCCGCGCCGGGGCATCGGTCCGCCACTGCGGTGTGTGGAACTCGGTGACGAGGTTCGCCGCCCACATCAGCGTCGGGAGGTCCTGCACCAGGATCTGCCGCGAGACGCCGTCCGACCGGGTGACCTGGGCGGTCGTCACCCAGGCGGGTGTCCCGGGCGGCACGTTCTTGGTGAAGAACCGCTGGCCCTCGGGGCCGTCCGGGTAGCGCAGGAAGGAGACCGGCCGGTCGCGCAGGTGCGGGAGCAGCACCTCGGCCGTCGTCGCGTAGTAGTGCAGCAGCTCGCCCTTGGTGAATCCGGTGGCCGGGTGGAGCACCTTGTCCAGATTGCTGAGGGGGATCCGCCGCCCCTCGACTTCTGTGATGGGCGTCATACGGTAATACTCTGGCGATCAGGGCATCACACGCATATCCGGCCATACGGGAACCGGGAGGTCCACCGTGCGCTCCATATGGAACGGCGCCATCTCCTTCGGCCTGGTCAGCATCCCGATCAAGCTGGTCAACGCCACCGAGAACCACTCCATCTCGTTCCGCCAGATCCACCTGGAGGACGGCGGGCGCATCCGCTACCGCAAGGTGTGCGAGCTGGAGGACAAGGAGGTCACCACCGCCGAGATCGGCAAGGGGTACGAGGACGCCGACGGCTCGATCATCCCGATCACCGAGGACGACCTGGCCTCCCTCCCGATCCCCACGGCCAGGACCATCGAGATCGTCGCCTTCGTCCCCGCGGACCGGATCGACCCGCTCCAGATGGACACGGCGTACTACCTCTCGGCGAACGGCGTCCCCGCCGCCAAGCCGTACACGCTCCTGCGGGAGGCTCTCAAGCGCAGCAAGAATGTCGCCATCGCCAAGTTCGCGCTGCGCGGCCGCGAACGCCTCGGCATGCTGCGCGTCGTCGACGACGTCATCGCGATGCACGGGCTGCTGTGGCCGGACGAGATCCGCGCGCCCGACGAGGCGGCACCCGACACCCACGTCACGGTCCGCGACGCCGAACTCGACCTGGCGGACGCCCTGATGGACACGCTCGGCGAGGTCGACATGGACTCGCTGCACGACGACTACCGGGACGCGGTCGAGGAGATGATCACCGCGAAGACGTCCGGTGAGGAGTCGTCGCAGACCCCCGCCGCACCCGCCGCCGAGGGCGGCAAGGTCATCGACCTGATGGCCGCGCTGGAGAGCAGCGTGCGCGCGGCGAAGGAGGCGCGCGGCGAGTCGGGCCCCGACGACGTCGCCGAGGTCACCCACCTCGCCGGCCGGACCCGCAAGAAGACGGCGAAGGCCGCGCCGAAGAAGAAGACCGCGGCCACGTCGACGTCCGCGAAGAGCGGCTCGGCGTCGAAGACGGCCGCCAAGAAGTCGACGGCCAAGAAGACGGCCGCCACGAAGAAGACGGCCTCCGCCAAGAAGACGACCTCGGCCAGGAAGACGACGACCCCGAGGAAGCGCGCCTCCGCCTGAGCACCGGGACGCGCCGTCAGCGCCCGCGCCCGGCGCCACCGGCAGGGCCCCGCAGGACATCGGCGACCAGGCTCCTGGCCAGCCGCGCGCCCAGCGCCTGACCGCTCAGGCCGGTCCGCGCGGCGACCCCGTCCCCCAGGGCGAGCCAGGCCGCGCGGATCCGCCGGGCGTCCTCGGGATGCGGCGACGACGGCGCGGCCGCCGCCAGGTGCAGGAGCAGCAGGACGACCTCCCGCCGCTGTGCCAGGAGACCGGCGCAGGCCACGTCGACGGCGGCCAGCGCCGGTGCGCCGCGCAGCCCCCGGCACGCCCGCTCCAGGGTGTCCGCCAGCACGCCGAAGCAGTGCTCGGCCGCCGCCGCGAACAGGGCCCGCTTGTCCGGGAACAGCCGGTAGAGATACGGCTGCGAGACGCCCACGCGCCCGGCGATCCCCGCCGTGGTCGCCCCGTGGAAGCCGCCCGCCGCGAACTCGGCGACGGCGGCGGCGACGACCTGCTCACGCCGGTCCCCGGCCGGACCCGGCACGTCCCCGGCCGGCCTACGCGAGCGCGCCGCGGTCGGCACGCGACACGGCCAGCGGGTCCCAGTCCCGCGGCCGCTCCGGCAGCAGGGACGGATCGCCGAGCACGGCACCCGTGTGCACCTCGTGCATCAGGCGGCGGCCGAGGATCTGCCCCGCGCAGGCGATACCGCTGACCGCGGACCCGGTGATGCCGTTGCCGTACTTGCTGTCGGCGCCCGCCGTGTACAGGCCCTCGATGAACGTGGCGGTGTCCGGACGCGCGCCCGGCGCACCCCACCGCGCCATGCCGAAGGGCGTGCCGCCGCTGGAGCGCGTGTACCGCTCGTGGGTGAGCGGCGTCGCCGCCTCCAGGTGTGTCAGGTGCCCGCGCAGCGGACCGAGGAGTTCCTCCGCCGTGTCGAGCACGTCCTCGACGAGCCGCGCCTTGTGCCTGCGGTACGCGGGACTGTCCCGGTACGCCTCGCCCTCGGCCACGCCCCAGTGCTCGAACCCGGGCGGACAGAGCGTCATCAGCTGGAAGTTGGAGTGCCCCGGCGGGCAGATCCGGTGGGTCTGCGGGTCCTTGCCGGAGGCGAACGACGCGAACAGGAAGTCCGTGCCGCCGTGCACGGTGCCCGCGCGCAGCCGCTCGTAGAACTTCTCGATGTCGCCGTCGCGGTACCACCACAGGTTGGCGCGCTGCCCGACGTCCCGGTCGAGCGCCACGTAGACCGCGGCCCACGGCAGCGCCATCCGGGCCTCGCGGGTCTTGGTGGCGAGCCTGCGCGGCAGCCGCTCGGCGCCGACGAGGTCCAGCGTGGTGCGCCGGTAGTCCGCGTTCGACACCACCACGTCGGCCCGCACCGACGTGCCGTCGGCGAACGCGACACCGCGCGCCCGCGCGCCCTCGGTCTCGATCCGGGTGACCCGGCAGCGGGTGCGCAGCGCGCCGCCGTGGGCGCGGATCACCTCCAGCAGGCCCGCCGCCAGCATCTGCCCGCCGCCGCGCGGATAGGCGGCGCCCCGCAGATAGTGGTCGGTGACCGTGGCGTGCAGCGCGACCGTGGCCTCGTCGGGCGCCATCCCGTAGTTCGGGGACTGGGCGGCGAGCAGCGTACGGGCCAGCGGCGAGAGCCCGCAGTGGTCGAAGAGTTCGGCCAGCGTGCGCCGCCCCCACGCCACCGACCGCGGCGCGTGCTCCGGGAGGTCGGCCATCGGCACGTCCTCGGCGGCCACGATCGCGTCCCGCCGCTCCGCCCCGAGACCGGCCACCACGTCGAGGAACGCGGCGATCCCCGGCGCGTCCCCGGCCGGACACGCCGCCTGGACCCGGGTGCGGTACGCGTCCCAGTCCGCCGGCACGTCCACGGTCGCGCCCGGTACGACGACACGGTCGAAGCCGTCCGGGTCCATCGGCCGGTACTCGATCCGGTCCGCGAGACCCAGGCCGTCCAGGATCGCGGGCAGCAGCCCGCCGGGCCCGCAGTCACCGAGATAGTGCACGCCCACGTCGAACTCGTAGGCCCGACGCCTGCGGAACACATGGCTGTTGCCGCCCGCGACGCCCGACTGCTCGACGACCAGGACCCGCTTCCCGGCCACGGCGAGGTACGCCGCGCACACCAGGCCGCCGATCCCGGAGCCGATGACGACGGCGTCCCAGCACCGCGCGCCGCCCGCCGCCCGCCCCGTCACGCCACGCTCCGCACCGGCGTCGACGGCACCGGCGACGGCACGGCGGGCAACTGGCCCGGCTCGCTCACCGTGAGCCGCGAGACCTGCGGCGCGATCTTGCGGGCCAGACCCGTCAGCGTCCGGCCGGGCCCGATCTCCACGAACATGTCGCAGTGCAGCTCGTCGGCCATGGCGCGCACCGACTCCGTCCACCGCACCGGCGCCGTCACCTGCTCCTTGAGCAGGCCCCGCCAGTCGTCGGCGCCGCGCCGCGGCCGCGCGTCGACGTTCGCCACCACCGGCGCGAAACCGTGCAGCAGCTCGGTCCCGGCCAGGGCCGCGGTGAGGGACCGCGCGGCCGGCGCCATCAGCGGCGTGTGGAAGGCGCCGCCGACCGGGATCGGCAGCACCCGCGCCGCGCCCCGCTCCTCGGCGAGCTCGGCGCACCGGGCCACCCCGTCCACGGAGCCCGAAAGCACCGTCTGCTGCGGCGAGTTGAGGTTCGCCACCCACACCTGCCCGCCCTCGGCGCGGACCTCGTCGGCGGCCCGCTCCAGCTCGGCGGCCGGCAGCCCGAGGACGACGGCCATGGTGCCCGGTCGGGCCGCGCAGGCCGCGCGCATCGCCTCGCCGCGCGCCGTCACCAGGCGCACCCCGTCGGCGAAACCGAGCACACCGGCCGCGACGAGGGCCGCGTACTCGCCGAGGCTGTGCCCCGCGCAGACCGTCGGCCGGCCCGCCGCGGGGAGCGCCTGCCGCAGCTCGGTGAGGATCACCATCTCCAGGACGAACGTGGCGAGTTGGGCGTTGTCGGTGCGGCGCAGCTGCTCCGCGTCGGCGCGCAGCAGCAGCTCCTCGACGTCGCGCCCGGACACCTCGCTCGCCCGCTCCGCGAGGAACCAGCCGGGACGGCCCGCCCAGGGGCGTCCCATCCCGGGCTGCTGCGCTCCTTGACCGGGAAACACCAGTGCCAGGCGTGGACCGTTCATGTCGTTCATCGACCTCTTCCCTGCTCTTCCCTGCCGCGAGTTCCAGCGGAGTGCGGACGGGCCGATGGTCACAGGCGCCTTTGAAAGGCCGATCGAGCGCGGATGGAAGCCGGGGCAATCCCCGGTCGAAGCGTGTTTTATCCGCCCTCGACCCGCCTTTCACCCGGCGCTCCTACCGTCCATCAGGTCCGGCCGGTTGGGGTCGGCAGGCGAGGAGAGGAACGGACATGACCGCGCAGACCGTACGGACCGAGCAGGACCTCCACGAGCGGGTGAGCCGGATCGTCATCGAGGAACTGGAACTGGAGGACGGCGAACTCACCGAGGGCGGCCACTTCATCGACGACTACGAGAGCGACTCGCTCTCCCTCATCACGGTGGTCTCCCGCATCGAGAAGGAACTCGGTGTGGCCATCCCCAAGACCGAACTCGGCGACCTGGTGAACCTGCGCCTGCTGGTCGCCGCCGTCGCCCAGCACAGCGCCGGGAACGCGGATGCCTGAGGGCCGCCGCGTCGTCATCACCGGACTCGGCGCGGTGTCGCCCGTCGGCATCGGCGCCGACGTCTTCGCCGACGCCGTACGGGCGGGCACCGGCGGCACCGGGCCCATCGAGAGCTTCGACGCGAGCGCGTTCCCGCGGGCCAACGCCGGTGAGGTCCTCGACTTCGACCCGGCGGACCACCTCAAGCGGCTCGACCCGGCGCGCTGGGGCCGCAGCGGGCTGCTCGCCGCGGCCGCCGCCCGGCTCGCCGTCGCCGACGCCGGCATCGACGAGGAGCAGCTCACCGCCGCCGGCGCCGGCGCCGTCCTCGGCACCACCAGCGGCGAGTCCGCCGTCGTACAGGCCCTCGCCGAGCAGTGGGTGGCGGACGGCCTGTCCGCCGTCGACGGCGAACTGGCCGGACAGACCCCGGCCTCCCGGATCGCCAACGCCGTCAGCGCCGAACTGCGCCTCACCGGCGAGACGCAGACCATCCCGACGGCCTGCTCGGCCTCCAACTACGCCCTCGGCTACGCCTACGACCTGGTGCGCAGCGGCGAGGCCGACGTGATGCTCGCGGGCGGCGCCGACGCCGTCAACCGCCTCACGCACGCCGGGTTCTACGCGCTCGGCGCCATGGCCGAGGACGTGCCCCGGCCGTTCGCCGCCGACCGCTCCGGCATCGTCACCGGCGAGGGCGGCGCCGTCCTCGTCCTGGAGACGTACGAGGGCGCGACGGCGCGCGGCGCCCGGATCTACGCCGAGGTGCTCGGGTACGCCGCGAACTGCGACGCCGCCCACATGGTGCACCCCGACGCCACCAGCATCGCCGCGTGCATCACGGCCGCGCACCGGGCGGCCGGCGTCGACCCGGAGCAGATCGACTACATCTGCGCCCACGGCACCGGCACGCCGACCAACGACACGACCGAGGTCGCCGCCGCCCGCGCGGTGTTCGGCGACCGGATCCCGCCGATCAGCTCGATCAAGTCGATGCTCGGCCACACCATGGGCGCGGCCTCCGGCTTCGGCGCGATCGCCTGCTGCAAGGCCCTGGAGCAGGACTTCCTGCCGCCCACCGCCCACGTCGAGGTCCCCGACCCGGCGCTCGGCGACGGCGTGGACTGCGTGCCGGGCACCGGCCGCCCGGCCCGCCTGGACATCGTGCAGAACCACGGCTTCGCGTTCGGCGGCAACAACGTCATCACCATCCTGGGGAGGGTCTCGTGACCACCGTGACGGCCGTACGGGCCCGTCCCGCCGCGCCCGTCGAGCCGCTGTACATCACCGGCGCCGGGGTCATCACCGCCGCCGGTGACGGCCTCGCGGCGCTCGCCGAACACCTCGGCGGGGGCGGCGCGTCGCCGTCGGCGCCGGTCGGCGACGACGCGGCCGACTACCCGGGGCGCCCGGTCCGCGCCGTACGCGACTTCGACGTGAAGGCGCGGCTCGGCCGCAAGGGCACCAAGTACCTGGACCGGCTCACCTCGTTCGGCCTGGTGGCCTGCAAGGAACTCCTGGAGGCGGACCCGGGGGACGCCGCACCGGACCGCACCGGCGTCGTCCTCGCCACCAACACCGGATCGGTCTCCACGCACAGCACCCTGCTGTACGACACCCTCACCATGGAGAAGCCGTATCTGGTCAACCCGGGCCGCTTCCCGAACACGGTGATGAACAGCACCTCCGGCCAGATCGCCATCCGCAACGGGCTGCGCGGCCTCAACGCCACGGTCGCCGGCGGCCAGAGCGCCTCGCTCCTCGCGTTCCGGCACGCCCGGCTCGCCCTCACCCTCGGCCGCGCCGACCGGCTGCTCGTCGGCGGCGTGGAGGAGCTGAGCGCGCCCGCCGCCTGGGCCTGGCACCGCACCGGCGTGCTGCGCGAGGGCGCGGCGCTCGGGGAGGGCGCCGCCGTCTTCACCGTCCAGCGGGAGCGGCCCACCGGCCCCGTCCTCGCCGAACTCCTCGCCTGCGAGGTCCGTTTCACACCGGACCCGCGGTCGTACGCGGACGGCCTCGCCGACGCGGTGACGCGTGCCCTGGGCCGCAGCGGTGTCACGGCGGCGGACATCGCGGCGGTCTCGCTCGGCGCGGGCCACCACCGCGGTCTGGGCCGGGTCGAGGAGCGCGGCCTGCGCCGGGCGCTCGGCGGTGCGCTGCCGGCCGAGGTGATCCGGGTCGCGGACACGCTCGGCGAGACGTACAGCGCGAGCGGCGCCCTGCAACTGGCGGCGCTGCTGGCCCGCCGCCCGGCCGGGGGCGACCTGGGCCTGGTCACGTCGGTCGGCCGCGACGGCAACGCGGCGGCGATGGTGGTCCGCCGCCCGTCCTGAGCACCGGCCCCGTTCCGCGACGGCGCCCAGGGGCACTGCCCCGGGCGCCGTCCGCGTGTCCCCAGCCCCGGGGCTCCGCCCCGGCCCGCCGCTCCTCAATCGCCGGAGGGGCTTTGAACGAGCGATCGGAGACCCGTGTCACCTCTCAATACGGCCTACGTAGGCCGTACCTACCCACCGACCGCCCCTTACGAGGTCGGCCGCGAAGCAGTGCGCGAGTTCGCCGCCGTACTCGACTCCGCCCCCGACGAGGGCGCCCCGCCCACCTACCCCATCGTCCTGAGCATGCGCGCCGAGAAGCAGGTCACCGACGACCCCGGGTTCGGCTTCGACTTCAGCCGTGTCGTCCACCGGGACCAGCGGTTCGAGCAGGTCCGTCCCGTCCGCCCCGGCGACCGCCTCACCGTCACCGTCGAGGTCGTCGCGGCCGAGACCGTCGACGGCAACGACGTCGTCACCCTGCGCGGCCGCATCCGCGAGGCGGACGGCGGCGCACTCGTCTGCACCACCACCTCAACTCTCGTGTCACGCAAGGGGGACGAGACCCGATGACCACCGAGCCGCACAGTCCTCAGGCCACCCTGACGAACGCCATGAGGATGCCGACCCGCACCTTCCGCCTCACCCGGGAACGCCTCGTCGCCTACGCCGCCGCGTCGGGCGACCACAACCCCATCCACTGGTCCGACACCCGCGCCGCGGCCGTCGGGCTCCCCGGTGTCATCGCCCACGGCATGCTCGGCATGGGCCTGGCCGCGACCGCCGTCACCGAATGGGCGCGGCAGCAGGGCGCGGGCGCGCACGTCGTCGAGTACAGCACCCGCTTCACCCGCCCCGTGCCCGTCCCGGACACCGCCGACGGCGTGGAACTCACCGTCGACGGCGTCGTCGCCGACGTCAGGGAAGACGGGACGGTGCGGGTCGATCTGACAGTGCGCTGCGCGGGCCGGAAGGTGCTGGCCCGGACGCGGGCCGTCCTCGACCGGGCGCCGGCCTGATCGCGAGCCCGGCGAACGTACCGAGCAGCACCACGGCGGCCCCCGTGAGCACCGCGCTCCGCAGGCCGCCGTGCAGAGAGACGGCGGTGAGCACGGCGATGCCGAGCGCACCGCCGAACTCGCGCACGGTGTTGTTCACGCCGGACGCCAGATTGTGCTCGTGCTCGGCGACCGAGCCGATGACGGTCGCCGGGTTCGCCGCGAACACGAGGCCCATCCCGACCCCCGCCAGGATCATCGCGCCGACCATCGCCCCGTACGACAGACCGGGCCGGCAGATCAGCGCCAGCCACACCAGGGCCGCCGCCTGGCAGGCGCAGCCGAGCGCCTGGAGCCGGCCGCCGCCCACCCGGTCCACCAGGGCGCTCGCCACCGGCACGACGATCATCGGCGCCGCCGTCCACGGCAGCGTCCGCAGGCCCGCCTCGACCGGCGAGTAGCCCATCGGCCCCTGCATGAACTGGGCGAGGAAGAAGATCGACCCGAACACCCCGAAGTACATCGCCAGGGCGAGGGCGTTGCTCAGCATGAACGGCCGGATCCGGTAGAGGTGCGGCGGCGCGAGCGGCGTCGGCGTCCGCCGCTGCCACGCCAGGAAGAGCGCGCCGAGCAGTCCCGAGAGCGCGAGCCCGCCGAGCGACCGGGCCAGCGCCGCCGCCCCGTCGGCGAACTGCACGATGCCCCACACCGCGGCCACCACGGCCCCCGTCACCAGGGCGACCCCGGCACGTCGAGCGGGCGCGGCGCGCCCTTCGACTCGGCGATCGCCCAGCGGGCCAGCGGCAGCGCGAGCAGACCGATCGGCACGTTGATCCCGAAGATCCAGTGCCAGTCGAGGCCCTGGGTGACCAGGCCGCCGGCCATCGGGCCGAGCGCGATGCCCAGGCCGTTGACGCCGCCCCACACCCCGACCGCGAGCGGCCGCCGCGCGGCGCCGACCGAGGCGACGGCGAGGGTCAGCGACACCGGCAGGACGGCGGCGGCCCCGGCGCCCTGCACCACGCGGGCGGCGACCAGCGCGCCCACCGAGTCGGCGAGCGCGCACGCCGCGGACGCGGCCGTGAACAGGCCGATGCCCCACAGGAACACCCGCCGCCGGCCGATCCGGTCACCGAGCGCGGCCCCGGCGAGGAGCAGTCCCGCGAAGGCCAGGACATAGGCGTTGACGACCCATTGCAGCCCGGCCTGGCGGGTGCCGAGGTCGTCGGCGATGGTGGTCAGCGCGTTGGTGACGACGAGGTTGTCGATCGCGACCATGAACATGGGCACGGAGGTCGCGATCAGCGCCCACGCGGCCCCTTTCTGCTTCATCGTTCGGTGCCGTCCTTTCTTCGGTCCGTACGTACGACAGGCCGCCGGGCCCGTACGATGACGGGTCCGGCGGCCTGGGAGGGGGTCCGCTACGCCTGCGTGCCGGTCGGCGGCAGTTTCAGCTCGACGGCGCCGATCTGCGCGAGCAGGAACAGGTCCTGACGGCAGGCCCAGTGCTCGTGCACGAGTCCGTCGTCGCCGACCCGGTAGATGTGGATGTGCTCGACGTCGACCTTGTTGCCGGTGCCCTGGAAGCCCAGGAAGTCGCCGGTGTGGATGCCGGTGAAGCGGACCCGGATGACGGCCTTGTCGCCGTCCGCGAACGAGTCGATGTGGTCCCAGCAGGCCTCCGAGAACACGGAGTTCATCCAGCGGGCGGTGCCGAGGTAGCCGCCGGGGCCGCCCGGGGTGCCGGGCGGGGCCTCGTAGTCGACGAAGTCGTCGGCGACCAGCTCGTACGCGGTCTTCTCGTCGAGGTCGTTGAAGACGCGCCCCATCTGCTGGGCGATCTCCAGAACGGTGTCGTTCGACATGAACTGCCTTTCCTAGGGGTGGGGTGGTGCGGTCAGTGGCCGACGCCGAGGCCGCCCGTCACCGGGATCACACCGGCGGTGACGTACGAGGCCTCCTCGCTGGCCAGGAACTTCACGGCCGCCGCGACCTCCTCCGGGCGTCCGGCGCGGAACAGGGAGGTCTGGCTCAGGACGTGCTCGCGGCGGGCGTCGGTGACGTCCTTGACCATGTCGGTCTCGATGAGGCCGGGGGAGACGATGTTCACGGTGACGTTGCGGCGGCCGACCTCGCGGGCCAGGGACCGGCCGAAACCGATCAACCCGGCCTTGGAGGCGGCGTAGTTGGTCTGGCCCGGCGCGCCCGCGAGCGCGCTCATCGACGACATGAGGATGACGCGCCCCCAGCGCGCCTTGAGCATGTCGGGGACGACCTCCTTGGTGACGGTCACCGCGGACAGCAGGTTCGTCTCGATGACGTCGCGGAAGTCCGCGTCCTCCATGCCGACGAGCAACTGGTCGCGGGTGATCCCGGCGTTGGAGACGAGGACCTGGATCGGGCCGTGCTGGATGCGCGCCTCCTCCACCGCGCGGCGCACGGAGGCCGGGTCGGTGACGTCGCAGCGCACGCCGAACAGGCCCTCGGGCGGCTCGCCGGAGCGGTAGGTGACGGCGACCTTGTCGCCCTGTTCGGCGAGGGCGCGGGCGGTGGCGAGGCCGATGCCCCGATTGCCACCGGTGACGAGCACGGAACGGCTCACGGTCTGGCTCCTTGTGGTTGGCGTGGCTGCGACGGGCACGGCGTGGGGGCTCAGGCCGTGAGGAGGTCCGCGAGCCGGTCGGCCGCGGCGGTGGTGTCGGTGAAGTGGATCGCCTGCCAGCCGGCGGCCTCGGCGCCCGCGCAGTTGTGCGCGAGGTCGTCGATCAGGACGCAGTCGGCGGGGCGCGCCCCGGCCCGCTCGGCGGCGAGCGCGAACATGCCGGGGGAGGGCTTGCGGTGCCCGACCTCGAACGACAGCAGGACGTCGTCGAAGAGCGCGGCGGGGTCGACCATGCGGCGCCAGTGCGCGTCCCACGTCGGCACCATGTTGGAGAGCAGTCCGACGAACGCGCCGCCCTCCCGCGCCTTGCGCAGCGCCGCCACCCAGGCGTGGTTGGTCTCGCGCCCGTCGAACCAGGCGTCGGCCAGCGACGTCAAGTGGACGCCGGTGACCCCGTGTTCGGCCGCGAGCACCTCGCTGACCTGCGCGAGCCACGCCTCCTCGGAGACCAGCGGGGTGTCGATCGGCTCCATGACGTCGGCGGTGCCGTAGCGGGCGGTGACCGTGCCGAGGGCGCTCTGCAACACCACCGGGTCGATGCCCTGGCTCGCGCAGAACGTCCCCATGGTGTGGGCGATCGGCGGCGTCAGAACGCCTCCGAAGTCGGTCCACACGGCGATCCGGCGGCCGGGTCCGTCCTGGCTCACAGTGCGCTCCCCGAGGTCACGGTGACGGTGACGGACGCGATCTCGGCGCCGTCCTGGAGGAAGCGCACGGGCAGGGCGCGCCGCCCTTCGCCGGGCCCGATCCGCGGTGCCTCGGCGGTCACGACGTCGTCCAGCTCGGCGAACCGCGAGAAGCGGGCCTCGAAGCCGGTCGCGTACGTGGCGGCGGGCTCGCCCGTGGAGAGCAGGGCGAGCTGCCGCGCGGCCTCGACGAGCGTCATCGCCGGCAGATGGTCGTAGACGTGGTCGAACAGCGCCCGGTTGTCGAAGCGCGGGGTGACCTCGGCGGTGACGGTGCCGGCCCCGGTCACGGGCCGTGACAGCACGACGTTGAGCGGGTTGCCGCGGCCCACCGCGCCCGGCTCCCCGTCGAATCCGCTCTCGCCCACCCGGTCGCAGAACTCGGAGGTCAGCGGGGCGGGGGTGCCGCGCTGGGCGTGCCGCAGGACCTCGTTCTCGTGCTGGTTGAGGAAGAGGACGTCCATCTCGTGCTCGCCGATGTCCGTGCCGTCGAGCGTGTACCGCTGGACGACGGTGCCCTTGCGGTAGCGCCCGCGCCGGGTCGGCCGGCCCACGTACTCGGTGTCGATGACCAGCCGTCCCGGCTCGTCGCCCACCAACAGGCCCTTGAGGTCGCCCAGTTGGATACGGAACGTGTCGACGATCATCGTGGTGCCGCGCGACAGGCCGATGTGCGCGTGCGATCCGGCCATCGCGGCCTGCCGGCCGGACTCCAGGAGCAGCAGCGGGTCGTAGACGGCGGGGCGCTGCGCGTGGTCGCTGTAGTAGCCGTGCGTGAGCGGGAGTTGGACGGCGGTCCGCACCCGCTTCTCGGCCAGCGGGCGGATGTCGGTGACGAAGACCTCAGAGACCGCGGCCCGGTGGACCAGGGAGCGGTCGACGGTGCGCCCGTAACTGAGTTCTGCGGGCGCCGTGGAAATCTCCGGAGCCACGTCTGTGGTCATACCTGTTTCCTTCGGCAGTGGAACTGGCAACTGGCAGGGGAACGGTCTTGCCCGGGAAGCGTCGCAGTGGCCGGTGGAACTCGAATGGCAGCGGAATTCAATGCCGATAAAAGCGGCCGGAGGCACGGCGGGGGCGGACGGGTATCCTCGTGGAATGCGTATCGGCGAACTGGCGCGGCGGACCGGAGTTCCGGTGCCGACCATCAAGTACTACTCGCGCGAGGGCCTGCTGCCGGCGGGCGAACGCACCAGTCCGAACCAGGTGGCGTACGACGACGGGCACGTGCGCAGGCTCAAGCTGATCCGCGCGATGCTGGAGGTCGGCGGGCTGTCCATCGCCGCGGCCCGTGACGTCCTCGCCGAGGTCGACTCCCCGCACCGCACGGTGCACGGCGCGCTCGGCGTCGCCCAGTCCGCGGTCACCAGGTCGGCCTCGGAGCGCGGCGGCCAGGAGGACTGGGAGCGCGCCGAGGCGGAGGTGTCCGAGCTGGTCCGGCGGCACGGCTGGACCGCGAAGCCCGAGAACCCCGGCTGGCAGTCGCTGGTCCAGATCGTTGTGACGTACCGGGACCTGGACCGCGGCGACCTCCTCGTCCTGCTCGACAAGTACGCGGCGGCCGCGGGCGAACTGGCCTCGGCGGAGCTGGCGGCGCTCGCGCACGCGCCGAGCACGGACGGCAAGGTCGAGGGCGTCGTCCTCGGCACCGTCCTGGGCGACGCGGCGATGTCGGCCCTGCGCCGCATCGCCCAGGAGGACGCCTCGTCCAAGCTCCAGGGAGCCCGGCGCTCGGCCTGAGGCCCGGCCGGCCCGGTCAGACGCCGGCCCCCACGGCGACCGGCGCGACCGGTGCCAGATGGTGCACCCGCGCCGGCGGCAGGTTCCCGAGCACCGTCTCCGAGCGGAACCGGTGCCGGGCGAGCACCCGCCCGATCACCGACTGAAGTTCGAGGACGCGCAGCCGCGCCCGCCCCGTCGTGAGCGCCCGCCGCAGCGGCGGCATCCCCGCGTACGCGAAGTACGACAGCGTCCCCCCGGGCCGCAGCGCCCCGACCAGCCGCCCCAGGATGTCCTCCGTCGTCGCGGCGTCGAAGTTGGCGAACGGCAGCCCGCACACCACCGTGTCGTACGACCCCAGTTCGTGGTCCTGGACCGGACCGGTGAGCACCCGCACCCGCCCGTCCCCGGCGTACGTCTCGGCCAGCAGCGCGGCGAACCGCGGGTTCGCCTCGACGAGATCCAGCGTGTCGAGCGGCCCGAGCGCCTCCACCACGTACCGGGTCACCGCCCCCGTCCCCGGCCCGACCTCCAGGACCGCCCGTGGCCCGCCGGGGCTCGGGATGACGTACCGGGTCAGGGCTCTGGCCAGGCGCGGACTGCTGGGCGCGATGGCCCCGGTGGCCCGGCGGGTGCGGGTGAACTCGCGGAAGAACAGCGTGACTTCGGTCATGGCCCCACCTGTGTGCGTCGGAAGTGGCAGTGCGAATCACTAGCGATAGTGCCACTATCGATAGCGTAGGTTACTGTTGAAGCGCAGAAGGCGCCCGCCACCCGCCACGGCGACGCTAACTCCACTCCGACCTGCGAACACGACTCACCAACGACCCGCGCGCATGTCTCCAAGGAGGTAGTGCGCGGTCACCGGAACGGGCCTCCGAGAGGGGAAAGGAGCGGCCATGGACATCGACATCGCCTCACTCGCGGCATGGCTGGACGTCACGTCCGGCCTGTCGGGATCGCTCTCCGGAGCGGCCTGCTGGGCCTACGCGATCCTGGCCCTCACCACGCTCCCGCCCCTGCTGCCCAACGCCGTCCTGCTGGTCACCGGCGGCATGCTCGCCGCCCGCGGCGAGATGTCCCTGATGCTGGTCCTGGCGTCGGTCGCGGGCAGCGCCCTCCTCGGCGACCTGCTCATCCACCGCTTCGGCCGGGCCGCGGGCGGCCGGGTGCGCGGCGCGGCCCACCGCCGCGGCCGACAGGGCGAGTTGTTCGACTGGGCGTCGCACCGCGTGCACCGCGGCGGCCTCGCCTTCGTCGTCGGCGTCCGCTTCCTGCCCAGCGGGCGGCTGCTCGCCGGACTCGCCGCGGGCGCCGCCCGCTACCCGGCCCGCAAGTTCGCCCTCGGGGCCGCACTCGCCGAGACGGTGTGGGCCGGCTACTCCGTCGGCGCGGGCTACTTCGGCGGCGCCGTCAGCGACGATCCGCTCTTCTCGCTCGCGATCGGGGTCGGCCTCTCGGTCCTGATCGGCGGCGCCGCGACCCTGGCGCAGCGCAGAGCGGTCGCCGCCCCCACCGCTGCACCGAAAGAGACATAGCCGCTTACCCGAAGCGGGAATTCCACGCGCTCCGCAATTCCGTGAGGCTGATGGGCAGGGTGCCCGGACGCCCTGTCAATTCGCCGAAGAATTCAGGAGAGAGAAGTGTTTGCCGCAATCGGAAAATTCACCGCGCGGCGCCGCAAGTGGGTCGTCGTCGCGGCGGTCGTCTTCACCCTCTTCGCCGGCGTCTGGGGCACCCGGGTCTTCGCCTCCTTCACCGGAGGCGCCGGCTTCGACGACCCGGCGAGCGAGTCCGTCCAGGCGGACAAGGTGCTCCAGGGCCCGCTCGGCCGCGAGTCCAACGACCTGATCGTGCTCTACGAGGCCAAGGGCGGCAGCGGCGCCACGTTCGAGGAGTTCGGCCCGGCCGTGCGCGCCGCCCTCGACGGCGTACCGCGCACCGGCATCGAGCGCCTCGACTCGTACTGGCACCCCGGCGGCCAGGACAAGGGCGCCTACGTCTCGAAGGACGGCACGCGGACCTACGCCACCGTGCAGTTCACCAGCGACGTGGACCAGGACCAGGTCGAGGCCCTCGGCAAGATCAAGGAGGACTTCGCGGCCCAGGGCGTCGACGTCCGCTACGGCGGCGTCGCCGCGATGACCGAACAGGTCAACTCGCTGACCGGATCGGACATCGCGCGCGCCGAGATGCTCTCCGTGCCGATCCTCCTGATCCTCCTCGTGCTGATCTTCCGCAGCGCGATCGCGGCGCTCCTCCCGCTGGCCGTCGGCACGTTCGTCGCGCTCGGCTCGTTCGTGGTGCTGCGCGTCCTGACGATGTTCACGGACATCTCCAGCACCGTCATCAACGTCATCACGATCCTCGGCCTCGGCCTCGCCATCGACTACGCGCTGTTCATGGTGAACCGCTACCGCGAGGAACTGCACGCGGGCGCCGACGTCGACACCGCCGTCGAGCGGGCCACCGCGACGGCGGGCCGCACGGTCGCCTTCTCCGGCATCGCCGTCGCGATCTCCTTCGCCGGACTGCTCTTCTTCCCCTCCCGCTTCCTGTCCTCCATGGGCTACGCGGCCGTGGCGGTGGTCGCCTTCGCGGTGGTCGGCGCGCTCACCCTGCTGCCCGCCCTCCTGCGCTACACCGGGCACGGCATCGACAAGTGGCGCATCCCGCTGCCCGGTTCGGGCCGCCGCGCCCGTACCCCGAAGCCGGAGACGCAAGGCCGCTGGTACCGCACCGCGCACGCCGTCATGCGCAAGCCGCTGATCTCCACGCTCGCGATCGTCGCCGTCCTGGTCGGCCTCGGCGCGCCGCTGCTCGGCGTGAACTGGGCGCGGCCCGGCGAGTGGGTGCTGCCGTCGGACGCCGACGCGAAGGTCGTCAGCAAGCAGCTCGCCGCCGACTTCCCCTCGAACCCCGCCCAGATCATGACGTCCGTCGTCCGCTTCGACGGACCCGCCGACACCGCCCAAGTCACCTCGTACGCAGCTGAGTTGGCGAAGATCGACGGCGTGGCCTCGGCGGCCGTGACGAACACCGCGGGCGACACCGCGCGCGTCACCCTCCACTACACGCCCGACCCGATGTCGGACGCCGCGCGCACCCTCGTCGGCGACGTACGGTCGGTGGACCCGCCGGACGGGGCCGAGGCCCTCGTCACCGGCATGCCCGCCTCCCGCGTCGACATCGTCGACATGATCGGTGAACGGCTCCCGTGGATGGCGCTGTTCGTCGCGGTCGTCTCGTTCCTGGTCCTGTTCCTGGCGTTCGGCTCGCTGCTGCTGCCGCTCAAGTCCGTGATCCTCAACCTCCTCTCGCTCCTCGCCGCCTTCGGCGCGATCAAGTGGATCTTCCAGGACGGCCATCTCTCCGGCCTCCTCGGCTTCGACCCGATCGGCGCGGTGGACGTCAACTTCCCGGTCCTCGTCGTCGCGATCGCCTTCGGACTCGCCATGGACTACGAGGTGTTCCTGCTGTCCCGGGTACGCGAGGAGTACGAGGTCAGCGGCGACGTCGTCGAGTCCGTCGCACTCGGCGTGCAGCGCACCGCGAAGATCATCACGAGTGCGGCGCTGCTCCTGGTCGTGGTCGTGGGCGGCTTCATGGCGTCCTCGATCCTCTTCATGAAGATGATCGGCGTCGGCCTCGTCATCGCGGTCCTCGTCGACGCGACGATCGTGCGCGGCCTCCTCGTCCCGGCCACGATGGCGCTGCTCGGCAAGTGGGCCTGGTGGGCGCCCGCGCCGCTGGCCCGCTGGTGGGAGAAGTACGGCCTGCGGGAGGGCTCGGCCACCCCGCCGCCGGCCCCCGCGCCCGCCCCGGCCCAGCACGCCGGGGCCTCCCGGTGACCACCACCCCCAGGACCGCACCGCGCCCCGAGCCCGTCCAACCCCCGTCGGCGGCACCTCGGGGCGCGGTGCCCTCTCTTCTCCCGACGAGCCGGACCGGCACGGGGAGAGCGACCGGCACGAGGGGCACGATCGGCGCCCGGAGTCCGGCCTCGCCGGCACGGCCCCGGTGCTCGCCGCGGGCGTCACCGCCGTCCTCGCCGCCGTCTTCGGCGTCGGGGGCGGCGGGGCGGCGCCGCTCGGCTCGGGACTGCCCGGCTTCCCGCTGGCCTGGGGCGTGACGGCGGGCCCGCCACTGCTCCTCGTCGCGCTCGCCGGGGTGTACGTCGCCTGGACGGGCACCCCTCCTTCGCCCGGACCTGGGCGCACACCGCCGCGGGGCTCGCCGCGGCGACCGGACTCCTCGCGCTGCTCCGGGCGCCGTACGGCGCGGACGGCGTCTGGGCGGCGCTCGCCGAGGCGTCGCACGCGGGCCTGTTCGGCGTCCTGGCGGGCTGGCTCCCGGCGCTCGCCGTGTTCGCGGTGCGCCGGCGGCGCACCGGGACCCGTACGGGACTGGGCCCCTACGTCTGGCTGACGGCGCTCCTCGCCGTGGCCCCCTGGTGTGGTGCGCCGGGTCCGCCGCCTGGACCGGTGACTCGGTCCCGGCCGTCTGTACGGCGGCCCAGTGCGTCTCCGCCCGCGCGGGCGCCCTGTTCACCGGCGAACTCGCCCTCCGCCTCGCGCTCCCCGCGTGGGCGGCGTCGGTGGCGGCCCTGGCGGCCGCCCGCCGGGCCACCCGCGTCCGCGCGCTGCGCACCCCGTGGCAGATCCTCATCGGCGCGGGGGCGGCGGGCCTGGCGGTGCTGTGCGCCCCGGGCCTGATCCTGGGCGCGACGGTGTAGACGCGAACAACTCGGCTGCGGGCCCGGCGGGACCGGACCGAACAGCGGCTCCGCCGCGGGACGCGACCAGCCCCGCCCTCCACCCTCACCCCACCGCCCCCGGCAACGAACCACCGAACCCACGGCGCGAAGCCACGCCCTCCCGGGAGCCCCCGATGAACCCCACCCGCCGCAACCTCCTCACCCTCGCCGCCGCGGCCACCGCCTCCGCCGCCGGCTGGACGGCGACCCGCACCCTGACCGCCGGGCCACCGCGCCCCGCGGCCCGGCTCGCCTACCTCGGCGGCTTCACGAAGGGCGAGTACGGCCTCCCCGGCCTGCCGGGCATCGGCATCGCCCGCGTCGACACCACCGGCGCACTGCGCCTCGCCCGCTGGCAACGCGGCATCGAGAACCCCTCGTACCTGACCCTCTCCCCGGACCGTGACCGCCTCTACGCCGTCAGCCAGCGCCCCGGCGGTGCCACCGGCGCGCTGCACGCCTACCGCGTCGACGGCGAGCACCTGCGCCCGCTGGGCACCCCGCGCTCCAGCCACGGCGCGGCCCCCGTCCACCTCGCCGTCGCGCCCGACGGCCGGTTCCTGCTGAGCGTGAACTACGACTCCGGGCACCTGGCCGTCCTGCCGATCGCCCCCGACGGCTCCCTCGGCGAGGCCGTCCAGGTCCTGCGGCACCACGGCCGCGGACCGCACCCCGAGGAACAGCGCGGCCCGCACCCGCACATGGTCGCCTTCGACCCGGCGGGCCGCCGCGTCCTCGTCCCCGACAAGGGCACCGACCGTATCCACGTCTACGACTTCGACGCCCGCACCGGCCGCCTCACCGAGGCCTTCCGCGCCGCCCCGCCGCCGGGCACGGGGCCCCGCCACCTCGTCTTCCACCCCGGTGGCCGGCTCGCCTACGTCACCAACGAGCTCGGCCACACCGTCACCACGTGGACGTACGACCAGGACACCGGCCGGCTCGCCGCGGTCGCGCACGCCTCCGTCGCCCCGGCGGGGCTCGACCCGCGCAACGCGCCGTCCGCCGTGCACCTCACCCGCGACGGCGCGTTCCTGGTGACCGCGGACCGGGGTCTGGACACGGTCGAGTCGTTCCGCACCGCCGACCGGGGACGCAGGCTGCACCTCGTCCAGTCGCAGCCGGTCACCGCGAAGGCCCCGGGCACCCGCTGGCCCCGCGACGTGGCCCTCGACGCCTCCGACCGCTACGTCTACACCGCCAACCAGGCCGGCCAGTCTGTGAGTTCCTTCCGCCTCGACCCGGCCACGGGCCGCCTGGCCCCGGCCGCCGCGCCCTTCCCGGTGCCCAGCCCCAGCTGCGTCCTGCTGCGCTAGGGCCTGTCTCCCGGATCCCTCCTGCCCCGCGACGCCTGGCACGCGGGGCAGGAGGGATCCGGGAGACAGGCCCTGGGCCCGCCCGCACCCGGCACACGTACAAGGGGGCGGCCTCCCCGCTCCGGGAAGCCGCCCCCTTGTTCTTGTCACCCCCGTCCTCAGGGGCGCCACTCCCGTACGCCGACCCGAGCGCCCGCGACGCCCGCCGCCACCGACGCCGCGTACCCCTGCGGCGACCGCACGCTGCGTACGTACCACTCGTGTCCGGAGCCCGGCACGCGTGCCGCGCGCCACCCGCCGAAGACCTGGCCCGTATAGCGCGGCGGGGTCCGGCTCAGGCCCGTGCCCGCCGCTTTCACCAGCGCCTCGGCCCGCGTCCACTGCTCGAAGCCGTGCGTCGTGCGGCCGCCCTCGACGCACGGGATGCGGCTCCAGTCCATCTCGGGGCGTACCCGCTCCACGTCGACACCGACCGGCACGTCCGCCGTGTCCGAGAGCGCGATCAGCGCGTACGCCGCCGAGTGCGACAGGCTCGCCGAGAGCGTGGCGCCACCCGGCAGGTACGGCACCGGCTTGCCGTGCCCCTCCTCCCCGCAGCGCGCGCAGTACCGGCGGAACGCCACCTCGGCGGGCGCGGCACCGAGCGCCGCGCCGAGCAGCAGCCGGAAGACGTGGTGCACCGCGAGGTAGCGCATCCGGTCGCCGGTCCTGCGCAGCCGCGCGAACCGCTCCCGCTCCGTCGCGTCCAGGACCGCGTACGCCTCGTCGAAGTCGGCCGCGGCGGACGCGGCGGCGATCGGGACGGTCCAGACGGTGATGCCGACAGGTCCCGGCGCGGCACCGGGGTCCCGGACGGCGGTGTCAGCCGTGGTGGTCATGCCGCGGACCCGCCCGCCAGGATGTCGTGCTGCAACCGCCGCAGGTCGGCGGAGGGCTCGAGCCCCAACTCCTCGGCGAGCACGGCCCGTACGTCGTGGAAGGCGCGCAGCGCGTCGCCGCGCCGGCCGCACCGGTGCAGGGCGTCGATGAGGCGCGCGTGCAGCCACTCGTTCAGCGGGTCGACGGCGATCAGATGGCGCAGCTCGGGCACCAGCTCGCGGTGCAGGCCGAGGCCCATCGCCGCCTCGATGCGCAACTCCTGCGCCCGCACCCGCAGTTCGTCGATCCGGGCGGCGTGCCCGGCGAGCACCCGGCCCTGCGCCACATCGGCGAGGGCGCGCCCGCGCCACAGGCCGAGCGCCGCGTCGAACCGTTCGAGGGCCCGCTCGCGGCGACCGGCGCGCAGCTCCGCGCTGCCCTGCCCGTGCAGGCGCGTGAAGCTCTCCAGATCGAGCATGCCCGGCGCGGTGCGCAGCGAGTAGCCGGTGGCCTCCGTGGTGATAACGCCCCGCGCGATCCCGGGGCCGAGCGCCCGCTCCAGTTCCTGGCGCAGGTGGTAGATGTGCGTGCGCACGGTGCTCACCGCGGTGGGCGGCGGAGCGTCGTCCCACAGCTCGTCGACGAGCGTGTCCACGTCGACGATGTCGTGCGCCCGCACGGCGAGCAGCGCGAGCAGCTTGCCGACCTTGGGGCCGCGCGGCCGGTGGGTGAGGCCGCCGGTGCCGACCGCCTCCAGCGGGCCGAGGATCCGCAGCCCGAGGGTGGGGCCCTGTGCGGTCGCCGGGGCCGGGCGCGGGGTGATGTCGGGTATTCGGAAGCCTGTCTGGGTGAAGTGCATGTGGGGGTCCCCCGTGGTAGCTCTGGTGTGGTTCCGGTCCGGCTCCGGACATCGCATCCGCGTCGGCCGCCGGGCGAGCGGTGGCCGGTGATGACCCGTCAGGAGAGCGGCTGGGCGAACGTGATGAGGTGCGCCGTGTACTGCGTGACCATGAAGACCCGGTACGGCACCCGGCGCCGGGCGCGGGACGCGTCGGGCCCGGCGGTCAGCGCCGCCACGGACAGCACGAGCGCGCCGCACAGCACCGTCGCCGCGGGCCCGGCCAGACCGGGCGCGGACAGCAGCACCGCGGCGACGGCGAGCAGGACGCCGATGGCCAGCGAGCTGAAGGTCACCAGGAGCGCGGTGCGCCGGCCGCCCCATTGCAGCGTCCAGTTGCGGCGCCCGTGCCGCGCGTCGCCCTCGGTGTCGGAGAAGTCCTTGGCGACCGCGCCGACCAGCCCCATCCACAGGGTCAGGGCGAGCGCGAAGACGACCAGTTCGGGCGTGAGGCGGCCGGTGCCGTCGACGGCCCCCGCGAGATAGGTGAGCACCCCGCTGCCGAGGACGGCGACCATGGTGCCGGGCGTCGTCCGCTTCAGCGCGAACGCGGGCGCGGAGTACGCGTATCCGAGGGCCAGCATGCACAGGGTCAGCAGGCACATCAGCGGGCCGAGCAGGGCCGCGCCGGTCAGCGCGAGCGCCACGAGCAGCAGACAGACGCGGCGCGCGGTCGGCACGGGAAGCGCGCCGCGGGCGATCGGCCGGGCCGAGCCGTTGACCCGGTCCTCCCCGATGTCGCTGACGCCGTTGTAGAGATAGGTGAAGGCGACGCAGCACAGCCAGACGGCCGCGCCGGGTACGAGCGCCGCCGCGGCCACGCTGAATCGGAGCAGAAAGATGAGCTGGACCGCGTAGCGGGATTCCTGGGCACAGAGGAGAAGAATTCGGAACGGTCCATTCCGAAAAGGTGGTTCGGGCCTTTCCGGGGAGGTGTCGGTGAGTACGTCGGTTCTTGTCGGTGTCGCTATGGACATACCGGTGAATCTAATCCGGATGGCGCCCGGATAAAACGCTCTCCATGGCGCAGGGTGCATGCTCCCTTAGGTGTATGCGGGGAGCGGGTGTCCCACCCTTCACTTTCTGGGACGCCGGATCAATTGCGCGTCAACTGCTTTGTTCACGGCGTCGATACGGGAGACCGCGCCGAGCTTCTCGAAGATGTTGCGCAGATGTCGCTTCACGGTTCCCTCGGTAATACCGAGGCGGCCGGCGATCTGGCGATTGCTCAGCGCGGCGGCGGCCTGCGTCAGGACTTCCCGTTCGCGCGGGGAAAGCGTCTGCTGCGGTTCACTGAATCCGGACTCGCCCATTCCGCTGACGGGTACGGCGATCGTCATGTGCGGATCGTCCGTCGCCGCATTGCGGATGGCGGTCAGCAGGGATTCCCGCGGCACGCTCTTGTGGAGATAGCCGCGCGCGCCGCGCGCGATCAGCTCCTGCACCAGCTGCGCGTCGTTGTACATCGTCAGGATCAGGATGTGCAGCCGAGGAAAGCGCCGGGCCAACTCGGCGACCACGGTGGGCGCGTGGTGCTCCGGCATCTCCACGTCGAGCAGCACGACCTCGGCCCGGTGGCGCTCCACCAGATCGCCGAGGCCCTGGGAGGTGTCGGTGTCGGCGACGACGCACAGGTCGTCCTCGGCGTTGATCAGCTCGCACAGGGCGCCGCGCAGCAGCGAGTGGTCGTCGACGGCGATGATGCGGATCGGCTCATGCGCCGGCGGCCGGTCCGTACCCGTACGGCTGTCCATGGTTCTCCTTGTCGTGCTCGTCGACGGGCACCGTCAGGGCGACGGACGTGCCCTTGCCCGGCGCGCTGTCGATGGTGAGCCGGCCGCCCAGCAGCCCGGTCCGCTCGGTCAGCGAGGCCAGCCCGTTGCCCGCGGACTTCCCTGGTGAGAAGCCGGTCCCGTCGTCCCGCACGGTGGCCCGCACCCCCTCGCTCCCGACGTGCACCTCGATGACGACGCGCGTAGCGGCGGCGTGCGCGATCGCGTTGCGCAGGCACTCGCGGAGCATGAGGAAGAGGTCGTCGCCCAGTGACCGGGGCAGCAGGTCCTCCGGGTCGGTGACGCGGATCTCCACCACGGGCTCGTCCAGGGCCATCGCGGAGACGAACGCCTGGAGGGCGAGCTGGAGCGACCGGGTGGTGTTGGTCCGCGTGCGCAGCTCGGTGACGATGTCCCGCGTCGTGTACAGCGTCTCCAGAATGGCCTGTTTGAGGCTGCTGAGCCGGGCGTCGGCGGCGGGCGTCAGCCCCTGCGTCAGCTCGTAGAGCTCCAGTTGGCGCAGGGCGAGGGAGGCCACGGAACCGATCCGGTCGTGGATCTCGCGGGCCATGCCGTGCCGGCCCTGCTGCTCGGCGTCGCGCACCACGTCGAGCAGGAACAGGTCGAAGCCGCCCGCCCCTTCCTCAAGACGCCTGGTGATCGCGGTCTGAAGGCTCATCAGGGCCTTCATCAACTGGTGGGCCGCGCCCGGGTGACGTACGACGGCGTCGCTGAGCGCCTCCATGACGACCTGGAAGAGCAGGGCCCCGGCCCGTACGGAATGCACGGGTGCGATGCCCTGGGATATGCGGGCACCGCCCAGGCGCCGCGTCTTTTGCAGCAGTTGCCGACTGAGCAGGGGCTGCGTCCCGTGGCGGAGCGAGTGCATGCATTCCGCGATGATGTGCTGGGCCTGCTGGCGGCACGTGGTCCATGCCTCCTGCTCGATTCCCAGCGGGTTGTGCTGGTCCACGAGCAGGCGCCGATATCTCTCCAGGAGTTCGGTTTCCAGGTCGTGCAATTCGGCGGCGAGCGCCGCGCCTTCAGGATTCAGGGTGTCGCCCTGTGGGTCCCGCGGCGAAGTGGTGTCCATTCTTTATCAGCCCCCGTCGATGCTCGTCACCGCACCTTCCCGCCTCGACCGCGGTGTCAAGAGGAAGGGGGCCCGAAGATCGGGTTGAGCATGCCTCGGCCGCCTGGGGGTGTCAAGCCGCGCCATGCCGTACCACGCGGTACCTGATTAACGCTCAACTAAGTGGCGTGAAACCGATGTTGTGGGAAGTCGGGGGATTGTGTGCTGCGTCACTTTCACGCGTGGTGCGTCTCCGGTGAATCCACGGAATGCTCCGGCCCCACGGAATCCCGCGGCCCCACGGAATCCCGCGACTCCGCGAACCGCGACTCCGCGAAGGGTGCGGCGGCGTCGAACTGCGCCGCGGCGTCGTCCGCCGAACGCGAGAAATGCTCGTGGAGAAGCCGGCGCAGCGCGCACAGCGCGACATCGCCGAGCACGGTCCCCGACACCATGCTCGTGGCCGCCGTCTCCGGATCGCTCTTGCGGCGCAGCAGTTCGACCTCCACCGCCACGAGCCGCTCCAGCGCGTCGGCGTACGCGCCGAGCAGTTCGAGGAGGTCGTGCTGGCGCAGCCACTCGCACGCGACCAGGACCTGGGTCAGCGTCTGCCAGGCCGGGTTGTCCGCGCCGATCCGCCACTGCCGCTGCGCGGCGAACGCCTCGGCCCGCCCTCTGGCCCGCTCCCACTCCTGGTCCTGCGCGGTCGACCCGCGCACCGGGAGGGCGTACTGCACCGCGCCGAGGAGCTCCCCGAACGTGGGCTCGGAGGTGTCGACACGGCGCAGGATCTGCCGGATCGCCGGGTGCGAGAGGCCGCCCACGTCGAGCAGCGCCCGGACGAACGCGACGCGGCGCACATGGCTCTCGTCGTACGCGGGAAGGTCGGGCAGCAAGTCCATGCGTACGTAGAAACGCAGCATCCGCTCGGGGATCCCGGCCCGCTCGCTCAGCTCGGAGAGGTCCTGCACGTCTCACGCACCTTCGGGCCAGTTCGGAATTACCGGGGACCTTAGGCAAGGCGGAAGCGGTTCGACAAGGCGCCCGGGGAAATGCGGGCGCCCACTGTTTCCAAGGAGGTAGACACCTCCGCCTCCCGGGAGATCCCGGGAGGCGGAGGTACGTTCCACAGGTGTGGCCGGGTTAATGCCGGCGGGCGGCCTGCGCGGTATCGCGCTTGAACGCCCACTCCATCTTCGGCTCCATCGCGAACCGGAACATCCGCTGCACCGGTGGTGTGCACAGCACGGTGATCACGCTCGCGGCGGCCAGCGTCACCACGATCTCGCCCCACGGCGTGTGCACCCAGTGCACCTCGTACCAGTCCCAGAAGCGGGAGCCCTTGGCGAGGAAGCCGTGCAGCAGGTACCCGTAGAGCGTCCCGGCGCCCAGCGCCGTGAACCAGAGCTTGCGCCCCGGCACCCACGCGAAGAAGCACGCGGCCAGGATCACCGAGCAGCCGAACATGGCGAGCGTCATCACGGCGCCGCTCCAGCCGGGTGCCGCCAGCTCCTGCGCGCTGTCGCGCCGGTAGAACCAGGCGGCGTTCATCCGCGGCGCCGCCCAGTACGCGAACAGCAGGGCGCCCGCGAAGACGGGCAGCGCGAGCAGCCGCGCCTCCTTGCGGCGCACCAGCTGGAAGTGCTCCGGCTTCAGGCACAGGCCGAGCACGAAGAACGGCAGGAACTGAAGCACACGCTGGAGGTCCAGGTCGTCGCCGATGTCGGGGGAGACCGACGCGAGCGCCGCGATGGCGAGGGCCAGCGGCAGCGGCCAGCGGACCACCTTCCACAGCGGGGTGCTCAGCCGCCACACGAACAGCGCGATCAGGAACCAGGTCAGGTACCAGGGGTCGAGCAGGCTGATCGGGTACGTGGGATCGTCCCCGGCCGTCCGCTTGAAGAACGTGTACGCCACCTCGAACAGGACGTACGGCACGGCCACCCCGGTGACCAGCCGCTTCAGCCGGTTCGGACTCGCGTCGAACGAGCGCGAGAAGTATCCGGAGATCACGATGAACGCCGGCATGTGGAACGAGTACACCGTGATGTACAGCGCGGACGCCGCCCGGCTGTCACCGCGCAGCGGCTCCCAGGCGTGCCCCATGGCGACCAGCACGATCGCCAGGTACTTCGCGTTGTCGAAGAACGCGTCCCGCGCCTTGCCGTGCTTGCGCGCGGCGGCCGGGGCCGTGGTCCGCGCCGCCCCCGGAGGGGCCTCCACGATCACGCGCTGCTCGGGCAGGGGCGTGCGATGCGCCGCCAGCCGTACCGGTTCGCTCACGATCCCTCCAGAAGGGAACCCCGGCGCCCGGACACACGTCTTCTCAGGTTTGCGAGGTTCATGTGGCTGCGAGACATCCACGGAACCGTAGTCACCCATCGAGGCGCACGTAAACCTGTGCTGGTCATGGGTGGTGCCTGTCACAGTCGTACGACCCCGCGACGGCCGGGCGCCGCCGTCACGGAGGGTCATCAGGTGTTACGACCTGTCGTACGGGCGTGGGTACGAACTCGGGACGTACGGGACATAGCGTGCCGCTCCCGTCGGATCTGCGTCCCGCGCGCGGGAGTTGAGGCTCCCGGGCGAGGCGTCCCAGCGGCCCGAGTCGATCCGGTGCTCCAGGGCGTGCAGGGCGCCCAGCATCTCGCCGGAGGAGAAGGTGCAGTGGCCGGGCCCGTCGACGTACGCCTGCGCGAGCAGCCGCCCCGACCCCGCCCTGTCCGCCGCCCGGCGGTACGCGTCCTCCGACTGGACCGGGATCAGCGCGTCGCCCGTCGTGTGGATGTCGAGCTGCGGATCGGTGAGCCGGCCGGTGAACGTGCTGGTCCCGCGCATCCAGCGCAGCGCCGCCGGATCCGCCGAGATACGCGGTGCGCCGTTCAGGGCGCCGAGATCCGCGCCGAGCGAGGCGCCCGCCTTCCGGTACAGCTCGTCGACCTCCTTGAACAGCGGCGAGCGGTGCAGCATCGCCGTGTAGTCGACGCCCGTGTTCCAGGACGGATTGCCGCCGGCCCGGCTCTCCGCCTCCTGCCGCCAGCTGAACGCGGGGAGCTGGAGCAGCCCGCGCACCGCCGCGTACTGGTTGGCCTGCTCGGCGTCCCGGTCGCCGGGGGCGGGCTCGGTCTGCGCGGGGTCGTTGTGGCCGGGGATGCCGTGCAGCGCGGCGGCGAGCGCGATCCGGCGCGGCCCCGCGCCGTGCTCTGCGCGTCGTCGACCTTCGCGGTGAGGGCGGCCGCCGCCCGCTGCGCCGCGCCCTGGTCGGCGAAGCCGGTCAGCGGCACGTCGGCGCCGAGGAGCGTCCTGAGCGCGAAGGCCGGGTCGAGCGTGCTGTTCCAGTTGGCCACACCGCCCTGCACGAGCCCGCACATCGACAGCGTCCCGTCGAACCGGTCCGCGTGCCGCTCGGCGAGCGTCGTCGTGACGAGCCCGCCGTACGAGGTGCCCCAGGCCAGCGTGCGCCGCGCGGCACCGAACGTCCCGGTGAACAGATCGAGCGTGGCGAGCTGGTCGGGCACCGCGTCGGTCACGGCCCAGCCGTTGCTCGCGTAGGAGGAACCGATGAGCGCGTACCCCTCGGCGAGCAGCTTCGCCTGCGCGTCCGCACTCGGCGCGTCCTGCGCGGACGTGGGAGATCCGGCGGGCCGGTAGCCGTGGCTGAACAGCAGCACGGTGCCGTTCCAGTCGCCGGGTACGTCCATCAAGTAGGCGGCGCCCGAGGGGAGTCGCCCCTCCAGGTGGCGGTCGGCGGCGGCCTGCGCGGGCGGCGCGGTCAGCAGCCCCGTGACGGCGACGGCGGCGGCGAGGGTGAGGGCGGAGACTCTCAACGCGAGGTCCTTTCCGGGGCGGGGGCGGCGACGGGGGCTTCCAGCGCGTTCTCGCGCGTCTCGCGCATCCGCCACACGGTCAGCGCGGTGATCGCGGCGCCCCCGCACAGCAGCAGGGCCACGGGCGTGGAGCCGCCGCCGGACGAGGCGAGCAGGCTGCTCGCGATCAGCGGCGAGAACCCGGCGCCGATCAGCGTCGCGCCCTGGTAGCCGAGCGAGGCGCCCGTGTAGCGGACCTTGGTGCCGAACATCTCGGTGAGCAGCGCGCCGAGCGGCCCGTACATCGTCGACTGGGCGACGCCGTGGCCGAGCGCGAGCGCGAGGATCAGCAGTCCGGGGGAGCCGGAGTCGACCAGCGCGAGCACCGGGAAGGCGAGCGCGGCCGAGGCGAGGGCCCCCGCGAGGACGACCGGGCGGCGCCCCACCCGGTCCGAGAGGGCGGACGCGGCGGGCAGCACGACCAGTGCGACGCAGGACGCGATCGTCACCGCGGTCAGCACCTGCGGCCGCGCGTACCCCTCGTCGACGGCGTAGGAGATCATGAACCCGGTCAGCAGCGACTGGGCGGTGAAAGCGCCGATCCCGACGCACGCCGCGAGCAGCACCGGCTTCGGCCGCCGCAGCACCTCGAAGACCGGTGGCCTCGCCGGGGCCGGCTCCTTCGTGGCCTGCGTGAACAGCGGGCTCTCCGCCACCTTGAGGCGGACGAACAGGCCCACGGCCAGCAGCACCACGCTGACCAGGAACGGCACCCGCCAGCCCCACGACCGGAAGTCGTCGTCGGGCAGTGAGGAGACGAGGGTGACCGTACCGGCCGAGAGCACCGAGCCGAGCGGGGCGCCGAGCTGGGTGAACCCGGACCACAGTCCGCGCCGCCCGCCGTGCGCGCGCTCGGCGTGCTCGACGACCATGAGCGTCGCGCCGCCCCACTCGCCGCCGATCGCGAGGCCCTGTACCACGCGCAGCGTGACGAGCAGCACCGGCGCCCACACGCCGATGGCGTCGTACGTGGGCAGGACGCCGATGAGGAAGCTGCCGCCGCCCATCAGCGCCATGGTCAGCAGCATCATCGACTTGCGGCCGAGCCGGTCGCCGAAGTGCCCGAAGACGATGCCGCCGAGCGGCCGGGCGACGTAGCCGGCGGCGAACGTGCCGAACGCCGCGATGGTGCCGACCGCGGGGTCGGCCTGCGGGAAGAACAGGTCGCCGAAGACGAGGGCGGCGACCGTGCCGTACACGAGGAAGTCGTAGAACTCGACGGCGGTGCCGATGAGTCCGGAGACCGCGACACGTCTCAACTGCCGCAGATCCTGGGCTGGATGAGCGTCTGGCGCGTGAGCGGATGAGCGGGACGGCTGCACGAGGAGCTCCCAATGCCGATGCCTGGCCGAGACACCGGTGGGGGACCGCACCGGTGCCCGGTGGAAGTTAGGCACCAATCATGCGGCCGTCAATATTCTGCACAACATCATCCCGTGCGCCGCCGGTGGCGGGGCCTCCTCAGCCCAGGCCCGCCTCCGCGACCCGCAGCAGCAGCGCGTGCAGCGCCTCGCGCTCCTTCGCGCTCAGCGGTTCCAGCAGCTCGCCGGTGACGCGCTGGCCCGCCTCGTCCGAGTCGCGCAGGTAGGACCGGCCCTTGTCGGTGAGGACGACGATGCGGCTGCGCCGGTCGTCGGGCGAGGGCCGCCGCTCCGCGAACCCGGCCTTCTCCAGATCGTCGACCAGGCCCACGATCGCGCTCGGGTCGTAGCCGAGACCGGCGCTCAACTCCCGCTGGAGCACGCCCCGTCCGGACGCCTCGGAGGCCAGGAACCGCAGCACGGCGTAGTGCCGCAGGCGCAGCCCCGACTCCTGGAGCGAGGCGTTGAACAGCTGCCCCGAGCGCAGGCCGAGCCGGTACAGGAGGTAGCCGGTGTCGGCGTGCAGGGCGCGCATCCATGGCTCGTGCGCGTCGATGGGGGCGGGGTTCATGCGGTCTCCCTGGTGCTGGCGGGGTGCGGCGTGCGGAGCCAGTCTCCCGCACGAAGAGTGGCGGCGACAACTATTGACGACATCAATTATTGCTCTTACCTTCCATGCAGCCCCCGGATTCACCCTTCTCGGGCCCGCCCACCCTCGAACCGCCCCACCCTGGAGGGACTTACTCGTGTCCACGAGCTCCGTCATCGATCTCACCGGCAAGGTCGCTGTCGTCACCGGCAGCGGCCGCGGCCTCGGTCTCGCCTACGCGCACGCCCTCGCCGCCCACGGCGCCTCGGTCGTCGTCAACGACATCGACGAGGCCGTCGCCGACGCCGCCGTGAAGTCCATCGCCGACGCGGGCGGCACCGCCGTCGCCGAGGTCGTCCCGGTCGGCACGGCCGAGGCCGCGGACCGCCTGGTCGCCCGCGCGGTGACGGAGTTCGGGCGCCTCGACATCCTGGTCACCAACGCGGGCATCCTGCGCGACAAGGTCCTGTGGAAGATGACCGACGACGACTTCGACGCGGTGATCACCACCCACCTCAAGGGCACCTTCACCTGCGCCCGCGCCGCCGCCGTCCGGATGCGCGAGCAGGGCGAGGGCGGCACCCTCGTCCTCGTCGGCTCCCCGGCGGGCCAGCGCGGCAACTTCGGCCAGACCAACTACGCCGCGGCCAAGGCCGGCATCGCCGCCATGGCCCGTACCTGGTCGATGGAACTGGCCCGCGCCGGCGTCACCGTCAACGCGATCGTGCCGGTCGCCGCGACCGCCATGACCGAGACGATCCCGGCCTTCGCCCCGTACGTGGAGGCGCTGCGCGCCGGCACCCCGCTGCCCGGCTTCCTGCGCAAGGGCGAGGGCTTCGGGACGCCCGAGGACTGCGCCGCGCTCGTCCCCTTCCTCGCCTCCGACGAGGCCCGCGACATCACCGGCCAGGCCATCGGCATCGGCGGCGACCGCGTCACCCTCTGGTCGCACCCGCAGGAGATCAAGGCGGCCTACGCCGACGGCGGTTGGAGCCCCGACACGCTCGCGGACGCCTGGCCCACCTCGCTCGGCGCCGAACCGCAGACCGTCGGCATCCCCGCCCCGCGCGTCCCGGAGGCGTCGTGAACATCGACGACCTGGTGGCCATCGACGTCCACACGCACGCCGAGGTCTCCTCCCGGGGCCACGCCTCGCTCGACGACGATCTGCACGAGGCCTCCTCCGCGTACTTCAAGATCGAGGGCAAGCGGAAGCCGACGCTGGAGGAGATGGCGGCCTACTACCGCGAGCGCAAGATGGCGGCCGTCGTCTTCACGGTCGACGCCGAGTCGGCGACCGGCACCGCACCGGTCCCCAACGAGGAGGTGGCCGAGGCCGCCGCCGCCAACCCCGACGTCCTCATCCCCTTCGCCTCCCTCGACCCGTTCCGCGGCCGGGCGGGCGTGCGCGCCGCCCGCCGCCTGGTCGAGGAGTACGGGGTGAAGGGCTTCAAGTTCCACCCCTCCATCCAGGGCTTCTACCCCAACGACCGGATGGCGTACGGCCTGTACGAGGTCATCGAGGAGACGGGCGCCATCGCCCTCTTCCACACCGGCCAGACCGGCATCGGCGCGGGCGTCCCCGGCGGCGGAGGCATCCGCCTCAAGTACTCCAACCCGCTGCACGTGGACGACGTCGCGGCCGACTTCCCGCACCTCAAGATCATCCTGGCGCATCCGTCGTTCCCCTGGCAGGACGAGGCCCTCGCCGTCGCCACGCACAAGCCCGGCGTCCACATCGACCTCTCCGGCTGGTCGCCCAAGTACTTCCCGCCGCAGCTCGTCCAGTACGCGAACACGCTCCTCAAGGACAAGGTCCTCTTCGGTTCGGACTACCCGGTGCTCACCCCCGACCGCTGGCTCGCCGACTTCGCGAAGCTGGACATCAAGGAAGAGGTACGCCCCCGGATCCTCAAGGACAACGCGGCCCGCCTGCTCGGTCTGACCAAGCCCTGAAGAGGAGTGGGGAATGCGCAACGAGGGACTGGGTTCCTGGCCCGCACGCAGGGCCCGCAAGACGCCGCACCGCACCGCCTTGATCCACGGAGGCGACCGCCTCACCTACGCCGAACTGCACGCCCGCTGCACGGCGTTGGCCCACGCGCTGCGCGCCCGTGGCATCCGGCGCGGCGACCGCGTGGCCTACCTCGGCCCCAACCACCCGTCGTACGTCGAGACCCTGTTCGCGGTGGGCGCCCTCGGCGCCTGCTTCGTCCCGCTCAACACCCGCCTCGCGGGCCCGGAGATCGCCTACCAGCTCGCCGACTCCGGGGCACGGGCCCTCGTGTACGCGCCGGGCCACGCCGGCCTGGTCGCGGGCCTGCCGGCCGAGACCGACGTCGGTACGTACGTCGAAGTCGGCGCGCCCTACGAGGAGTTGCTCGCCGCGGCGCCCTCCGCCGAGCCGATCGACGAGCCGGTGACCGGCGACGACACCTGCATCATCATGTACACCTCGGGCACCACGGGCCGCCCCAAGGGCGCCATGCTCACCCACGCCAACCTCACCTGGAACGCCCTCAACGTCCTCGTCGACACCGACGTCGCCGCGGACGAAGTCGCCCTGGTGTCCGCCCCGTTGTTCCACGCGGCGGGCCTCAACATGCTCGCCCTGCCGGTCCTCCTCAAGGGCGGCACCTGCGTCCTGGTCGAGTCCTTCGACCCGGCGCGCACCCTCACCCTCATCGAGCGGTACGGCGTCACGACGATGTTCGGGGTCCCGACGATGTACGACCTGGTGGCGCGGGAGGAGAGCTGGGGGAGCGCCGACCTCTCCACCCTGCGCACCCTCCTCTGCGGCGGCGCCCCCGTCCCCACCTCCCTGATCGCCACGTACCAGGCCCGCGGCCTCACCTTCCTCCAGGGCTACGGCATGACGGAGGCCTCGCCCGGCGTCCTCTTCCTCGACGCCGAGCACGCGGTGACCAAGGCGGGCTCGGCCGGAGTCCCGCACTTCTTCACCGACGTACGGGTCGTGCGGCCGGACCGCGCCCCGGCCGAGGTCGGCGAGACCGGCGAGATCCTGGTCCGCGGCCCGCACGTGATGCCCGGGTACTGGGGCCTGCCGGACGAGTCGGCGGCGGCCTTCGCCGACGGCTGGTTCCGCAGCGGCGACGCGGCCCGCGTCGACGAGGACGGCTACGTCCACATCGTCGACCGCATCAAGGACATGATCATCTCCGGCGGCGAGAACGTGTACCCCGCCGAGATCGAGGACGCCCTGCTCGCCCACCCCGGCATCGCGGAGTGCGCCGTCATCGGCGTACCCGACGACAAGTGGGGCGAGGTGCCGCGTGCCGTGATCGTCCCGCGCGAGGGCACGGCACCCGACCCGGCCGAGATCCTCGCCTCCCTCGCCGGCCACCTCGCCAAGTACAAGATCCCCACATCCCTGGTGGTGGCGGACCGACTCCCGCGCACCGCCTCCGGAAAGCTCCTCAAGTCCCGGGTGCGCGAGCACTACGGCAGAAACACGGCCTGACCCCTGAACGTCCGTCCGCACATCCCGACGTCCCACACAGAAGGAACCCCGACCTGATGAGCAACACCGTCACCGTGAACGGCCTGGCCGAACTCAAGAAGCTCGCGGAGACCGACGAGGGCGCCCTCGGCACCAGCGGCTGGATCGAGATCACCCAGGACCGCGTCAACACGTTCGCCGACGCGACCGGCGACCACCAGTGGATCCACGTGGACGCGCGGAAGGCGGCGGCCGGCCCCTTCGGCGCCCCCATCGCCCACGGCTACCTGACGCTCTCCCTCTTCATCCCGCTCTTCACGGACCTCCTCGACGTCCAGGGCGTCACGACGAAGGTCAACTACGGCCTGAACAAGGTCCGTTTCCCCGCCCCGGTCAAGGTCGGCTCCCGCATCCGCCTCACCGCGCGACTCGCGTCGGTGGAGGACGTCGCGGGCGGAGGCGTGCAGATCACGGTGAACGGCACGATCGAGATCGAGGGCCACCCGAAGCCGGCCGCGGTCCTGGAAAGCCTCTCCCGCTTCTACGCCTGACCCGGCTCGTCCCGTACGGGAACGAGGTCGATGAGCCGTTCCGCGCCGGACGCGGCGAGCGGGCTGAGCCGCTCGTGCACGGCGCGGAACGTCTTCTCGGCACGCTCGGCGGGCCAGTCGTCGGGCAGATGCTTCACCGGGAGCCGGGGATCGCGCCGGATGATCCGCAGCCAGTCGGTCTGAAGGGTGAGCCGCAGCGCGAGCGCGTCCCCGGCGTCGTCCGGCGGCTGCCCGCCGCGCTCCTCCCACCGCGCCCCGAACTCCTCGTAGGCGGCGGCGACATGGGCGAGCCCCCAGGTCTCCTCGACCATCGCGTCGATGTCCGTCCCGTCGTCGGCGTGCGCACGGAAGACCTTCACGTGCGCGCCGAGCCCCAGCTCGGCGACGAGCGCGGTCACGTCCACGACGCCGGGCGCGATCCACACCCCGCTGAACAGCGGCCCGAACCCGCTCCACGTCAACCGCGCCCGCAGATCGTGCCGTTGACGCTGCCACGACTCCGGCAGCGAGAACCCGAGCAGCGTCCAGGACCCGTCCCACTCCCGGTTGACGGCCCCGACGTGCCAGACCCGCCGCTCCCCGTCACGCAGCACGTCCTCACACCGCTCGGTGAGCCCGAAGTACATCCGCCGCCCCTCGCGCTGCTTCCTGAGCAGCCCGCGCTGCACCATCCGCGCCAGCGTCGACCGGGTCGCCTGCTCTCCGACCCCGGCCCGCGCGAACACCTCGATGACGCTCCCCGAGTACACGCAGACGTCCCGCCCGAGCACATGGTCCCCGAGGAACGACAGCAGCAGGGACTGGGGCCGCAGCGCATCTTCCGAGCTCACAGGTTCACGGTACAGCGACGCTCCTCAACGGGAGTCCCGCCGATGCACCCCGACACCGCACCGCCCCGGAGCGAGATCGTCCCGCAGCACCAGCGCATCGTCGTACTCCCCACCGCGCTCGGGCCGATACGCGAGGGGTGACATCCCCGCCAACTCCCGCACCCGCCGCCGCAGTTCACCGACGGTCCGCGCGTACCCGCGCGCATCGCACCGATCGGCGCCGTAGACGACGAAGGGCGGCAGGGCCTCCATCCCGGTGTACCAGAAGGTCCCGTGCAGCAAGGGGAACAGCACCTCCTCCATCTCCCCGTGCACCCCGCGCGCCCCGAACCCGGACGCGCGGGCCCCGACGGAGGTGACCACCCAGGCCCGCTTCCCGGCGAGCCCCCCGTCCCCGTACCGCCGCACGCCTCCGTCGTCGTCGGCGACCCCGAACGCGAACCCCTGCGTCAGCACCCGGTCGAACCACCCCTTGAGGATCGCCGGAGGCCCGAACCACCACATCGGGAAGTGGAAGACGACGACATCGGCCCACCGCACCTTCTCCTGCTCGGCCCGCACATCGTCGCTCAACCCCCCACCCCTGAAGGCCCGTTCCTGAGCCCGCCCGACGAACAACCGCCTCCCGCTCCCCGCCTCCTCGGCGAAGTCCCCCTCGTCGACGACGGCCTTCCAGTTCATCCCGTACAGATCGGACACGCGCACTTCATGGCCCTCCTCCTCCAGCGCCCGTGTCCCTTCCTCCCACAGCGTCCCGGTGAGAGACCGCCGCTCCGGATGCGCAACAACCCAAAGAACCTTCATGCCCCCACCCTCGGCGCGCCCACCCGCCCCGCACGACTGGCCGGACGGCCGATCCCCGCAAGAATCCGGCCACCCGCGCCGAGCGGGACGCACCCGACGGTCCCCAGGGTCAGGCCGTGGCCGGCCGGACGATCTGCCGCTTGAGGATCTTGCCGCTGGGCCCGGTCGGCAGGGAGTCCGCCAGCCACAGCAGGCGCGGGTACTTGTAGGCGGCTATCCGGTCCTTGGCGAACTGCCGCAGCTCCTCCGGCGTCGCCACGGCCCCGGGCCGGAGCACCACCGCGGCGCCGACCTCCTCACCGAGATGCTCGTCCGGCAGACCGACGACGGCGGCCAGAGCCACCGCGGGATGCTCGTGGAGCACCTCCTCGATCTCCCGCGGGTAGACGTTGAACCCACCGCGGATGATCATGTCCTTCTTGCGGTCGACGATGTACAGATAACCGTCCTCGTCCCGGCGGGCGAGATCCCCGCTGCGCAGCCAGCCGTCCGGGATCACGGCGTCCGTGTCCTCGGGCCGGTTCCAGTAGCCCTGCATGACGTTGGGGCCGCGTACGGACAGCTCGCCGATGTCGCCGGCGGCCACGTCGTGCCCGCTCTCGTCGAGCAGGCGCACCTCCACGTCCCGGATCGGCGTGCCGACGGACCCGGCCTTGCGCGGCCGGTCCGGATGGTTGAACGTCGCGACCGGGCTGGTCTCGGACATCCCGAACCCTTCCAGCACCGTGCAGCCGAAACGCTGCTCGAAGCCGTGCAGGACCTCCACCGGAAGGGACGCGCCTCCCGAGGTGCACAGACGCAGCGTGGACACGTCCACGTCCGGCTGATGCTGGAGCAGCGCGGCGTACATCGTGGGAACGCCCTGGAACACGGTCGCCCGGTCCCGGTCGATGGCGTGCAGGACGGCCGCCGGGTCGAAGCGGGGGATCAGGGTCAGCGAGGCGCCGGCGCGCACGGCGGCGTTCATGGCGCAGACCTGACCGAAGGCGTGGAAGAGCGGAAGACAGCCGACCACGACGTCGCCCTCGCTCACCGCCCGGATGTCGAAGACGACGGCCTCGGTGTTGTGCCGCAGGTTGCCGTGGCTGAGCATGGCCCCCTTCGGCGTGCCGGTGGTGCCCGAGGTGTAGAGCAGCACGGCGACGTCGGTGTCGGCGGTCGCGGCGATGTCCGTCTCTGCCACGGCCTCCACGGCCCCGTCCGCGAACGCGCCGGGTGCGACGGACAGATGGGGCACTCCGGCGGCCTCCGCGCCGACACGCCCCTCACCGGGTGCCTGGTGCCACTCCAGCAGCACCCGGGAACCGGAGTCGCCCAGGTGGTACGCGACCTCGCGCTTCTTCAGCAGCGGATTGAGCGGCACGACGACACCACCGGCACGCAGCACGCCGTAGTAGAGGCTGACGAACTCGGGAACATTGGGAAGCATCAGAGCGACCCGGTCCCCGCGCCGGACACCCTGAGCGCGCAGCACCGCCGCGGCCCGCACGCTGTCCGCCTCCAACTCCGCGTAACCGAGCGCCCCCGCGCCGAACCGCAGCGCGATCCGCTCGGGCCGACGCTGCGCCGTCTCCGTCAAGAACTGGGCCAGATTGGCCATGGGAACACTCCATCGAGGTCGGTGCGGATCGATCACGGCACGGAGATGCGGTCCGTCCCGCGCACGGTCGTACCGGTCGGCCGAGGGGCTTGGCGACACAGAGGCCGAGAAGGGACGCTTTTCCGCCGGTGCGCAGCGCCTGGATGGCCGCCCGCCCACTGGCCGCCGGGGGCGACGTCGCACACCTTGAGGAGGACGAGGGCGCTCGGGCGGTCCACGGCGAGCGGCGACAGACCTGGCGCGTCCACTGCGCCGGCCCCGGTTCCCCCCGGGAACTCTCCGACGAAACAGCTGCCTCGGCCTTCGGAGACCCGGGCCTGATCCTCGGCGCCCACCCGCACACAGTCCCGGATCCGCCGGGCAACCGTCGGCCGGTCACTCCTCCGTGGACCGCCCACGGGGTGCCCGCTGGTCGCCTGCGCCACGCGGTTCGGCCTCCGCGATCTCCTCGTGGGGAAAGCACAGCATGCGGTGAACCGGCACCACCAGGTCACCGGGGAGCGGGTCGACTCCCCGGACCCGCACAGCCACCACATCAGTGGTGACACGCGACGGGCCCCGCAACGGCGTCAACCGCCACCGGTACCGCTCGGGAACTTCCTTGGCGGGAAGCTCCACCAGGGCCAGGCCGACCCAGCGGTCGTAGTTGGTCGGGCATATCCGGATCTCGGCCCCACACAGCGGACACCTCGGCGGCTCGATCCAGGACACGTCATCAGGGTCGGGCACAGGCTGGGGAACGGCTGTCGCCCCGTCGGCCTCTGCCATCTGGTTGGCGAGGGCGTTCCAGCACCCGTCGCAGAGTCTGGCCATGAAGCTGATGCGCCCACGATCACGCACGGTGGGGCCGGCCTCTGAGCAGCGATGGCATACGTCCCGGTCACGATCCCCGATTGCCCCCATGTGCTCGAGTGTGAGCGCATCTGACCAGATTCAAGTAGGTGGCGAATTGGACTATTTCACCGACCACGCACCCACGCCCACCACGCAGCCCCGACCGTGAGACCACCCGGCACGCCATGCACCCGCACACACAAGAAGACCCCGCCGTCAGCATCTCTGCTGGTGACGGGGTCTTTAGGCACCTAATCCAAGGTGCCCCCGGCAGGATTCGAACCTGCGCACACGGCTCCGGAGGCCGTTGCTCTATCCCCTGAGCTACGGGGGCGTGGCCACGTGGTGCGTGGCGACGGGTAGAACCCTACCAGCTCATCCCGGGTCCTCATGAACAGGTATTTCGGGTGGGGGAGAGGCCGTCGGGGTTCCGGGTGTGGGCCCGGCGCGGCCCGGTGTGGGTCCCGTACGGAGCCGTACAAACCCCGGACGGGCTCCGTACGGGGCGGAAGTGGGGAAAACCCGGACGCGGTGGCCGGTGTCGACCTACTCTCGAGTTGTGCCAGGCGCGTCCGGCCGGGTCCTTGTCGTGGACGACAACAAGGTCATCCGGCAGCTGATCAGGGTCAATCTCGAGCTGGAGGGCTTCGAGGTCGTGACCGCGGCCGATGGTGCCGAATGCCTGGACGTCGTGCACGAGGTGAGGCCCGACGTGATCACTCTGGACGTCGTGATGCCGCGTCTGGACGGGCTGCGGACCGCCGCGCGGCTCCGTGGGGACGAGCACACCAGCGATCTGCCCATCGTCGTCGTCAGCGCCTGCACCCAGTACGAGGTGGAGAACGGGCTGGACGTCGGGGTCGACGCCTTCCTCGCCAAGCCCTTCGAGCCGGGTGAACTGGTGCGAGTGGTCCGGCAGTTGAGTGAGCGAGGGCGTTCGCGGGGCGCAGTGGAGGGGACGGCGTCGGACGGTGGCGGGGACGCCGAGTCGGCTGAGCGGGTCGGACGTACCGGTGGCTGACCACCCCTCCAGGGGCGCGGGCCGTCTGTCCGTATCCCGGACCATCAGGTAAACCGGGTCGCATACCCACCCCCCTCCTCCCATACGCTTGTCCCGTGACCCCCGCCGATCTCTCCCGCACCGTCCTGCGCGCCGTACGTCGCGCGGTCGACGACGGTGAGCTCGGCACGGCCGCGGCCGCCGGTGTCGAGGCGGGTACCGCGCGCATCGTCGTCGAGCGGCCGCGCCCCGGCGGACACGGCGATTACGCCACGAACGTCGCCCTCCAGCTCGCGGGTCCCGCGGGCCGGCCCCCGCGCCAGGTCGCCGAGATCCTCTCCCGGCACCTCGCCGAAGCCCCCGGCGTCGCCTCCGTCGACGTCACCGGCCCCGGCTTCCTCAACCTCACGCTCAGCCCGGCGCACCTCGGCCCCACAGCCCCCGGCCCCGCGAGCCAGAGCCCGGCCACCCTCGGCCCCGCGGACCCCGGCTCGGTGGACCCCGACCCGGAAACCGCCGCCCCCCTCTACGGCCACCGCATAGTCCTCCGCATTCCTCACGAGCTCCGTGCCCGCGTCGCCGCCGACGCCCTCGCCCGGATCGCTCGCGGCCAGGGCGCCGACGTGGACGTGGCGTACGCCGAGAGCGCCGGCGATGTCACCTTCCGGCCCGTGCCGGCCCGCCCGTCGAACCTCGTCGAGCTGCTCGGCGCGGACGCCGCCCGCTGGGCCCTGCTCCAGCCCGCCGCGCACGACCACCCCCGCACCGCCACTCCCGAGGACCGCGCCGCGTACCTCGTCCAGCGCGAGTCGAATCCGCTGTTCCGCGTGCGGTACGCCCACGCCCGCACCCGCGCCCTGACGCGCAACGCCGCGGACCTCGGCTTCGACAGCGCCCCCGGTGACGTACCGGGCTGCGAGGACCTCGTCGCCGCGCTCGCCGACCACCCCCGCATCCTGCTCGCCGCGGCCCGCCACCACGCCCCCGACCGACTGGTCCGGCACCTGGTCGACGTCGCCGGCCTCTTCCTCACATACCTGCACCCGACGGTCCTGCCCCTGGGCGAGGAGAAACCCTCGGCCGCCCACCGTGCCCGGCTCGCGCTCGCCGAAGCCACCGGGACGGTGCTCGCGGGCGGTCTGTCCCTGCTCGGCATCGACGCACCCGAACATCTGTAGAAGACGTAGAAGAAGAGAGCCCACCGCAGTCATGAGCCGTTCCGCACATCCCGCAGGCCCCCGCCACGCCGACGTCCTGCCCGAGGGCCACTACACCGCGCCGCCCGCCGACCTCAACACCCTCGACCCGAAGGTGTGGGCGCAGACCGTGGCCCGCGATGCCCACGGCACCGTCACCGTCGGCGGGATGGAAGTCGCCCGCCTTGCCGAGGAGTTCGGCACCCCGGCCTACTTCCTCGACGAGACCGACTTCCGCGCCCGCTGTGCCGCCTGGCGCGACGCCTTCGGCCCCGACGCCGACGTCTTCTACGCCGGCAAGGCGTTCCTCTCCCGCGCCGTCGTGCGCTGGCTGCACGAGGAGGGGCTGAACCTCGACGTCTGCTCCGGCGGCGAACTCACCACCGCCCTCTCCGCCGGCATGCCCGCCGACCGCATCGCCTTCCACGGCAACAACAAGACCGAGGACGAGATCGAGCGCGCCGTCGAGGCGGGCGTCGGCCGCATCGTCCTCGACTCCTTCCAGGAGATCGTCCGCGTCGCCCACATCGCCGACCGGCTCGGCAGGCGCCAGCGCGTGCAGATCCGCGTGACCGTCGGCGTCGAGGCCCACACGCACGAGTTCATCGCCACCGCGCACGAGGACCAGAAGTTCGGCATCGCGCTCGCGGGCGGGCAGGCCGCCGAGGCCGTGCGGCGCGCGCTCAAGCTCGACGGGATCGAGCTCATCGGGATCCACTCCCACATCGGCTCGCAGATCTTCGACATGGCCGGCTTCGAGGTCGCGGCCCGCCGCGTCGTCGGACTCCTCGCCGAGGTCCGCGACGAGCACGGCATCGAGCTCCCCGAGATCGACCTCGGCGGCGGCCTCGGCATCGCGTACACCAGCGACGACGATCCCCGCGAGCCGCACGAGATCGCCAAGGCGCTGAGCGAGATCGTCACGCGCGAGTGCGAGGCGGCGAAGCTGCGCACCCCCCGGATCTCCGTCGAGCCGGGCCGTGCCATCGTCGGCCCGACCGCGTTCACCCTCTACACCGTCGGCACCGTCAAGCCGCTGGAGGGCCTGCGCACGTACGTCTCCGTCGACGGCGGCATGTCCGACAACATCAGGACCGCCCTGTACGACGCCGAGTACACCGTCGCCCTCGTCTCGCGCCGCTCCGACGCCGAGCCCATGCTGGTCCGCGTCGTCGGCAAGCACTGCGAGAGCGGAGACATCGTGGTCAAGGACGCGTTCCTGCCCGCCGACGTCGCGCCCGGCGATCTGATCGCCGTGCCCGCCACCGGCGCGTACTGCCGCTCCATGGCCAGCAACTACAACCACGCACTGCGCCCGCCCGTCGTCGCCGTGCGCGACGGCGAGGCCCGGGTGATCGTCCGGCGTGAGACGGAGGAAGATCTCCTGCGTCTCGACGTCGGATAAATGAAATCTACGTCTCACCATCCGGACCAGGGGCGGAAACCCCGGTCCGGTGGGTGAGACTGGTTGCACCGTAGACATCAGAGAGATACGTCAACACGACGTCGCAGGACGTCGGCGTAGCAGTCAGTCGAAGTAGTCAGAAGGAATAGAGGTCGGATGATGCGTACGCGTCCGCTGAAGGTGGCGCTGCTGGGCTGTGGGGTTGTCGGCTCAGAGGTGGCGCGCATCATGACGACGCACGCCGACGACCTCGCCGCCCGGATCGGAGCTCCCGTCGAGCTCGCGGGTGTGGCCGTCCGGCGTCCCTCCAAGGTCCGTGAGGGCATCGACCCGGCCCTCATCACCACCGACGCGACCGCCCTCGTGAAACGCGGCGACATCGACGTGATCGTCGAGGTCATCGGAGGGATCGAGCCCGCGCGCACCCTCATCACCACGGCGTTCGAGCACGGCGCCTCCGTCGTCTCCGCCAACAAGGCGCTCGTCGCCCAGGACGGCGAGGCCCTGCACGCCGCCGCCGCGGAGCACGGCCGCGACCTCTACTACGAGGCCGCCGTCGCCGGCGCGATCCCGCTCGTACGCCCCCTGCGGGAGTCCCTCGCGGGCGACAAGGTCAACCGCGTCCTCGGCATCGTGAACGGCACGACGAACTTCATCCTCGACAAGATGGACTCGACCGGCGCCGGCTACCAGGAGGCCCTCGACGAGGCCACCGCGCTGGGCTACGCCGAAGCCGACCCGACCGCCGACGTCGAAGGCTTCGACGCCGCCGCCAAGGCAGCCATCCTCGCCGGGATCGCCTTCCACACCCGGGTCCGTCTCGACGACGTGTACCGCGAGGGCATGAGCGAGGTCACCGCCGCCGACTTCGCGTCCGCGAAGGAAATGGGCTGCACCATCAAGCTCCTCGCGATCTGTGAGCGCGCCGCGGACGGCGGGTCCGTCACGGCCCGCGTGCACCCCGCGATGATCCCGCTCGACCACCCCCTGGCCTCCGTCCGCGGCGCGTACAACGCCGTGTTCGTCGAGGCCGAGGCGGCCGGGCAGCTGATGTTCTACGGACCCGGTGCCGGCGGTTCGCCGACCGCGTCCGCCGTTCTCGGCGACCTCGTCGCCGTATGCCGCAACCGCCTCAACGGCGCGACGGGACCCGGCGACTCCGCGTACACGCAACTGCCCGTCTCACCGATGGGCGACAGCGTGACGCGGTACCACATCAGCCTCGACGTGGCCGACAAGCCCGGCGTCCTCGCACAGGTCGCCACGGTCTTCGCCGAGCATGGAGTCTCCATCGACACCGTGCGCCAGTCGGGCAAGGACGGCGAGGCCAGCCTCGTCGTCGTCACCCATCGCGCGGCGGACGCGGCCCTCACCGGGACCGTGGACGCGCTGCGTCAGCTCGACACCGTCCGCGGTGTCGCCAGCATCATGCGTGTTGAAGGGGAGTAGCAGGGATGACCGGAATGACCCACCAGTGGCGCGGCATCATCGAGGAGTACCGGGACCGGCTCCCGGTGACGGGCACCACGCCGGTCGTGACGCTGCGCGAGGGCGGCACGCCGCTCGTACCCGCGCAGGTCCTCTCCGAGCGCCTGGGCTGCGAGGTCCACCTGAAGGTGGAGGGCGCCAACCCCACCGGCTCCTTCAAGGACCGCGGCATGACCATGGCCATCACCAAGGCCAAGGAGGAGGGCGCGCAGGCCGTCATCTGCGCCTCCACCGGCAACACGTCGGCGTCCGCCGCCGCGTACGCCGTCCGGGCCGGCATGGTCTGCGCGGTCCTCGTGCCGCGCGGCAAGATCGCGCTCGGCAAGATGGGCCAGGCGCTCGTCTACGGTTCGAAGATCCTCCAGGTCGACGGCAACTTCGACGACTGTCTGAACCTGGCCCGCTCGCTCTCCGAGAACTACCCGGTGGCGCTGGTCAACTCCGTCAACCCGTTCCGTATCGAGGGCCAGAAGACCGCCTCGTTCGAGATCGTGGACGCGCTCGGCGACGCCCCGGACATCCACGTCCTGCCGGTCGGCAACGCCGGAAACATCACGGCCTACTGGAAGGGCTACAAGGAGTACGCGGCCGACGGCGTCGCCTCCCGCACCCCGCGCATGTGGGGCTTCCAGGCTTCCGGCTCCGCGCCGATCGTGCGCGGCGAGGTCGTCAAGGACCCGTCGACGATCGCGACCGCAATCCGCATCGGGAACCCGGCGTCGTGGAACTACGCGCTCGCCGCGCGCGACGAGTCCGGCGGCTTCATCGACGAGGTGACGGACCGTGAGATCCTGCGCGCCTACAAGCTGTTGGCGTCCCAGGAGGGTGTCTTCGTCGAGCCCGCGTCCGCCGCGTCCGTCGCCGGTCTGCTGAAGGCCGCCGAGCAGGGCAAGGTCGACAAGGGCCAGAAGATCGTCTGCACCGTCACGGGCAACGGGCTCAAGGACCCCGACTGGGCCGTCGCCGGTGCCCCGCAGCCCGTCACCGTCCCGGTCGACGCGGCCGCGGCCGCCGAGCGCCTCGGCCTCGGCTGATCCCGGGTTCGCACCACCGCTGATACCCCGTCAACTGGGCGTATCCGTACAGGGGGTGCACAGGGGGCTTACGACACGCATCGTGCGCCTCCTGTGCGCCCTATGTCGCCACAGAACCTTCCTTCGATAGGCTGTACCGAACCCGCCCGCCGCATATGCCGCGGTGCCGCCGCCGTTCCGTCGTTCTCCGGTGAATTCCAGCCGTGTTCCGACGATCGCGGCCCGGGTGTCGACGTACGAATCACAAGACATCGGAAGTCCCGGAAGTTCTCGAAAGCCTCGAAAGTCTCGACCGTCGTCAGTCTGTCGTCAGTCTTCGGAAGTTCTCGAAACATCCCGCAGCTCAAGGAGAGTCATCGAGCGATGGCCGGTCCCGCGTTCCGCGCCGCCGCCGTCAGGGTGCGCGTCCCCGCCACCAGCGCCAACCTCGGCCCGGGCTTCGACAGCCTCGGCCTGTCGCTGGGGCTCTACGACGACGTCGTCGTCAGGGTCGCCGACTCCGGGCTGAACATCGACATCGCGGGTGAGGGCTCCGAGACCCTGCCGCGCGACGAGTCGCACCTTCTCGTACGTTCCCTGCGCACCGCCTTCGACCTCCTGGGCGGGCAGCCGCGAGGCCTCGAGATCGTCTGCGCCAACCGGATCCCGCACGGCCGCGGCCTGGGTTCCTCCTCCGCCGCCATCGTCGCCGCCGTCGTCGCCGCGCGCGCCGTGACCATAGGCGGCGACACCCGGCTCGACGACGCCGCGCTGCTCGAACTCGCCACCGAGATCGAGGGCCACCCGGACAACGTCGCGCCGTGCCTGCTCGGCGGTTTCACCATCGCGTGGATGGAGGCCGGCGCGGGGCGTGCGGTCCGTCTGGACGCCGCGCGTTCCGTCGTTCCGGTGGTCTTCGTACCCGGAAAGCCGGTCCTCACCGAAATGGCGCGAGGACTGCTGCCGCGCACCGTCCCTCATGTGGACGCAGCGGCCAACGCGGGCCGGGCGGCCCTGCTCGTCGAGGCCCTGACCAGGCGCCCCGAGCTGCTGCTGCCGGCCACCGAGGACCGTCTCCACCAGGAGTACCGCGCTCCCGCCATGCCGGAGAGCGCCGCACTGGTGGAGCGGCTGCGGGCCGACGGGGTGCCCGCGATGATCTCCGGGGCGGGACCGACGGTCATCGCCCTGGTGGAGGACGGAGCGGCCGACAAGGTCGCCCGGCTGGCCGGAGAGGGATGGGCGGCGAATCGCCTGGCCCTCGACGTCGACGGAGCGAGTGTGCTGCCGCTCGGCTCCCAAGCCGTCTGATCGAAAAGCATCCGGTTGCCGGATTGAGAGAGGGGGAATGTTTGTTGGATCCGGTAGTGTTAACCTCAAGTCTGCACCCGACCCCACCATGGCGAGGTGCTGTGTGTCCCCGTCCGGGACAACCATTCTTCCAGGAGCCTCCCCAGCAATTCCGTACATCGTCCTCGTATGCCGAGACGCGGTACTGAATGTTGTCGAGCATGCTCCGGAACCGGCGTGACCGAGCCGCGTGACACAGAAATCCCGTGCACCCGTGGAATCCGGAATCGCTGCCACCAATGAATTCTTCCGCCTCATCGGCGGACAACCGCCCCGGCACGGTCCGTACAGGCAGGACCACCGCCGGACAGCACGACCGGTCGCCGAGCCAGACAGGCCGACGTCCGCTCCAGGGAAGGACCCTTCGTGAGCGACACCACCGATCTGATGGGCGTGACTGCCGACAGCTCTGCTGCCGCGCCCGCCGCGTCCACGGACTCTGCTGCGCCGGCTGCCGGTGCTTCGGGCTCCCGGCGGCGCCGCGGTACCGGCCTCGACGGCATGGTGCTGGCCGAGTTGCAGCAGGTCGCATCGGGCCTCGGCATCAGGGGCACGGCGCGGATGCGCAAGAGCCAGCTGATCGAGGTCATCAAGGAGGCGCAGGCGGGCGGCGGTGCCCCCGCGAAGAGCGCCGACGCCGCCGAGGCGAAGCCGAAGCGCCGGGCCACCTCGAAGGCCCGCACCGGTGACGAGGCCGTGGCCGACACCTCCGTGAAGGCGGACGTCAAGGCGGACAAGGCCGAGACGGCCGACGTCAAGGCGAAGAAGGCCACCGCGCAGCAGCAGATCGAGATCCCCGGCCAGGGCGCCGGGGACGAGCAGCCTGCCGGTGAGCGCCGTCGTCGTCGTGCCACCGCCGACGCGGGCAGCCCGGAGACCGTCACGGCCGAGGCCAAGGCCGAGCCGAAGCAGGACGGCCAGGGCGCCGAGAACAAGGGCGACGGCCAGGACGGCGGCAACGAAGGCCGTCGCGAGCGCCGTGACCGCCGTGACCGTGGGGGCCGCGACCGTGACCGCCGCGGCGGCAAGGGCGACGACCAGGGCCAGGGCCAGGGCAACAAGGACCAGGGCGGCCGCCAGGACCGGCAGGACCGTCAGCAGGGCCAGGGTGGCGGCGGCCGGCAGGACCGCGACCGCAACAACGGCCCGCAGGACGACGACGACTTCGAGGGCGGCCGCCGCGGCCGTCGGGGCCGTTACCGTGACCGCCGTGGCCGTCGCGGGCGCGACGAGCAGGGCTTCGGCAACGAGCCGCAGGTCTCCGACGACGACGTCCTGATCCCCGTCGCGGGCATCCTCGACATCCTCGACAACTACGCCTTCATCCGTACGTCGGGCTACCTGCCGGGTCCCAACGACGTCTACGTCTCCCTCGCTCAGGTCCGCAAGAACGGCCTGCGCAAGGGTGACCACGTCACCGGCGCCGTGCGTCAGCCGAAGGAAGGCGAGCGCCGCGAGAAGTTCAACGCGCTCGTCCGCCTCGACTCGGCGAACGGCATGGCGGCCGAATCCGGCCGCGGGCGCCCGGAGTTCAACAAGCTGACGCCCCTCTACCCGCAGGACCGCCTCCGCCTGGAGACGGACCCGGGCGTGCTGACCACCCGCATCATCGACCTCGTGTCGCCGATCGGTAAGGGCCAGCGCGGTCTGATCGTGGCCCCGCCGAAGACCGGTAAGACCATGATCATGCAGGCGGTCGCCAACGCGATCACGCACAACAACCCCGAGTGCCACCTGATGGTCGTCCTGGTCGACGAGCGTCCGGAAGAGGTCACCGACATGCAGCGGTCGGTCAAGGGCGAGGTCATCTCCTCGACCTTCGACCGTCCGGCCGAGGACCACACCACGGTCGCCGAGCTCGCCATCGAGCGTGCGAAGCGCCTGGTGGAGCTGGGTCACGACGTCGTCGTGCTGCTCGACTCCATCACGCGTCTGGGCCGTGCCTACAACCTGGCGGCGCCGGCCTCCGGCCGCATCCTGTCCGGTGGTGTCGACTCGACCGCCCTGTACCCCCCGAAGCGCTTCTTCGGCGCCGCGCGCAACATCGAGGACGGTGGCTCGCTCACCATCCTGGCGACCGCGCTCGTCGACACCGGGTCCCGCATGGACGAGGTGATCTTCGAGGAGTTCAAGGGCACCGGCAACATGGAGCTCAAGCTCGACCGCAAGCTGGCCGACAAGCGCATCTTCCCGGCGGTGGACGTCGACGCGTCCGGTACCCGTAAGGAAGAGATCCTGCTCGGCAGCGACGAGCTGGCGGTCACCTGGAAGCTGCGTCGCGTGCTGCACGCGCTCGACCAGCAGCAGGCGATCGAGCTGCTGCTCGACAAGATGAAGCAGACGAAGTCGAACGGCGAGTTCCTGCTGCAGATCCAGAAGACGACGCCGACGCCGGGCAACGGCAACGACTGACGCTTCGCGCAACCAGGTACCTCGGGCCGAGCCCCGTCGCTTCGTGCGGCGGGGCTCAGCCGCGTTCACGGCCGGGTGCGCAGTTCCGCGCGGGCCTGGCGGGGCACCCGGCACCCCGAGACCTTCACCACAAGCATAAGAATTCGGGGCCTGTGTGAAGCATGCGGCTCATGAGTACAAAAGTGCAGGTGGGAGGGGTACGGGACCTTGGTCCCGTTACGTTCCGTGTCCGGCGCACTCCTCTGCGGGCACAGCGCGCTGTGCAACGCTTCATGGCGATCGAAACGACCCTGCGAGGAGCACATGCCGGACAGTGACAGCAAGCCCGGGCGCCACCGCGCCAAGGGCCGCCGCCGCAAGCCACGCGACGGACGGGGCAGGGCGCTGCGCATCGTGGCGTGGAGCGCCGCGGGCGTCGTCGTCCTCGGCGGCACGGGCCTCGGGTACGTCTACTTCAAGCTCAACGGCAACATCAAGAGTGTCGACATCAACGCGGCCCTGGGCACGGACCGTCCCGAGAACGTCGACAACGGCTCGCAGGACATCCTCGTGCTCGGCTCCGACAGCCGCGCGGGCGACAACAAGAAGGTCGGCGGCGGCAAGGACGAGGGCTCGGCCCGCTCCGACACCGCGATGGTGGTCCACATCTACAAGGGCCACAAGAAGGCCAGCATCGTCTCCATACCCAGGGACACGCTCATAGACCGGCCTTCCTGCACCGACAAGAACGGCAGCGAGTACCCCGCGGCGCACGACGTCATGTTCAACTCCGCGTACTCCACCGGCGGCGCGGCCTGCGCGGTCAAGACCGTCGAGTCCATCAGCGGCATCCGCATGGACCACTACGTCGAGGTCGACTTCAGCGGCTTCCAGGAGCTCATCGACGACCTCGGCGGCGTCGAGGTCACCACCAGCAAGGCCATCAACGACCCCGACAGCCATCTGAACCTCGACGCCGGCTCCCACAAGCTCGACGGCGAGCAGGCGCTCGGTCTCGTACGGACCCGGCACGGCGTCGGCGACGGCAGCGACCTGGGCCGCATCCAGTTGCAGCAGGCGTTCATGAAGGCCCTGATGGACCAGATCAAGGACGTCGGCGTCTTCACCAGCCCGAAGAAGCTCTACGACCTGGCGAACACGGCCACGAAGTCCGTGACGACGGACTCGGAGCTCGCCTCGGTCAAGGACCTCACCTCGTTCGCGAACGGGCTCAAGGGCATCGGCTCCAACGACATGAACATGGTCACGATGCCGGTGCAGTACGACGCGAACGACGCCAACCGCGTCCTGGTCGACCGGACCAAGTCCGACGCGGTCTGGAAGGCCCTCAAGGCCGACAGGGCGGTCCCGAAGTCCGCCACCGAGGGGACGGCGACCGGCACCGCGGAGGGCGTCGTGAACTAGCCCCACACCCGCCGGGAATAGTTCGGGCCCGACCCTCGTTTTGGGGGATACGGCCAGTCCTGGCAGACTGGTACGTCGGCTCCGGTTCACGCTCCCGTATCCCGCGGGTGGCGACCCGGCGCCCTCCCGAAACTAGGAGACACCTTGAAGCGCGACATCCACCCCGAGTACGTCGAGACGCAGGTCAGCTGCACCTGTGGCGCGTCGTTCACCACCCGTAGCACCATCTCGTCCGGCACCGTCCGTGCCGAGGTCTGCTCCGAGTGCCACCCGTTCTACACGGGCAAGCAGAAGATCCTCGACACCGGTGGCCGCGTGGCCCGCTTCGAGGCCCGCTTCGGCAAGGCTGCCGCTGCCAACAAGTAGCGAGGCTTCAGCGCCGGTCTCCGGTGTCCCTGGTCAACGGGGACACCGGGACCGGCGCTTTGCGGTGCAGCACCTTGTCTTTGGAATGACACAGCCTTCACGTACAAGCAGGAGCCGGACATGTTCGAGGCCGTCGAGGACCTGATCGGCGAGCACGCCGATCTGGAGAAGAAGCTCGCTGACCCGTCGGTCCACGCCGACCAGGCCAACGCGCGCAAGCTGAACAAGCGCTACGCCGAGCTCACCCCGATCGTCGCGACGTACCGCTCCTGGAAGCAGAACGGTGACGACATCGAGACGGCGAAGGAGTTCGCCGCCGACGACCCCGACTTCGTCGCCGAGGTCAAGGAACTCGAGAAGGCGCGCGAGGAGATCACCGAGAAGCTGCGGCTCCTGCTGGTGCCCCGCGACCCGTCCGACGACAAGGACGTGATCCTCGAGATCAAGGCCGGCGCGGGCGGCGACGAGTCCGCGCTGTTCGCCGGCGACCTGCTGCGCATGTACCTGCGGTACGCGGAGCGCGTCGGCTGGAAGACCGAGATCATCGACGCCACCGAGTCCGAGCTGGGCGGCTACAAGGACGTCCAGGTCGCCGTGAAGACCAAGGGCGGCAACGGCGCGACCGAGCCCGGCCAGGGCGTCTGGGCCCGCCTCAAGTACGAGGGCGGCGTGCACCGCGTGCAGCGTGTGCCGGCGACCGAGTCGCAGGGCCGCATCCACACCTCCGCCGCCGGCGTGCTCGTCACGCCCGAGGCCGAGGAGGTCGACGTCGAGATCAACATGAACGATCTGCGGATCGACGTGTACCGCTCCTCCGGTCCCGGTGGCCAGTCCGTCAACACGACCGACTCCGCCGTGCGCATCACGCACATTCCCACCGGAGTCGTCGCTTCCTGCCAGAACGAGAAGAGCCAGCTCCAGAACAAGGAGCAGGCGATGCGTATCCTGCGCTCCAGGCTCCTCGCAGCGGCGCAGGAGGAAGCGGAGCGGGAAGCCGCCGACGCCCGCCGCAGCCAGGTCCGCACCGTCGACCGCTCCGAGAAGATCCGTACGTACAACTTCCCGGAGAACCGCATCTCGGACCACCGCGTCGGCTTCAAGGCGTACAACTTGGACCAGGTGCTCGACGGCGACCTCGACGCCATGATCCAGGCGTGCGTCGACGCGGACTCGGCCGCCAAGCTCGCCGCCGCGTAAGACCTTCTGTACGTCCGTAAGTCCACAGCTCAGCCCGGAGGACCAGCGTGAACCTGCTGCTCGCGGAAGTGGCCCAGGCCACCCAGCGGCTGGCCGACGCCGGCGTGCCCTCGCCGCGCAACGACGCGGAAGAGCTCGCCGCGTTCGTGCACGGCGTCAAGCGGGGCGAGCTGCACACCGTCAAGGACGTGGACTTCGACGCCCGCTACTGGGAGGTGACCGCGCGCCGCGAGGCGCGCGAGCCGCTCCAGCACATCACCGGCCGCGCCTACTTCCGCTACCTGGAGCTCCAGGTAGGACCCGGCGTCTTCGTGCCGCGCCCGGAGACCGAGTCGGTCGTCGGCTGGGCCATAGACGCCGTCCGCGCGATGGACGTCGTCGAACCGCTCATCGTCGACCTGTGCACCGGCTCGGGCGCCATCGCGCTCGCGCTCGCGCAGGAGGTGCCGCGCTCGCGCGTGCACGCCGTGGAGCTGTCCGAGGACGCCCTGAAGTGGACGCGGAAGAACGTCGAGGGGTCCAGGGTCGACCTGCGCCAGGGAGACGCCCTGGAGGCCTTCCCCGACCTCGACGGCCAGGTCGACCTCGTCGTCTCGAACCCGCCGTACATCCCGCTCACCGAGTGGGAGTACGTGGCTCCCGAGGCCCGCGACTACGACCCGGACATGGCGCTGTTCTCCGGCGAGGACGGCCTCGACCTGATCCGCGGCATCGAGCGCACCGCCCACCGGCTGCTCCGCCCCGGCGGGGTCGTCGTCATCGAGCACGCGGACACCCAGGGCGGCCTGGTGCCGTGGATCTTCACCGAGGAGCGGGGCTGGGCCGACGCGGCCGACCACCCGGACCTCAACAACCGGCCTCGGTTCGCGACCGCCCGCAAGGCGATGCCGTGACCGACGTATTTCATCCCTTTGAGCTGTACGCAGAGCAGTACGCAGAGCAGGAGGCCCGCTAAATGGCACGGCGTTACGACACCAACGACGCGACCGACCGCGCTACCGGTCTGCGTGAAGCCGCGTCCGCCGTCCGCCGCGGCGAACTCGTCGTGCTGCCCACCGACACCGTCTACGGGATCGGCGCGGACGCGTTCACGCCCGAGGCGGTCGGTGACCTCCTGGAGGCCAAGGGCCGGGGCCGCAACATGCCCAGCCCCGTCCTGATCGGCTCGCCGAACACGCTGCACGGCCTCGTCACGGACTTCTCCGAGATGGCCTGGGAGCTCGTCGACGCGTTCTGGCCGGGCGCCCTGACGATCGTCGCCAAGCACCAGCCGTCCCTCCAGTGGGACCTCGGGGAGACCCGTGGCACCGTCGCCGTGCGCATGCCGCTGCACCCGGTCGCCATCGAGCTGCTCACCGAGGTCGGCCCGATGGCCGTGTCCTCCGCGAACCTGACCGGCCACCGCGCCCCCGAGGACTGTGACGCCGC